>DOBT01000200.1 GCA_003503675.1 Cyanobacteria bacterium UBA8530 | reverse complement strand
TTCCTGATCGACGAAGAGAAGAAAGAGCTTTTCTTTCACTGCGTTCGCGGCCAAAACCCGGAGAAATTGAAAAACCTGCGGGTCCCCCTGGGACTGGGGATCGTGGGAACGGTCGCTTTGACGGGCGAACCGCTCTTGATCGTCGATGCCCAAAACGACCCGCGCTGGTACAAGGGAGTGGACGAGGAAACCTCTTTCGTCACCCGCACCATCCTTTGCGTCCCCCTCAAGACCGATAAAAAAATCCTTGGGGCTCTCGAAGTGATCAACAAGACCAACCGGGCTTCCTTCAACGAGGAGGAGCTGGATCTCTTCCAGGCTCTCGCGGGTTTCGCGGCCGTCGCCATCGAAAACGCCAACCTCAAGCTCGATCTCGAGCTTCTTTTCCGGGACAGTCTCCTGGCCCTGGTCAACCTCATCGAGGCCTCTGATTCCTATACCCGCGGCCATTCCGAGAGGGTTACCGCATACTCGGGCCTCATCGCCGGGGAGATGGACCTGGAGCCGCAGTTGCTCACTTTGATCGAGACGGCCGGGATGCTGCACGACATCGGGAAAATCGGNNAAGCTGGGCGGCCTCCTGCACGACATCGGCAAGCTCGCCGTGCCCGAGCACATCCTGTCGAAGCCGGGCCCGCTCACGCCGGAGGAGTTCCAGAAGATCCGCGCGCACCCGAAGGTCGGCGCCGACATCATCAGCGCCGTGCCGTTCCCGTATCCCGTGTCGCCGCTGATCCTGAGCCACCACGAGCGCTGGGACGGCAAGGGCTATCCCCAGGGGCTTGCGGGTGAGTCTATCCCTCTGCCTTCCCGCATCATCGCCGTGGCCGACACCTACGACGCCATGACCTCGACCCGACCTTATCGCCCCGCTCTCGAGCGGGAAGTGGCCGTCATGGAGATCGAGCGTTGTGCCGGAAGCCAGTTCGATCCGATGATCGTCCCCTTCTTCCTGCAAGCCATCCGGAAGAACCCCTCCCTTTTCTAGCCGAGCAAGCGCGAGAAACGGTTCGCCCTCCTCGCGAGCTCTTCCTCGCAGGGTAAAAGCGAACAGGGGATGATCTCCACTCCCAAGCATTGCTTGAAACCCTCGATCAAGGCTTCCTTGATTTCTTCCCGGGAGGGAGTCCTTCCGAGAAATTCGCCGAGGTTGTTGGGTGGGGGGGCATCCGGCAGGATGAGTTTCAGGAGACGGGGGTCCTGGTCGAGGGGGATCGAGCCGTGCTGAAGTACCGAGTCTCCGCGCCGCACCTGGGCGCTGCCCACTAATTTCCTTCCTCCGCAGACCAGATCGGCGGGAGTCGCCGCCGCGAAACAGGCGGTCTGAGGTCCGGAGCGAAGGGTGCCTGGCTCGAGGGAGGCGGGAACCCCCAGGGAACGGAGGCCCAGGGCGATCGCCTCCGAGAGCATTCGATACGTCTCCTTGACCGAACCTTTCAAGCCGAAACGGGACGAGGACACCACGCTGTAGGTGAGTTCTCCCTGATGGAGCACGGCCTTCCCCCCTGTCGCACGGCGCACGACGTCGATGCCGAGGTGGAGGCATTTGTTTCTATCCACATCGAGGCTGCTCTGGGCATAGCCGATCGACAAGGCGGCGGGGTACCATTCGTAGAAGCGCAGGGTCGGAGGGGTGAGGCCGAGGACATGGGCCTCCAGGAGGGCTTCGTCGATGGCCATGTTCTCGAAGGCCGTGTTGATCCCGAGATCGATCAGGCGCCAAATCTGCATGTCACCTTCGCTTTTCAAAAGGGGATTATAGCAGGAAATCCTCATTTTAAGCCATTTTTATGAAGAAGTATTAAGGATTTAAGGAAGGCGGCCCCTTGGCGAGAGATCGCGAGGGGCCGCCTTTTTGGGGGTCAAAGGCCCCTTTCATCCCCCTTTCAAACCTTTCCTCTTATCCCTTTCCCTTCCCTTCACGGTCGAGGATGACTTCGTTCGATTTGACAGAAAGAAATCTCCTCGGCTAAGATTGAGGCACGAAATGTAAAGAAATATGTAGAGGATTCGCGGAAAGGAAAAAAGCCATGTCAAAGCAAGATTTCAGCATCCTCATCGCCGACCCCTCCCGCTTCGACTGCAACCTTCTTTCGATCTTTTGTAGGGAAGTCAACTTTCGCACGATTTACCAGGCCCAGGAGCCCAGCGACGCCATCGAAAAGGTCCTCAACCACTGTCCGAGCGTCATCCTCACCGAGGCGGAGTTTCCGAGCATGTCCGGCGGGGAGCTCGTGAGGATTTTCAAGCGCTTTTGTCCCACGGCGACCATTCTCGTCTGCACCAACGAGGAAAAGGCTGTTGCCGAGATGCTCAAATCCGGTGCCGCCGGCCACCTTCCCAAACCGACGGCTTCTACTCAGAGAATGGCCTTCCAGAGGGCTCTGGCGGATTTCGGCTGCGAGTGTCGAAAGGGGGTCGAGGCATGAGAAGCGAGTTTTCCAGTTCGGTCGAGCAAATGGAGCGGACCTGCTACTACACCATTCAATCGCTTTGCCTGATGGGCTATCGCGATCCGGAGCAGATCTCGGCTCGTTTGAAGGAGGCCCTGGAGGACGTCGCATTGGGACGCCTTCTCCTTCGAAAAGGGCTGCTCAACAAGGAGGAGCTTTTGGACTCGGTCGAGGAGAGCCTCGCCAGTGGAAGGCTTCTCAGTCACGTCCTCGTCAAGGCGGGCTACTGTTCCCTTCAGGAAATGATGGGTATCCTGGCAGAAAAGGAGAAGGATTCATGAAGCTGAGGACTTGCCTGGTCGTGACGGAAGGCGCCTCCAGTCCCTTTCATGTCCTCGAGGAACTCGAAAACGGGGTTCTCGTGGCTCTCCGGCCTGCCGACACCGCGCGTATCTTCGAAGTGGGCCTTCCTCTTCCCGAAAGGCTGCGCCTGATCGAGGATTGCCTGATCGGCATCTGCCCCAAAGAAAACCGCTTCCTTTCTTTCTTCGAGTTGAAAAAAGAGCTCGCCTCGTCGAAAACCCTGTTCTTGCGCCTATTCGCCTGACATGTCGAGGGAAATGTCGAGTGAGCGGACGTTTCGGGTGAGCGAGCCACTGCTGATGAAATCCACCCCGGTGGCGGCGATTCCCTCGATGTTGGCGAGGTCGACGTTGCCGGAGGCCTCGAGTTTGGTTTTTCCCGCGACGAGGGAAACCGCTTCCTTCATTTCCGCGAGGGACATGTTGTCGAGCATGATGATGTCGGCGCCCGCCTCGAGTGCCTCCTCGACCTGGAAGAGGGTGTCCGCCTCGACCTCGATCAAAGAGGTGGAGGGCAGTTGAGCTCTCACCAATCGAACCGCCTCCTTCACCCCACCGGCCAGGACGATGTGGTTGTCCTTGATCATGGCCGCGTCGGAAAGGCAGAAACGGTGGTTCTTCCCACCCCCCATCCGGACGGCGTACTTCTCCAGGATTCGCAAGCCGGGGGTGGTCTTGCGGGTATCGAGCAAAAAGGTCTTCGGGGGAAGGAGGGAGGCCATTTCGTGGGTAAGGGTGGCGATTCCGCATAGGCGTTGCAGGAAATTCAACCCCACCCTCTCCCCCATAAGGATGGACCGGGCGCTGCCTCTTATCCGGGCCACCGGCCCGGCCGAAGCTTGCTCCCCTTCCGTGACCAGGGCCTCGAAGGTCAATTCGGGATCGAGCAGTTGGTAGACCCGCTTGAAGACGGGAAAACCGGCCATGACCCCGGGTTCCTTGAAGAGGACGGTCGCCTCGGCCTTCCGATCCGGAAGGGCTCGAGTGGACAGGTCGCCCCACNNTCGGAGCGGAAGTGCCCCCCGCGGCTTTCCTCGCGCCAGAGCGCGGAGCGGGTCATCAGCTTGGCCAACTCGACGAAGAGGCTGTTTTCCTCGAGCTTTTCGAGTTCGCTCAAGGCCAAAAGCAGGCCTCGACGGTCCCTGATCAGACCGACGTATCGGTCCATGGTTTCCTGCACCCTCTTTCGCTGAAAGAAAGCGGGCGTGGCGGGGGNNAGCCAAAAATCGCAGTTTCTTCTTTTCTTCTTTTTTCCCGAGGATGGCCTGGGCGGCGCGGTGGGCGAAGACCATCCCTTCCAGGAGGGAATTGCTCGCGAGGCGATTGGCACCGTGGACCCCCGTGGCGGCGACCTCCCCCACGGCATAGAGGCCCTCGAGGTTCGTCCTGCCCCAGAGATCGGTGCGGATTCCGCCCAGGAAGTAGTGGGCCGCCGGAGCCACGGGGAGCCTGGAGGGAGGGATTCCCCACTTCTCGAGGTAGGCGTTGATGGTGGGAAAGCGAAGGGGGAACTTTTTGCCGATGGGCGCGAGATCGAGCCAGACGACCTTTTCCCCGCATTCCCGCAGTTCCTGGAAGATCGCCCTGCTGACGATGTCCCGGGGTGCCAGGTCCGCCTGGGCGTGGTATTTCTCCATGAAGGCCTCGCCCTTTTCGTTTCTCAAGACGGCGCCTTCGCCCCTCACCGCCTCGGAGATCAGGAAAGGGGGAATGCCCTGGGCATGAAGGCAGGTCGGGTGGAACTGCATGA
>DOBT01000187.1 GCA_003503675.1 Cyanobacteria bacterium UBA8530 | reverse complement strand
CTCACTTCTCACTTCTCACTTCACCGAAGGTAGGGATATGGATATTCGAGCGATTGTGGATCAGGTGACCAGAGAGATCTTCCCCCAAAACTCCAGGAACGTGGTTTCCGTCGGGAGCGCCACCGTCCTCATGGTATACGCCGAGGACAACCGGGTCTTCTGGGATACCCTGGAGCACCTGCGCGAATCCGAGGCCAACGTCACGGTCTGGCTTCCCCGCTACGCGAAGCAGGTCTTCGAGACCGAGCGCCTGGCAGGCTGCGCCTTTCACTTCGAGGGAGAGCCCCAGGCCAACGATCTGGCCGCCCTCGCCGATTACCTGGTGGTTCCGTCGCTTCCCCGTGCCGTGGAGCATCAGCTGAACGCCCCTCGCTCTCACGGTCCGGCCGCCATCCTGAAGGATTNNCAAGGATGCCCTGGCCCGCCACAAGCAAATCTTCTTTTCCCCTTCCGACGAGGACCAGGCCGAGAGACTCGAGAAATTGGGCTTCACCAGCCTGACCCACGAAGGAAAGTCCTCTACCTGTGACGGAAAAAGCTGCCAGGCCTGCGGAAAATGCGTCTCCCGCTGCCCTTCCAGGGTTCAGGTCATGGTCGAGGCCGGGGCGAGTCGGGTTTCCTCCGCGCTCGGTACTTCGCCCGCCGGAGCCCAGATCGGCCGCATGATCGACCATACTTTATTGAAAGCCGACGCGACGGAGACCGAAGTCGCCAAATTGTGCGACGAAGCCCGTCGTTTCACCTTCGCCTCGGTTTGCGTCAACCCCACCAACGTGGCCCAGGCCGCCAAGTCTTTGCGGGGTTGCCCCGTCAAGGTCTGCACCGTCATCGGCTTTCCCCTGGGCGCCACCACCTCCGAGGTCAAGGCCTTCGAGGCCAGGAACGCCATCGAGAACGGCGCCGGTGAAATCGACATGGTCATCAACATCGGGGCCCTCAAGAGTCAGAATTATCGCCAGGTCGAGAACGACATCCGCGCCGTCGTCGGGGCCTGCCACCAGTTGGGCGCGATCTGCAAGGTGATCCTCGAGACCGGCCTCTTGAACGACGAAGAGAAGGTGGCCGGTTGCGCCCTCTCCAAGGAAGCGGGCGCCGATTTCGTAAAAACCTCCACCGGTTTCTCGAAGGGCGGAGCCACGGTCGAGGACATCGCCCTCATGCGCCTGACCGTCGGCAAGGAAATGGGCGTGAAGGCTTCGGGCGGGGTCCGGGACTTCCAGACGGCCGCGGCCATGGTCAAGGCCGGTGCCACCCGCATCGGCGCCTCCGCCTCCGTCGAGATCGTCCAGGGCAAAAAAGGGACGGGGAGTTATTAGTGAGAAGTGGAGGGCGACGAACGAGGTTTTCCTAATCGCCCTTCGCTTCGTACTTCGTACTTCTCACTAATAACTACTCACTTCTCACTAGTCAAGGAAAGGAACTCTCTTTGCGGGAAAAAATCCAACTTCGGACCTTCGTCTTCCTCGATAACCTGCAGCCTCAATTCGCCGCCTATGCCGCCTCCGTCGGAAACGGCTTCCTGCCGGTCGAAGGAGAGGCCGCCCTCTACCTCGAGGTCTCTCCCGGGATGGAAGTCCACCCCCTGATGGACGTCGCCCTGAAGTCCGTCAAGGTCTTCCCGGTCGAGCAGGAAGTCGAGCGCCGTTACGGGATGCTCGCCCTGCACTCTCCCTCCCAGGCCGACGTTCGTCAGGCCGGAAGCGCCATCCTCGATTCCCTGGGGATGAAGGAAGCGGATCGGGTCAAGCCGAAAATTCTCGCCTCCCACCTCATCCGCCGGGTGGACGATCACCAGGCCATGCTCATCAACCGCGAAGATGACCGCGGCATGATGGTGCTGGCTCGGCAGACCCTCTTCGTCATGGAAGTCTGCCCCGCGGGCTACGCGGTGCTGGCCGCCAACGAGGCCGTCAAGGCCGCCGACGTCAACATCGTGAGGGTTCGTTCCACGGGAGCCTTCGGCCGCGTTTACCTGGCCGGAGAAGAAGGCGAGATGATGGTCGCTTCTCAAGCCGCCATCGAGGCCATCGAGGCCGTCAACGGGAAAAGCGAAGAGGAATAATCTTTCATCGTGTTTTTCGGTACCGTAGAGGCGCGCCGGTGGCACGTCTCGTTTGAAGGAGTAAATGAAATGGCTGATGCATTGGGAATGATCGAGTGCCGTAGTTTCGCCGCCACGGTTGAAGCGGCCGACGCCATGGTCAAGGCGGCCAAGGTGGATCTGGTTTCCTACGAGAAGACCGGAGGCGGCTACGTGACCGTCGTGGTCCGCGGCGACGTCGCCGCCGTCAAGGCCGCTACCGAGGCCGGCTCCCGCGCTGCCGAAAAAGTCGGCGAGATGGTCGCCGTCCACGTCATCGCCCGTCCCCACACCAGCGTCGACCAGATCCTGCCCCTCGGCCGCAAAGCCGAAGCCGACAAGGAAGCATAATAACCCGTAGAGACGCGCATTGGCCGTCTCACTCTTGCACGTCTCATTGAATCGAACGTCCTGCCCCCTCGTGGGGGTAGGACTTCATGAAGGGAGCAAAACATGCTCTTAGGGAAAGTCGCCGGCACCGTGGTTGCCGATCAGAAGGACGAGAAGCTGATCGGGATGAAGCTGTTGCTCGTTCAGCAGGTCGATCTCGAGGGGAAGGCGACCGGCAGCTACGTGGTGGCCGTCGATTCCGTCGGCGCCGGCGAGGGGGAAATGGTGCTCTGCGCGGCCGGTAGTTCGGCTCGTCAAACCCCGCTGACCGAGAACAAGCCCGTCGACACCGTCATCATGGCGATCGTCGACACCTGGGAAGTCCGCGGCGACGTCAAATATCAAAAGTATGCGGAAGTGAACTAAATGCAAGTCAACGAGGATCAAATCCGCTCCATCGTGCGCAAGGTCCTGGACCGCGTCGATTCGGCCGGCTCATCGACGGTAGGCAGTGCTTCAACGTCCCCTCAGAGCGGGCGATTGGGCGTCTTTCCGACCATCGAGGCGGCTATCGAAGCGGCCGGCAAGGCCCACCTCGTTTATTCCGCCTTCTCCCTCGAGAAGCGTCGCGAGATCATCCAGGCCATGCGCGAGGCTTCCGTCAAGAACGCCGAGGTCTTGGCTCGCAACACGCTGGACGAGACGGGGTTGGGCCGGGTCGAGGACAAGATCAAGAAGATCCATTTGGCGGCCCTGAAGACTCCCGGGACCGAGGACCTGCAGCCTCAGGCCTTCACGGGCGACAACGGGCTCACCCTCCTCGAGTGGGCCTCCTGGGGCGTCATCGGGTCGATCACTCCCGTCACCAACGCCAGTGAGACGGTGATCTCCAACGGCATCGGAATGCTGGCCGGCGGCAACACCGTGGTCTTCAACCCCCATCCCAACGGCAAAAAGGTCACCAACCAGATCATCCAGATCCTCAACGAGGCGGCAATGAAGGTCGGCGGCCCCGAGAACCTCCTGTGCACCGTCGCCGAGCCCACCATCCAGTCGGCCAACACCATGATGAAGCACCCCGGTGTCAAATTGTTGGTGGTCACCGGCGGGCCCGGCGTGGCAGCGGCGGCCATGAATTCCGGCAAGAAGGTGATCGCCGCGGGTCCCGGCAACCCGCCCGCCGTGGTCGACGAAACCGCCGATCCGGTCAAGGCGGCCCGCCACATCTACAACAGCGCCGGTTTCGACAACAACATCATCTGCGTCCTCGAGAAGGAAATCATCGCGGTGGCGGCGATAGCCGATCGCCTCAAGGAAGAACTCAAGAAGTGCGGCGCCTACGAGATCAACGAATCTCAGACCGAGCGCCTCATGAAGGTCATCCTCAAGGAAAACAAGGGCCCCGGCAAGGAATCGGTGATCAACAAGGACTACGTCGGCAAGAACGCCAACTTCATCCTCAAGACCATCGGCATCGAGGCCCCCGACTCCTGTCGGATCGTCCTCTGCGAGGTCAACCGCAATCACCCCATGGTTTGGACGGAGCAATTGATGCCGGTGATCCCCATCGTGAGGGTTCGCGACGTCGACGAGGCCATCGAGCTGGCGAAAGCCTGCGAGCATGGCTATCGCCACACGGCCACCATGCACTCCCGCAACATCGACGCCCTGACCAAGATGGCCAGGGCGATGGATTGCTCGATCTTCGTGAAGAACGGCCCCGCCTACGGGGGATTGGGCTTCGAAGGCGAAGGCTTCGCTTCCTACACCATCGCCAGTCCCACCGGGGAGGGCGTGACGGCCCCGAGAAACTTCGTGCGCCTCAGGCGCTGTGTCCTGAAGGACTCCTTCCGGATCGTTTGAATGAGGAGCTTTGATGGCGGCCGAAAAAGATAGAATCATCCAGAAGGTCGGCTCGGCCGGCGTGGTCGGCGCGGGCGGGGCGGGGTTTCCCACCCACGTCAAGTTGTCGGCACAAGCGAAAGTCGTGATCGCCAACGGAGCCGAATGCGAGCCGCTGCTGCGCTCGGATCAGCAGATCATGGCCCTGTACCCGGAAGAACTCGTCCGGGGCCTCAAGGCCGCCATGGTCGCCACCGGCGCCAAAGAGGGAGTCCTGGCCCTCAAGGCAAAATACGAGGAAGCGGTTTCCGCTCTTTCGAAGCTCGTCGAAAAAGAGAAGGACCTCCGGATCCTGAAGTTGGAATCGGTTTACCCGGCGGGTGACGAGGCCGTGCTCACCTACGAGGCGACGGGAAGGGTCATGCCCGAGGGCGGCTTGCCGTTGGACGTGGGGGCGGTGGTTTGCAACGTCAACACCCTCATCAACGTGGCTCGCGCCCTGGACGACCAGCCGGTGACCCACCGCTACGTCACGGTGACCGGCGCGGTCGCTCGCCCCTCGGTCTTCCTGGCTCCCCTGGGGATCTCCTTCATTCGCCTGATCGAGCAGGCCGGAGGCCCGAAGTTTCCGGATTACGCCGTCATCTCCGGCGGCCCCATGACCGGGGAAGTGGTTTGTCCCATGGAAAGCCGCGTTTCGAAGACCTCGGGCGGCATCATCGTTTTGCCGGAAGACCACTACTTGATCAAGCGCAAGAAAATGCCCCTGTCGACCCAGTTGCGCCGGAGCAAGGCCGCCTGCTGCCAGTGCACCCAGTGCACCAGCGTTTGCCCCCGCAACCTCCTGGGACACCACGTCGAGCCCCACAAAACCATGCGCTCCCTGAACCTGGGACTGGATGCAGCGGAAGCCCCGATCACCAGCGCCATGCTCTGCTGCAACTGCGGGCTGTGCTCTTTCTACGCCTGCCCCATGGAACTCTCCCCCGCCCAGGTCAACCAGGCCATCAGGAAAGAGTTCGCCCAGGCCGGCTTCAAGAACCCCCACCTTCGGCGGGACGTCGTTCCCGATCGAGAGTACGAAAATCGGAAGATCAGCCAGGCGCGTCTGGTGCGCCGGCTGGGACTCGCGGAATACGATCGCCCCGCCCCCTTCGATCCCGTCAAGATCGAGCCGAAGCGAGTCGTCATTTCCTTGAAGCAGCATATCGGGGTGGCGGCGGTGCCGATGGTTCGAGAGGGCGAAATCGTGAAGATGGGACAGGCGATCGCCCAGTCTCCGAACGGCAAGCTGGGCGCCCGCATCCACGCCAGCATTTCCGGGATCGTCCGGAAAATCGGTGAAAAGGGGATCACCATCGAGAGAGAAGGAGCATAGATGGATCCGGCAATCGGCATGATCGAACTGAACAGCATCGCCTACGGCATTTTGGTCACCGACGCGATCGCCAAGAAGGCCCCGGTGCGCATCCATCGCTCCATGACCACCTGCCCGGGCAAATATTTGGTGCTCTTCTCGGGCGAAGTGGCCGCGGTCGAGGAATCCTTCCATAAGGGCGGCGAGGTGGGCGCCGAGACCGTGGTGGACGAGCTCTTCCTGCCCCACGTCCATCCTTCCGTGGCTCCCGCCCTGGACGGGGTCTCCCCTATCAGCTCTTTCGATTCCCTCGGAGTCTTCGAGACCTTTTCCTTGGCCTCGGCCATCATCGCCGCCGACAAGGCGGTCAAGGCGACCGAGGTTCAATTGATCGAGATTCGCTCGCCCGCGGGGCTGGGCGGAAAGTCCTTCTTCGTCATCACGGGGAACCTGGAAGACGTCCAGGCAGCGATGGAAGAGGCCACCGCTTCGATCAAGGGCTCCGGCATGCTGGTGCGCCAGGTGGTCATCCCCAACCCTCACGAAGACCTCAACAACTTCCTGTTTTGAAGATCGAAGGGGGAAAAAACTTTGTTCGTGGCTGAAATTATCGGAACGGTGGTGGCCACCGAGAAAGATCCGAACCTACTGGGAATAACGCTCTTGATCGTGCAACCCCTCGACGAGGAGCGCCTCCCGAAGGGCTCTCCGATCGTGGCCGCCGACACCGTCGGCATCGGAGTGGGCGAGCTGGGCCTCTGCACCGGAGGCAGGGAAGCGGCGATGGCCCTTCCCAAGCCGTTCGTCCCGGTGGATTGCGCCGTCGTGGGTATCGTGGACAACCTGGACGTAGAGAGGGAAAAGATCTCATGATGCTCGGGAAGGTGATCGGGACGGTGAACTCCACCCTCAAGCACGAGGCCTTGAAGGGCTCTACCCTGCTTTTGGTGCAGCCCCTGAGCGAAGCTCTCGCCTTCAAGGGGGTTCCCTTCGTCGCGGTCGACACGGTGCAGGCCGGAGTCGGCGCCACCGTCCTCGTCGGACGGGAAGGGGGAAGCGCCCGCATGGCCATGGGCAACGATCAGGCCCCGGTCCATGCCGCGATTTTCGGGATCGTCGATTTCGTGAAGGACCAGAAAATCAAGTGAACGAGCACGACCTTCGCAAGGTCATCATCAAGGTCTGCCACCTCCTGCACCAGAAGGGCCTGGTGGCCGCGACGGACGGCAACGTGAGCGCCCGCCTCTTCAAGAATTTCCTGGTGACTCCCTCGGGTTGTTCCAAGGGGTTTCTGGAGCCCGAAGACCTACTGATCGTGGATCAAGAGGGCAAGGTCGTTCGGGGCGGCAAAGGCAATGGCAAAGCGACCTCGGAATGGCGGATGCACTCCGCGATCTATCGGGAGCGGCCGGACGCGATGGCCGTGGTGCATGCCCACCCGCCCTGGACGACGGCCTGTTCCCTGGCGGGGATCTCCCTGGCGGACGCGGTCCTTCCGGAAGTTTTCCTGACCTTGGGGGCCATCCCCACCCTGCCCTACGCCACCCCGTCCTCTTCCGAGGGAGCCGATGAGATCGCGTCGCCGATTCGGAACCACGACGCGGTGGTCTTGGATCGCCATGGGGCGATCGCCCTGGGCAAGGATGTCGCCGCAGCTTACTACAAGATAGAAAAGATCGAGCACACGGCCCAGGTGATCGCCATCGGGCGTTTCCTGGGGGTTTCCTCCCAGGGCGTGAGGACGCTCGATTCCGATGAGAAAATCCGCCTTATCGGGGTGGGACGACAGCTAGGCCTTTTTCACTAGGGAACAAATTTCTTTTCGCCGCGTCTTTGTTTTAGGGGAGGGCTGCCCATGAAAAAATTTTCCTCTTTTTTGTCGGCGGGTCTTTTGTTGGCTTCGATGACGGGCTGCACGGGGTTGGGCGCCACCAGCCTGATGATCGCCTCGATCAACGTCATGAAGCCCACCCTGAACGTGGGCGACATGACCGACATCGTGATCGACGCCCGCACCGCCGCCTTCCGCAACCTCACCTACAACGTGATCTGCGGCCGTGGTCGAGTCGAGAGGGTGGCGGGTTCCGACAACAAGTACCGTTACTATGCCCCGCTCACCTCCCGTTCCCCCAACGCCCAGGGCAACATGCAGGAAGGCGACACCCTCACCGTCCAGGTGAGCGATGGCTATGACAGCAAGGTCCAGCAGGTCGCCGTCACCTTGACCGGCAGCACCATGGTGATGGTGCAGGGGGGCGACAACAATACCTCCCAGCCCGAGAACGGCCGCCTCCTGGTCGCCGCGGTGGATTCCAGCGGCACCAGCCTCACCTCCTTCCGCGCCCTCAAGGACGCCATGAAGAACGAGTTGAGGGGAACTTCGCCGGTCATCTCCCCGGATGGACGCAAAGTGGCCTATGTCTACTACCCCGGCACGGGCAGCCAGATCATGACGGTCGACGTGGCCGGCAACGTCGTCAACCTGACCGGCAACGCGACGGGCTTCAACCTCGATCCGACCTGGTCCCCCTCCAGCCATGAACTCGCCTTCGTTTCGGACCGCGGCGGCAGCTACGACCTCTACCGGGTCAACTCGGATCAGCAGGGCAACCAGCCGATCCGGATCACCAACACGACCGTCCAGGAACGCCACCCGGCCTGGAACCCCCACATGGCGAAGATGAACTACATCGCCGTCTGCGCCAACACGACCAGCCTGAAGGACCTCAATACCCAGCAAAACGTCTGGAACATCTTTCTGGTCGACGTCTCGAAGGGAACCTACGAACGGCAGCTGACCGGATTGATCCCCGACAAGGGGCTTTATGCGATCGAGCCCTCCTGGAAGACGGATGGAGAGTTCCTCGCCTATACCTACTACGGGCCGATGTACAACAACTCTTCCAATTCCCAACCCTTCCAGCGCATCTACACCCAGCGATACACCGAAAGCGTCGGTTCGGGAATGCCCCTCAATTTGGCCGAGACCGCACCGAGCGTCAAGGAAAGCAATCCCGTCTGGAGTACCAACGGAAACGAGATCGCCTACCTGCATTCGGTCGACAACTATCAACCCGGCGGCGGCTACGGGGAACTCTATCGCCAGACCTACACGGCCGGGGCGACCACCCCCGATCGCCCCCCCCTCATGTGGCAGCAGGGCAGCAACGTGCCGGTGATCTGGCGCCGCCCGACCCAGAACGAACTGGTCGGTTGCCGCCCCGTGGACTGGAAATAGTTTTCCAAAAAACAACACTTTGCCCGGGGCGCCGCTTGTGCGCCCCGTTTTTCGTTATAATGGTTGCTTGGCAGAATCTAAAACCGAAGGAGCAAAATCGAAGATGAGAATGTCCCACCTCTTGGCGCCCACCCTCCGCGAGGTCCCGGCCGAAGCCGAAATCATCAGCCACCAGCTCCTCATGCGGGCGGGCTTCATCCGACGCGTCTCCCCCGGCGTCTACACCTACCTCCCCCTGATGTGGCGGGTATTGAAGAAGGTCGAGGAGATCGTTCGCCAGGAGATGGATCGTGCCGGTGCCCAGGAGCTCATGATGCCCATCCTCCTGCCGGCCGACCTCTGGATGGCTTCGGGCCGCTGGTTCGTTTACGGCAAGGAGATGTTCCGCCTGAAGAACCGCCACGACCGCGACGAGCTTCTGGGGCCCACCCACGAGGAATTGATCACGGATATCGCCAAGAACGAGATCCGCTCCTACCGCCAGTTGCCCATCAACCTCTACCAGATCCAAAACAAGTTCAGGGACGAAATCCGCCCCCGCTTCGGCCTGTTGCGCGGCCGCGAGTTCATCATGAAGGATTCCTATTCCTTTCATTCCGACGAGAAGTCCCTCGAGGAAACCTACGAGGTGATGTGCCGGGCCTACACCCGGATCTTCGAGCGCTGCGGCCTGTCCACCCGAATGGTGGATTCGGACGTGGGGGCTATCGGAGGAAGTTCGGCCCACGAGTTCATGGTGGTGGTCGAAACCGATGCCGGAGAGAACGCCCTGCTTTACTGTGACTCCTGCCAATACGCCGCCAACGTCGAAAGGGCCGAGTCCCGCATCGAGATCGTCCCCGGCGCCTTCGAGGAGCAAGAACCGCTCGAGAAGATCCCCACCCCGAATATGAAGACCATCGACGATTTGAGCGCCTTCCTCAAGGTCCTGCCCAACCGCATCGTCAAGACCCTGATCTATCAGGCCGAAGGCTTCGGCGAAAAAATGGAAGAGAAGAAGTTCGTCGCCGTCCTCATCCGAGGGGACGTCCCGGTCAACGAAGTCAAACTGAAGAACACCTTGGCTTGCTACGAGCTGAGGCTGGCGACCGACGAGGAGATTTCGGCCCTGGGGACGATTTCCGGCTTCGTGGGGCCCATCGGACTGAAACTCAGGGTATTGGCCGACGAATCGGTGCGGGAAATGAAGAACTTCGTTTTGGGCCCCAACGAGAAGGACCAGCACTTGGTCCATGCCAATTGGGGAAGGGATTACGAGCCCAAGGAATGGGTGGATGTCCGGCAGTCCCAGGTCGGCGAGCAATGCTCCCGCTGCGGTGGGGAGCTCAAGCAGGCGCGCGGCATCGAGGTCGGCAACACCTTCAAGCTGGGCACGAAGTACTCCTCGAAGATGGGGGCGACCTTCACGGACGTCGACGGCACGGAGAAGCCCTTCGTGATGGGCTGCTACGGCATCGGGGTCTCGCGTACCGCTCAAGCCGCCGTCGAGGCCTGCCATGACAAGAACGGCATCGTCTGGCCCGTTCCCATCGCCCCCTATCACCTGGTCGTCGTTCCCGTCAACGTGGGCGACCCCGTTCAGAAGGAAGCCGCCGAAAGCCTTTACCGACAAGCGCAGGAAGCGGGAATCGAAGTGATCCTGGACGACCGCGACGAACGTCCCGGCGTGAAGTTCAAGGATGCCGACCTCATCGGCTTCCCCCTTCGCATCACCGTGGGCAAGACGATAACCGAAGGCAACGTCGAATTGAAGGAGCGCCAAGGGGGCGAGGTCATCCTCGTTCCGCTGAACGAAGCCATCGAAAAAGCCAAGTCCATGCTGGGAATCCGGTAGAGACCCCCTCATCTAGAGACCCCCTCATCCCCAACCCCTTCTACCCCATTCGGGGCACAAGCCCCACGCCGGGGGGAAGGGGCTTATTTTTTTAAGCTATTTCCGAGCGCTATCTCTTAATTTCTCCTATCCCACGGTGGGAGGGCGCACAAGCCTTTCCCCCCTCGATGGGGGGATGTAAGGGGGGTGATTAAATTTAAATTCCTTATAGGCCTTGGAATTATTCGGAACGATATCGAAATCACCCCCATCTACCTTCCCCCATCGAGGGGGAAGAAGTCGCTAGCTCGGGTTACTTTGATTTCCCCGATGCCGTAAGTTAGCGCCTACGGGGTCGGGGGGACTTCTAGAATAATCAGGCGACCCAGAAGCCGCGGCTGAAGAGGGCCGCGAACAGGAAGGCGAGCGAGGCCGAGGCGATGGCCAGCAGCCAACCGAAAAAGGCGGTTCCCCTTCGACCAGGCGGCCATCGCCACGTAGGCCGGAAAGAGCACCATGAGGTAGCGCGAAAGGGAATCGAGGTTGTTCGACGCCAGGGGAACGAGGCTTCCGGCGATCAAGTAAAGGGAATAGCTCCTCTCGTCGCCCGAGTTTTCTCTGTTCCAGAGGGAAAAGAGAGCGGTCCCGAAAAGGGGCAAGAACCAGAAGTTGACGCAGCTCCCCTCGAAGTCGCCCGAAAAGATTCCCTTGAGGCTCAGAAAGGGGGCCTTCAGCAGTTCGAGCCAGGGAATCCCGAGTGAGCGGCGCCACTCGGGGGCCTGCGAGGCCTGGACGAAGGCGAGGGGATCCCGAAAAGCCAGCCAAAGATAGGTCATGTAGAGGAAAAGTCCCAGCGGGAGCAGCATCAGGCCGATGAGGAGGCGGGGCTTTTTTTCCTGGAGGAGGGCGAAGAGACCGGGTAGGGCCAGGGCGAGTCCCACCAGGCGGGTTCCCGAGGCCAGTCCTCCGAAGAGGCCGAAAAGAAGAAACTTCTTTTTTCGGAGGGCTCGGAAGGAAAGCAGGGTCAAAAGCAGGAAGAGGGACTCGGTGTACAGGCTGGAGAAGAAGACCGTGGTGGGGAAGAAGGCGAGGAAAAAGGTGGCGCGATTCGCCAGCCCCTCGAATTTTTCGCTTTTTTCGCTTTCCTCGCTGACGAGGAAATGAAAGAGCGCGAGGGCCATCCAAAGGAAGAGGTTCGAAAGGAAGAGGCCTACCAGGGGAGCGCTCAGGTGCGTCGCCTGGCTCAATAGCTTGACGGACAGGGGATAGAGGGGGAAGAAGGCGACGTTGAAGGCGGTTTGTTGACCCCCCGCGTAGTGGTAGCCGTTGTTGATGATGTCGAGGTACCATCCGGAGTCCCAGCGGCACAGAGGCGCCAGCAGAGGGTTGTCGAGAGACCAGGGGGCCTTCAGGGGGAGAAATCGGGCGGCGGCAAGGATGGCCAGAAAAACCCAAAGGCGCGAAAAGAGAAAAAAGAGGGTGCCGACCCCGAGCGATCGCTTCCAGGATGCTTCCATTCGACGGAAAGCCTTCAGGGCTCGGAGGATTCTTTGTAGAGGCCGATGACCTTCTCGACGTAATTTTTGGTTTCCCGGTAGGGGGGGATGCCGCCGTGGCGTTCGACGGCACCCGGTCCGGCGTTATAGGCGGCGAGAGTGCGCGGCAGGTCTCCGAAGCGGCCGGAAAGCTGTTTCAGGTACTTGGCGCCTCCCAGCACGTTTTGACGAACGTCGAAAGGATCTTGAACCCCCAACCCGCGGGCGGTGTCGGGCATCAGTTGCATCAGCCCCTGGGCGCCGGCGGGCGAAACCGCTCGGGAATTTCCGTTCGATTCGGCCTTGGCCACGGCCCTCAGCAGGCGCGAGTCGATTCCGGTCTTGGCCGCAGCCTCCTCGAAAGCATCGGTAAAGGTGCCGGTTGCGGTCTTCTCCGCGGGGGGCGGGGAGGAGAGGGGGCCGAATCTTCCCTCGATCGCCTGGATACGGGCGAGGGTTTCCTGCATCCCCTCAAGCATGCGATGCCCGGATCATCTTCGAAAGCAGCTCGCGGCGCTGCGAGAGATCCGGAGGAGCGGCGACTTTGACTTCTTTGGTTTCTTTGGCTTCTTGCTGCAGGGGACGGGAGATCAACCGTTCGACCTCGTTTTCCAGCCCTTCGCACAGCTCTTGGAGGCGTTGATGCTCGACCAGCGACTTGTCGTGCTCCCGGCCGATCTGCTCGTATTTCTCGCTCATCTCTTCGAGTTGGTTGCGAAGGCTCTCCCGTTCTTTCCAGGGAGCGGCACTTTCGAAGTCCTGCAGGTTTTGCAAGTTTCGCTCTTCGAGTTCGGCGATGCGGGCGGCACTTTCTTCGACCTGGACTTCGAGACTCTTTTTCTCGTCTTCGAGGGATTGAAGGCGTCCGGTCTTGGCTTTTGGTTTTTTTGAGAGTTCGGCGATACGGACGGCGTTTTCTTCCAGTTTCAGTTCGAATACGAGCTTTTCGTTTTCGAGTAGGTTGTTTTTTTGCTCGAGGTCGCTTATTCTGCCTTCGAGCAAATTATTTTTTTCTTCCAGGTCGAGTTTTTCGTTTTGGAGGAGAATGTTTTTTTGCTCGAGGTCACTTATTCTGCCTTCGAGCAAATTATTTTTCTCTTCCAGGTCGAGCTTTTCGTTTTCGAGGGGAATGTTTTTTTGCTCGAGGTCACTTATTCTGCCTTCGAGCAAATTATTTTTTTCTTCCAGGTCGAGCTTTTCGTTTTGGAGGGGAATGCTTTTTTGCTCGAGGTCGCTTATTCTGCCTTCGAGCAAATTATTTTTCTCTTCCAGGTCGAGCTTTTCGTTTTCGAGGAGAACACATTTTTGCTCGAGGTCGGTTTTCTCTTTTTCGAGGGCTTCGCTTCGGGCGGTCTTGTTTTTTTGGGCCTTGAGGGTGTCGAGCAATCGGCGATCGCCGATCAACTTGGGTTTCGCGGTGGTCGGTGGTTTTGTCGCCTCGAAGCCCTCTATGCGTTCTCCGGCTTCTTGGAGCTTGGCGTAGAGGTCATGGTTCTCCTCCTGGAGGGCGGTGTATTTGGTTTCGATGGACTGAAGCACTTCCTTCAGTTGTTCGGGACTGATGGCGCCGAGTTTTTCATCGCGACCGAAGAGCTTGGGAAACATTTCGAACACTCTAGACCTCCAAAAGAAGGGGATCGAGGTTTTCATCTTTTTCGTTTTTTTCGTTGATCGGCGCCTCGCCTTGGAGGGCGAGGGTGAATTCGCTGTAGCCGGTCACGTTCGCCCGGCGTGGGTCCTCGACGAGGATCGCGTTCGCCAGGAAGGGGAATTCCTTGAGCCGCTCGAAAAGCTTTTCGCCGATCCCCCCCGTGATGAGGATGGCTTCGAGCGGGAGGTCTTGCCAGCGTTGCTTGACGGTGTGGGCGACCTGGGTCGCCATGAGATCGAGGGTTTCTTCGGTTTCATCGGTTGAGACGGCTTGAAGGGCGGTCAAGGGGTTCAGGGGAAGGGCGCCGTCCCGGGAGAGCGTGTCGAGAAGGCGGATTCCGGAAACCGAAGTGAGGCTGCCCGAGTATTGCGGAAGTTCGTCCGGGAGCCGGGCGACCATCCAGCTGGTGGCGGCGTGGCCCGCGTCGATGATGCCGACCAGGCTGTCGGGGCCGTCCTCGGAGCTCGGGGTGTAATCGAGTTGCCCGTTGAGCAGGGATTGGTAGAGGGTGCCCAGTGGTTGCGGAATGGGGTCGATGCGTTCGATGGTGATCTCGAAGGGAGAGCCGCAGAATTCGAAGGAATGGACGGTTTGCCAATCGGCAAGGAATTCGAGGGTGGCGGGGACGCGACTCAGGGCGAGGGGAATCCCCAGGGAAAGGTGGAAGAGGGCCTTGTTTTGGCCGTGGTTGCTCGCGTAGAGGGCGAGGATGCTCAGCAGCAGTGCCAGGTCGAGTTTGCCGGCGAAATCGGTGAGGGAGAGGGGAAAGAGGAAGGGCTGGTTCAAGGCCAGCCGGCCGAGGGAGTAGCTTTTTCCGTCCAGGCGGAGGGAGAGGTTGCGATCGAGTTCCGCCCCCCGTTTGACCAGGGGAACGGGGCCGCCGATAAGCGAAGGGAAGGCGAGAATTTCTTTTCCATCGTGAAGTCGGATCTCCGAGCGGCCCAGATCGACGCCTACCTTGAATCGTTCCATCGTTTTCTCCTATCGCACAACCGATCTCCAAGATTCTAGCATAAAAAAAAGGGCGCCCAGCGCCCTCGGGGTTCAGTTGAAGCGAAGCTTCGAGCTTTTATTTTACGGTGTACTGGAACTTGAAGGGTTTCTTCTCGCCCTTGAAGGTCAGGGTTCCCTCGAAGGAGTACTTGCCGAGCTTGTTGAAGGAAAAGTCGTGGCCGATGTGCTTGGAGCCGGTGTTGTAGGCGATGTCCATCTTCTCGCTCTTGCCCTCGGTGTTGGTGATTTTCAGCTGGACTTTGGCTTCGGTCGCCATCTGGTGTTTCTTGTCGGCGACGATGATGGCGAGGTGGTGGGTGGGGATATCTTTTTTGCCTGCATAGACCTTGCTGAACTGTTCGCGACCGTCGAGCATCTCGATGAAGAACTGCAATCCCTTGATGGTGCCTTCGGCCAGCCGCTCGGTGGGGGGCATGAAGGCCTGGACCATCCCTGCGGGTTGTCCTGCGGGTTGTC
>DOBT01000168.1 GCA_003503675.1 Cyanobacteria bacterium UBA8530 | reverse complement strand
GAGGGTGTTGATTTGGTTGGGGTTGGAGTTGTAGCCGTTGTCCCCGTCGTAAGGCAGGGGCATGTTGGCGGGGCGGCCGCAGCCGACGGAAGTGATCAAGCTGCCAGCGAGGAAGAGACCGACAATCGTCTTCATGCTTTTCATCTCGATCCCTCTTTCTCTTAACGCCCACTGAATCATACTCTTCTTATAGGGCGTTCGAGGGAAAACTTGCGTTCCCAAGGCTAGCATCGCCTTAAGTTTTGGGGCAGGAGAAGTTAATAGGTGAGACGACCCGGTCGGGCCGTCTCTTTTTTATCAATATTGCTGGGTGATTTTGGAGGGGGCGAACTTCTGGACGCGGTTGTTGTTGGTGTCGGCGACGTAGACGAAGCCTTGGTTGTCGACGGCGATGCCGGTGGGGTTGTTGAACTGGCCGTTGGCGGGGCCCATTCCGCCGAACTCGGAAAGGAAGGAACCGTCGCGGTTGAAGCGCTGGACGCGGTTGTTGCCGGAGTCGACGACGTAGATGTCGCCGTTGCGGTTGTCGATGGCGAGGTCGGTGGGCTTCTCGAAGTAGCCGGCGCCCCTACCACCGCGGTAGCCGAACTGGAGGAGGACTTTGCCGTTGGGGTCGATTTTCTTGATGACGGCTCCGGCGGCGGCTCCGTCGTCGACGACGTAGATGCAGTCGGCGGCGTCGACGGTCAAACCCTTGATGCCGGTGGAACCGACCAAGAGGGGCTTGGCGACGTTGCCCTGGGCGTCCCTGGTCCTGGTGTGGTCGACGTTGAAGAGGAGGACTTCGTTTTTGCCGGAGTTGGCGACGACCATCTGGCCGGTGCGGAGGACGGCGAGGTCGTAGGGGGTGGAGAGGCCATTGAAGTTTTCGGCGTTGGCGGGGGCCTTGATGTAGTCGCCGGTGGTGGAGTACTGGGTGACGGCGTTCTTGCCGGAATCGACGACGAGGATGTTGCCGCCCTTGTCGACGCCGAGGCCTTGGGGGTTGTCGAGGTAGAGGAAGGAAGAGAGGTCGAGGCCGAAGGTGCTCTGGAAGCCGCCGGCGGTGTTGAACTTCTTGACGCCCCAGGGACGAATCAAGCCGCCGATGGAAAACTTGGATTCGTAGCGGGAAACGACGTAGAGGGCGTTGTTGGCCTGGTCGATGGAAAGGCCGCGGGGGCGGTCGAGGTTGCCGAAGGAGGAAACGAAGGAATTGGGAACGGCGTCGCTGTCGCGGTAGAGCTTGAGGTCGGGGGTGGTGACGGTGTTGCCGGCGAGGATGTCGACGACGACGTCGCCGTTGGAACTCTGGTAGGTGTATCCGACCTTGTCGAGGGAAAGCTTGATTTTGACGGCGGGAACTTCGGAAAGGGTGAAGTTGCCGGAGGAGTCGGTGGTGGTGTAGCGGGAAGGATTGACGCCGACCACTTCGACGCGGACGTCGGCGATGCCGAGGCCGTTGATGGTATCGATAACGCGGCCCTGAAGGGTGCCGGTGGGGAGGGTGTTGATTTGGTTGGGGTTGTAGCCGTTGTCCCCGTCGTAAGGCATGGGCATGTTGGCGGGGCGGGAGCAGCCGACGGAAGTGATCAAGCTGCCGGCGAGGAAGAGACCGACAATCGTCTTCAGGCTTTTCATCTCGCTCTCCTCCTCAGTGAACACTCCGTTAACATCATAAGAGGGTTATCGGCGGAAAGGGAGGAAGCTTGCTCGTTTGAGCCTATGCTGAGGTTAAGTTTGCCTAGCATTTTGCTTAAAGCAGTGAGAGACTTTCTGATACGGGAGCAATAACCGGAGCAGAGCGTGAAGGAGGAGCCCCGGTCCGTTCAAAATATCGGCGTTGGCCCATGACGAAACGATAAAATTGCCGGGCGCTTCAAAGGAAAAGATCGGAAACTTTTCGGAGAATCTCGTGAATCTCTTTTGTAATGGGAAATATCCGGTTAATCTCCGTTTTGCAAGACCGGCTGCTGGCGGTATTAAACCGGCAAGTTAGGGTATACTGAAGGGGTGAACGCCAGGAAAGGAGCCCCAATTTATGTGTGCCGACGTCTCCGATGTCTACCCGGCAGTAGCTAGCACCGTCGTCTCTCAAATGAAGACCAAAGCCGCTCCCAAGGCCGTAGACGATGCCCAATCCTCCTTCCTTCAGTTGCTCGTCGCACAGATCTCCAACCAAACCCCCGATACCCCGATGGATGCGACGCAGATGATCACCCAGTTCGCCCAGATGAACGCCGCGCTGGGCCTCCAAAAACTCTCCACCAGCGTCACTTCCCAACAACTCTCCACCGCCACCACCCTCCTTCACCAGCAGGTCACGCTGCTCGAAACCGATCCCGACACTCTTCTGGTTTCCAAGATCAGCGGAGAGGTCACGAGCGTCGACGTCACCAACGCCGACGGCGAGCCGCGCATCGTGGTCGGCGGCAAAGCCTACCGCCTGGATAGCGTTCGCTCGGTCGGAGGGTAGCATTCCCATCTCGAAAAAGAGTCAAAAAACAGCGATGCGAGGGAATTCGAATTCCTTCGCACCGGCGCTTCGCCTTTCGTTTTCTCCTGGCGTTCGGGATAAGGAGGCATTATGACCGATATCCGCATTGGGGCGACCAACTCCCTTCAAGCCATCGATAACTGGCTCAAGATCCTTTCCGGCAACCTCACCGGGTCGACCGTCACCGGTTACCGCCAGGTTCGCGCCGAGTTCTCGGATGTCCTCACCCAGCACATCAGTGCGGGACACACGGCCACCAACAGCGACGTCGCCGCCGTCAACCCCCTGCAGTTCAACGTGGGCGGCACCACCCTTTCGGGCACGGTGACCGACTACTCCCAGGGCTCCATCCAGACGACCAGCCGCCCGACGGACCTCGCGGTTCAGGGCGACTCCTTCTTCACCCTTTCCAAGACTCCCAACCCCAAGAGCTTCGACGACCTGGTCTACACCCGCAACGGCTCCTTCCATTTCGACTTCTATCCCGACAAGAGCGTCTACGATTCGGTCAACAACACCGGGAATCCCTACGACCCCAACACCATGGCCTCGGGCCACTACCGGCTGGTCAACCAGGACGGGCTCTTCGTCATGGGGGTAAGGGGCAACATCCAGCCCCGGGCTGCCGTCACCGATCCCAAGGAAGCGGATATCCCGAAGGAGAGAACGGTAGTGCCTACCGGCGTTTCCAGAATTGGTGACCTCGCCAATCTCTTCCAGCAGCAGTTCGCGAACTGGGGGGATCCGACCTTCGCGGAGGGACTTTCCGCCATCCAGGTTCCTTACTGCAAGGATCAGGGCAACAACGTGGTCCTCAATCTCGACTTCGACGCCAACGTCCACTTCGATTCGAACGGCCTCCTGCGCAGCGGCGATTCCTTCGTCCAGGACAACCGCATCGATCCCGCGACCGGCGAGAAGTACGATTTGTTGAAATTCGTGGCCCTCACCAAGTTCACCAGTCCGGACGGCCTCATCAAGAAGACGGGGTCGACCGAATTCCTCTACGACAGGGTGGCGGGCGCTATTTTCGCCGGGATCGCCTCGACCGGGGAAGGCACCATCGGCGCCTACAACAACATCGTCAGTTCCTCGCTCGAATCCTCCAACAGCTCGGTCAACACCGCCTTGCCCGAACTGACCATCGCCCAGAAGTCCTTCACGGCCAACGTCAAGATCATCTCGGTGGGCAACAGCATGATGGACGACATCAACCAGTTGATCCGCTGATCCTCGCGCCGTATCGCCTTTCCACATGCCTCGGCCCCGCTTCGGCGGGGCTTTTTCTTTGCGAAAAAGCCCATTCCCTGCTAAGATCGGACTGAAAGCGGGGCGGGAACACGATGACAGAAGAACTCAATCCGATCCTTCAGGGACAAAGCGGTCCGAACGAATCGATCTATTTCCGAGCCCTTTATTACCTTCACAGCCAGCTCGCCGAATCCTTGACCGAACATACCGACGAGGAAGGCTTGCCCACGGCGGCCTGGGGGGTGGTCAGCGTGGACCAATCCCCTTTCTCGGCCCTGGCCGATCGCTATCAATCCAATGCCATCTGGGGCATCATCGATTTCGCCGAGCAGCCGGGCGGCGCCTTTCTCTTCCTCTCCAGCGAAGAGGCGGCCAGTTTCCTGGACATCCCGAGCAAGGTCCTCGACGACGACGCCTACGCCATGATCGACGTCCTGCTCCAACGCTTCTGCGATTACTTCAAGGAATCCTGGAGCGACATCCAGGAGTTCGAGCCGCAGCTCGGCACCTTCCCCTCCGCTCCATCCCTGGGTGAGTTGCAGGAGATCTTCATGGGGCTCTCCCCCCAGACCCCCCTGATCGTGACGACCTTCCGGGGGTCCATCCCGGCCAAGCCCGCCACCAGGGTGGCGATCGCCATCCCCCTGCCCTACCTGATTCCCCTCGCCACCAGCCTGGAGGCCGCCGCCGAGGCGACCTACTCCAACAGCGGGGGGGAGAACGTCAACGAGCGCCTCTCCCATATCGGCGACACCCCGACCGCCCTCGTCGTGTCCCTCGGCTCCACCACCATGACCGTCGCCGAACTGCAGAACCTGGAAGAAGAGGACGTCATCGTTCTCGATCAGCTCGTCAGCGCCCCCATCAACATCCGCATCGGCAAGGGAGCCATCGTCAAGGGCAAGCCCGGAACCAGCCTCGACGGAGCCCGCCTGGCCGTCCAAATCACCGATCTCGGCGATCACTGAGGGAGCTGCGATGGCGAAGAGATCCCGTGCCCCCAAACCCGTCCTCCGCACCCAGGCCCTGCTCCTGCTGATCGGCCTCGTCCCCCTGGGGATGCTGGTCCTCTTCTGGTTGCGCTCGGGCAGCGGCATGCACCGCTGGATGATGGCTTTTACCGTCGCCTACGCCCTTTCTTTCCTTCTCTCGATCAATTACTACTTCTTCTACCGTCAGGGCACCCCCAAGACCATCATCCATCCCAGCGGCGCGGGAAGAGCCATCATTGCCTGCCTCTTCATCCTGCCCTTCGCGCTCATCAACCTCTGGGGCGTGGAACGGGGATGGTGCCTGACTTTGTCCCCCAACGTGACCCAGAACCCCTTGAGGTGGATCCGGCTAGGGGCCAAGCTACTCCTGGGGGAGAATCCCACCGAACTTGCTCAACAGGTAATGCCGAACCTCCCCGGCTGGGTCTACCATTCCTGGTTCCTTCACGGGGCGCTCTGGGGAGCCCTCGGCTACGCTTTGGTCTTCGGGGTGGGCGGAGCGATCGGCAGCTTCCTCAGACGGGAGGTCTTCGACCCTCGCCAGGAACCCTTCGGGGGTGGCCTCTGGTTCTTGTTCCGACCTTTGATCGGCCTTTATTACGGAACTACCCTGGGCTTCTGCTTCGGTGGGATCCTGGAGTTCATCGCCTACAGCCTCTTCGGAAGCAGGGACGGGATCTCGCCGACGGTCGGCGCCCTGATCGCCGCCTTCGGCTGCGTGCCGGACCCCAACCGGGCCATGACCATGGCCTTCTCGGCGGCCGGTCTTCTCTTCTGCCTGGTCATCCTCTTCATGGGCCGCCCCGATTTCACCGTGGTCTTCACCGATCCCAAGACCCTGGAGAAGGAGCCCCCCATGAAGGTCAACATTCCCGAACTTCCCAAGACCGAGGCGCCGCAACTGGATTTCGGAGCCATCGTGGCCGAGACCGATCAGTTGACGGCTCAATTCGCCGCCGAACTGCGGAATCTGGTCGCTTCGATGGGCCTCAACGACGTCCAGACCGAAGAGCCCGGGGAAAAGGAAGAGGAAAAACAAAAATCCAAGGAGCCCCCCACCCGCAACGTCATCTCCGCCCGGACCCCCGATTTCGACACCTCTTTCGACGGGGCCATGGGACAGTTGAGCAACGTCTACGTCCAGATCAGCGCTCAACTCGGCTCGGTCGATTTCCCCCTCGCCGAGTGGCTGACCCTCGAGGAAGGCTCCATGCTCGAGTTCCCGCGTGCGCCCGACAACTCGGTGATCCTCAGCATCAATCACCGTCCGGTCGGAAGGGCCAAACCGGTGGTGGTCAACGGTCACATCGGAGTGAAGGTTCTCAATTTGACCCCGGATGCCATCAGTAAATTGAAAGAGGCGCGAAGATGAGCGATAAGCAAGGCTACCAGGCGGTAAAATTCGGCCCCCTCACCTCGAAAGGGCCGGGCGGTTCGATGGTCGGGAACTCTCTCGATCTTTTGCGGGACATCAAGCTCAACATCACGGTCGAACTGGGGCGCACCAGCCTCCCCCTCAAGCAGGTATTGCAATTGGGAGAAGGCTCCGTGGTCGAGTTGGATCAGATGGCGGGAGAGCCGGTCACCATCTCCACCGCGGGGAAGGTGATCGCCCAGGGCGAAGTGGTCGTCATCGGCAGCAATTTCGGGGTGAAGGTCACCAAGATCTTCCAGACCGAAATCGCCAACGCCATGGGCTAGGAGAATTGACGTGAAGGCAATGAAAAAAACGGCCCGCTTCATTTTTTCTTCGGGCAAGATGGGAAGGGGACTTTTCTTGAATTTTAGAGGGACTTTTTAGATGGATTTGACCGGTTACCTCGTCAATCTGGGCATCGTCACGGCCTTCCTGGTCGGTCTGATGTACTGGAGCAGTCGCCTGCTGAAGAACAAAATGAGCCTGGGCAGCAGCCGGCGCATCAAGCTGCTCGATCGCCTGATGCTCGATCCTCGCCGTTCCTTCGCGGTCATCGAGGTCGGGCAACGGCGCTGGCTGGTGGGCCTGACGGAAAGCCGCATCGATCCCGTCGCCGAGCTGAAACCCGAGGATTGGCCCGCCGACGAGGGTGGAAACGAGAATAAAGAGGGCCGGGGTCCGAATTTTTGGCCCTGGCTAGGGGGCTTCCTCGGCTTGTTCCTTTTTTCGGCTCCGGCCATGGCCGCCGAGAATCCCTTCTTGAACTCCTTCGACCTCCGGGCCCCCATCGCCTCGCCCGGCCTCTCTTCCCCGGTGCAGCTGATCTTCGTCATGGCTTCCCTCACCCTCCTGCCCTTCGTCGTCATGATGACCACCTCCTTCATCCGGACGGTCATCGTGCTCTCCTTCCTGCGCCAGGCCCTGGGCACCCAGGGGGTCCCCCCCAACCCGGTACTCATCGGGATCGCCCTCTTCCTCGCCCTCTATACCATGGCCCCGGTCTGGGCCAACATCGATCAGAACGCCCTCCAGCCCTACATGAAGAAGAGCATCAGTCAGACGGTCGCCTTCAACCGCGCGGTCGTTCCCCTACACAATTTCATGGCCCGCCAGACCAGCCAATCCGAGCTGGCCTTCTTCCTCCGCCTCTCCCACACCAACGTGCCGAACAGCGTCGCCGGAGTCCCCATGCACGTCCTCATCCCCGCCTTCCTGGTTTCCGAACTCGGCACGGCCTTCAAGATCGGCTTCTTCGTCTACATTCCCTTCCTGGTCATCGACCTGGTGGTGGCAAACATCCTGATGGCCCTCGGCATGTCCATGTTGCCGCCTCAGATGATTTCGACCGCCATCAAGATCCTGATTTTCACCCTCGCCAACGGCTGGCACCTGATCATTCAGGCGATCGTCCAGAGCTTCAGATGAGGAAAAGAAATGTCTGATTCCACCGTCATCAATGCCATCACCCAGGCTATCCTGCTCATCCTGATCATCTCGGCCCCCGCCGTCTTGACTTCTTTGATGGTCGGCTTCACCGCGGCCCTCCTGATGACCATCACCTCGATCCAGGAGCAAACCCTTTCCTTCGTCCCGAAAACCGTCTGCGTCTTCGGCGTCCTGATCCTGGTGGGCCCCTGGCTCTTGACCATCATCGTCGAGTTCATGACCAAGCTCTGGGGCAACATCCCCGCCATGATCCGTTGATGGACCCCCTCTCTTCGGTCGCGGCCTGGATTCCCCCCTTCCTCCTGGTCTTCGCCCGGACGGTCGCGCTTTGCACCCAGGCCCCCATCATCGGCAGCCGGGCCATTCCCAACATGGTCCGCATCGCCCTGGCCTTCTGGATCTCCCTCTGCTACGTCTCGACCTGGAAGGCGCCCCCCGCCGTCCCCACCCAGATCCTCCCCTTCGTGATTCTGATCATCAACGGAGTCCTGATCGGAGTGCTCTTCGGCTTCGCCGCCACCATGATGTTTTACGCCATCCAGGGGGGGGGCGAGTTGATCGCCTCTCAAACCTCCCTGAGCATGATGAGCACCCTCAACCCCTTGCTGAAGACCAATACCAGCGCCGTGGGCCAACTCTTCTTCTGGGTCGCCCAGCTCGCCTTCATCATGATAGGGGGACACCTGGTCATGATCGGGGCCTTCATCCATACCTTCGAGCTGATCCCGATCACGGGCCTGATGTATTTCCCCGGCGCCTTCAAGGAGTTGATGAGCATCTCGGCGGCCATGCTCCTGACCACCCTCCAGATGTGCATGCCGGCCCTTTTGGTGATGTTCCTGATCGACTTCGGCCTGGGGATCATCAACCGCGCCGCCAGCCAGGTTTCCAACATCCTAGAGATGGTCATGGCCATCAAGCCTTCCATCGGCTTCGTGGTGGTCATCCTCATGATCCCCAACGTCCAGGCCTCCATCACCTCGCTCTCGGACACCATGATCAAGGACACCGTCCGGATGATTCAGGCCGGCCAGCCAAAAGAAAAGGGAGGAACAATCAATGTCCCCCCCACGCCGGTCGCTTCGCCCAGCTAAAGCGATAAACGACTGTCTCAGCTACTTTCCATCCTGGTTGCCCCTGGATTCCCGCTTGCGAGGGAATGACGGTTGGTGTTTAGCCCNNGCGGTTCTTGAGGAAATCCCCGGCTAAAAAACCGGGATCCGATCGAATTCCGGGTAGATCCGCAGTAGGCGGAACTTTTGGCCCCACTCCTCGACCAGGCCGCAAACTTTCATTTTTTTGTCGTAGCAGGAAACCCGGATGGGACGCTCGCTTCTTCCCCAGAAGAGCTCGAAGCCGTATTCCCCGTCCCGGCCGTCCAGGTAGATCTCGATCTCGGCCAAGCGTTCGATATGATCTCCTTCCAGGCGGAATAGCCTGACGCGCAAATAGCCCCAGGGCCTCCCGTCCACCACCGTGATGGCGTTGGGAGTCTTGTTCAGGAAGGGGATGATCTGCTCGAAATCGAAGCGCCCCTGGAAGGAGACGTGGCAGAAGGGATCGTTGTCCGAAGGCAGCGGAAGGTAGACGTGGATGGGGAAGCTGTTGATGCAGGGGAGGACCGCGATCAGGGCCTCGAGGTAATTGGATTTCAAGGAAAGCTTGTCTTCTGCGGTGAGCGTGGCGCCGGGGATTTCGCTGTGAAGGGAAACTTTTCCGAAAGGAAGTTCCACGACCCCGCTCTGCATGTCCCCTCCTCTTTGGTTTTCCTCGATCCGACGAGCCCATTTTCCACCGAGCAGGGGTTCTGAACAACTAAGCTTATTTCATCGAAAGGTTAAATTTATTTTCCGATCAAGCGTTTTGCCATCGTGCGGTTGGCCGTTTCCTCGATCCGATCGTCCAGGGAGGGAAAAGTTTTTTCTCCCCGGCGCTTGAGGGCCAGGGACAGCAGGTGATCGGCGAGAACGGGGTTCTTGGAAAGCAGCGGGCCATGGAGATAGGTGGCGAAGACGTTGTCCGCGAAAGCCCCCTCGAGAGAGTCTTCCCCGTTGTTGCCGAAGCCGGCCAAAACCTTGCCCAGGGGCGAGGCTTTTTTGCCGAGGTAGGTTCTGCCCGAGTGGTTCTCGTAACCGACCAGCTTTCCGAAGGGGCTATCGATCACGGCGTTTCCGACCAGCCGCTTCTTACCGGCCACGGTGTGGATGTCGAGGATCCCGATCCCTTCGATGCGCTCCCCTTCCAGCGGCTGGAAATAGTGACCCAATAACTGGTAGCTGCCGCAGATCGCCAGGATGACCGTGCCCGAGTCGAGCGCCTCGCTCAAGTCCTTTTTCCTTTTTTCGAGGTCGCGGGCCACGATGATTTGATCGCGGTCCATTCCGCCCCCGAGCGTGAGAAGGTCGCAGTCCTTCAAAAGAGAGGAGTCGTTCGGATTGATTTCCTTCACTTCCACCTCGATGCCTCGCCATTCCAGNNGCCCCGCCATTCCAGTCGCCGCCGCAAGACCGTGACGTTGCCCTTGTCCCCGTATAGGTCCATGAGGGCGGGATACATGAAGCCGATCCTGATCATGACTTGAACCCCTTTTTCGCGAGGTGGTCGCGCAGTGCGTAGAGGGTGGTGTAGGTGGTCAAAAGGTGGACGTAATCGGAAGTTTCAATCAAATCGTCGATCGCCTGAAAAGGAGAAGAAAAGACCTCGGAATCGCCCAAATTGGCGTATTTGAGACGAACGGCCAGGTCCCAGCCGCGCGCCCCGCTCACGAACAACTTGTTCATTCCCGCCCGCTCCAGCCTCTCGAGGCCCGCGTCCCAGATCCAGGAAACGTCCCTGCCGTCCGCCGCCAGGTCGTTGAGGACCATCAAGAGGGAATAGCTTCTTTTTTCAGCGGCCAGGACCTTGAGGACCTCGTTGAGACCGGTGGGGTTCTTCACCAGGGTCAGGACGATTTGCTTGTCTTTTGGGCCCTTCAGCTTTTCCATGCGGCCGATGTCGGTGCGGATGTCGCCCGCGACCTTGGCGATCGCCTCGACCGGCCAGCCCATGGCGTTGGCCCCGGCCATCGCCGCCAGCGCGTTGTAGACGTTGTAGCGCCCCGGACTGCCGATTTTCGCCTCGAGGCCCAGGGCCTCGAATCCATAGCCCTCACTGGAAAGTATTAAATTCTTTCCCTCCACCGCGGGGGAAGGGCGGGAAAAGCCGCAAACGCACTCGTAGTCACCCAACTGGCCATAGAAGCGGACCGAATATTTCAGGCGTTCCCCGCAGATTTTACAGGTCTGCCCGTCGAGCACGTTTTCAGAATTTTGATCTTTTTCGCCGCACTCCGGGGAAAGGCCGAAAAACTCGGAGTCTTTTTCGCCCAGGCTGCGGGTGAGGGGGTCGTCGGCGTTGAGAACCCTTTTGGTTTGGACGGAGTCCAGCGCCCTCTT
>DOBT01000161.1 GCA_003503675.1 Cyanobacteria bacterium UBA8530 | reverse complement strand
AGGCCGTCTTCGAGGAACTCCGCCGCAAGGCCTCCGAGATCGGGGCCGATGCCGTGATCGACCTCTCCTACGGGGAAGAGCAGCATGAGATGGGCAGCCCCGTGATCGAGAAGAAGGAAGAAACCAGGTACAAGTCCAACGGGCAGACCACCACCTCTCAGACCGTCGTCAACAAGCCGATCATCTGGTCCAACATGACGGTTTCCGGTCTGGCCATTCGTTACAAGGAAAGCAGCTCGAAATAAAGAAGGAAAGAAAATGAAGTTGAAGTTCCCGGGTTTGGCCGCCCAGATCCTGATCGGGCTATGCCTCGGCATCCTTTTCGGTCACTTCTTCCCCGCCTGGGGCCTCGACGTCAAGCCGCTCGGGGACGCTTTCATCCGCCTCATCAAGATGATCGTGGTTCCCATCGTCCTCTCGACCATCATCCTCGGCGTGGCCGGGGTGGGCGACCTCAAGAAGGTCGGGGGGATCGGCCTGAAGACCGTTCTCTACTTCGAGGTCATCACCACGGTGGCGATCGCCCTGGGCCTGGGTGCCGCCAACCTCTTCAAGCCGGGCGTCGGCGTCGTGGTCAAGAGCATCAATAAGACCGACATCTCGAGCTACACCTCTCACGCCGTTTCCGAGGGGAACTTCCTCCTGCACATCATCCCGACCAACATCGTGGAAAGCCTGGCGAAGGGGGAATTGCTCCAGATCATCTTCTTCGCGGTCTTCTTCGGGGTGGCCCTGGCGGGCATCGGGAAAACCGGCAAGCCCGTCCTGGACCTGATGCGCGCCGTCGCCGACACCATGTTCAGCCTGACCAACCTGATCATGAAGGTGGCCCCCATCGGCGTCTTCGCCCTCATCTCGGCGACCGTGGCTTCCTTCGGCATCGGGGTCCTTCTGCCGCTCGGCAAGCTGATTCTCTTGCTCTACCTCACCATGACCGTCTTCATCGTCCTGGTGCTGGGTTTGGTGTCTCATTTCGCCAAGCTCAGCCTCTGGAGCCTGATCGTGACCATCAAGGAAGAACTGCTCCTGGCCTTTTCCACCGCCTGTTCGGAGACCGTCCTGCCCAGGATCATGGAGAAGCTCAAGGCCATGGGCTGCCCGGAGCACATCGTCTCCTTCGTGGTGCCGACCGGCTACACCTTCAACCTCGACGGTTCCTCGCTCTACCAGGGCCTGGCCGTTCCCTTCATCGCCCAGGTCTACGGCATCAACCTTTCCCTGACCCAGCAATTGGTCATCGTCCTCACCCTGATGCTCACCTCGAAGGGGATTGCGGGAGTGCCCGGCGTTTCCTTCATCGTCCTGGCGGCCACCCTTTCCTCGACGGGGCTTCCCGTGGAGGGAATCGCCTTGATAGCCGGCGTCGACCGAGTCATGGACATGGGGAGGTCGGCCGTCAACGTGGTGGGCAACTCTCTGGCCGCCCTGGTGATCGCCAGGCTGGAAGGCACCAAGGAAATAGCCCTCACCGTCGGCAAGGGCTATCGGGAGTCGCCTGAAAAGGTTCCGGTCTCTTCTTTCTAAAGCAAATTTCGATCGCGTTAGACAGTGAGGGTATGCCCTTCGATACCTCAGGGCGAACGGAAATAGGGGCCTTATTCCGTTCGTGTTGAGGTATCGAAACACTACCTTGGTGTTTCTCGCAAGCGATAAGCCCTCTGGAATTCCCTCACTTCGCGCCGCCGTAGGAGTCTGCCATCAACTGGGAAAGGACTTCCGCGTTGTAGTGGTCGGACATCTGGAGGTAGAGGCAGGGGGTGTGGGGCTTTGCGCCCAGGCGCTTCTTTTCGACCGGGGCGCCGAAGCCGTAGAAGATGCGTTTTTTCTGATGCAGGAGCGCCCGGCGAGTCACCTGATAAAGCAAGAAGCGATAGGTGTGGTGGGAGAAGACGTAGTCGTAGTCCAATCCGGTGACGACGGGTACGTATTGCTCCGCCCCCAGCAAGGCGGCGTAGAAGCCGACCGGCTTTTCCGTGCCGCCGAATTCGGGCTTGATGCTGAGGGCCAGGAGCTCGAAGCAGGACTCCGAGCACATTCGCTCCCAGAGGTCCTTGGGGAGATCGAAGGTGTTGATCTGGAAGTTTCGGCCCTTCACGTTTTGGTAAAGCTGGTGGAAGTGCTCGACTTCGTTTGAAGTCGGGATGCGCCCGCCTTGTCCGAGCACCTCGAGCTGGAAGATCTGCTCGAAGGCCAGGACTTCCCGCACTTGATGCTTTCTCGCCCGCTGGGTCAGCTGCTGCAGGAAACCCGCTTCGTCCTGCCAGTTAACGTCGAGGACCAGGGTCTCGGGCCCGGAGAACTTGCTGAAGCCCGCCCCCAGCAAGAAGTCGTCCATCTCTTTGTCGTCCTCGGGCAGGTCGCGCAGGGTCACCCGGCTCGCCTGGCATTGCTCGCGCTCGGATTCGACGGCCTTCAGCAACAGCTCCATCGCTCCCTTCCAATCCTTTTCCCGATCCAGGAAGAGGTGGTTTCCCTCGGTGAGGAGAGAGCCCATGGCGAGGGTGCGGGTGGTCAGCAAGTAGGGATCGTTCTGCCGATGGCGCTCCACCAGGATGGAGGTGTTGGCCGGCGAGAGCATGTCGTCCTTCCAGAGGGCCTCGGTGAAGAAGGTGGCGAGGACGGGGGTTCCCTGGGGATCTCGAACCAGGAAGTAGTGGAAATTCCAGTTGTTCTCGACCTCGGGATGACTCTGGAAGGCCTTCTCGAGGAGGCGAAGGCCCTGCCAGGTAAACCCGCCGTTCTTTCCGAGCAGTCCATCCCATTCCTCGGGATCGAGCGCCTGGATGGTTCGTTCGTGCAGAAGCCTCAGGGGCGGCTCTTCGCGCGAGACTTGTTGCCGAATGGGCAAGCGCCCGCCGGGGATGGTCCCCTTGAAGACCCTCTCGATCTCGTTGAGCGAACTGCCCTCGGCCTCCAGGGCCAGGGGAAGGTGATGGTCCATGGCCTCGACGAGGGCCTTGATGTCTTCCGCCCGCTGGTGCCGGGTCAGGGTGAAGCGGATTCCCGAACGACGCATGGGAACGGCGGGGAACTGGGCCGCGTTCACGAAAAAGCCCTCGTCCATCAGGCGGTGGGCCAGGTTGAAGGCCACCCGGGGCAAGCCCACTCCGACGAAGCGAATGGGGGTCTCAGCGGAGGAAAGAACGGGGAGGTGGTGATCCTTTAATAAGCGGTTGCACAGGGCGATGCGTCCATGCAGTTCTTCCTGAAGGCTTTTCAGCTCATCGGAGAGGTGGAGCTCGGCCGAGGCGATCGCCGCACCCAACATGGGCGGCTGCACCGGGCCCGAAAAGATCATCGGCCCGCCGCAGTAGCGAACGCGCAGCTTGGTTTCCTCGTTCGGGAACACCAGCACCCCGCCCGCGGCCGCGAAGGACTTGTTGAGGGAAAGCGCGACCACCATGCGGTCCCGGATCGGCAAGCGATCGAGGAAATAGCCTCTGCCCTTCTCCCCGAACCAGCCGACCCCGTGGGCGTCGTCCACGTAGAGGTGAAACTGCTCGTAGCGTTCGAGCAGGCTCTGCAGTTCCGCGAATGGGATGAGGTCTCCGAACATGCTGTAGACCCCGTCCGCCAAATACCAGACGTGGCGGTGTTTTTTTATCAGGGCTTCGATTCTTTCCTCCAGCAGATCGATGCGGCTGTGGCGAAGCAGCTCGACGTGGCTGCCTTGGACCCTGACCAAATTGGTCGCCGTTTGGACCGACTGGTGGACCTGCTGATCGAAGACGACCGCGTCGTCCTCGTTGATGAGGGCCGGCAGGGCCGCGACGTGGGCCATCGAGGTGCTCGAGGTCACCAGGGCCGGGCCGCCGGCTATCTGGGCGAGCAGTTCTTCGAGTTCGGTGTAGGGCGAGGCGGAAAGATAAACCCGCGAGGAAGAGAACTGGGTTCCGTAGCGATGAATCGCGTCGATGGCGCCTTGCTTCAGGCGGGGNNATCCATTTCCAGGCCGAGATAGCTGCAGGAGCCGAAATGGATCAGGTTCTTCCCCTCCAGGGGAATGGTCCGACCACCCAGCTCTCCTTCGTCCAGTGCCAGAAAGCCGACGCCTCTCTTGGCCCCTTGCGCGAACATGGCTTCGATGGCAGGGAGAGCGTCGGAGAACTTGCGCATGGAGACCCCTTTCTATGATCGGCTCTATGGACTGGCTTTATCAGCTGTCGATTTCGGAAAGCTTTATCGTTGTTGTGGTGCAAGCTGAAAGGATGCTATGATGCTACCATATCGTAGGTCCTCTGTCCTACTCCGCTTTTAATGCTTTTGTGTCGAGAAGAGCGAAAACATGAACATCAGCGCCACGGAACTCGCGCATATCTTCAACGTTGGAATGATGGGCATGGTCCTCCTCCTTTCCCTCATCGCGGCCAAGAATTATGCCCAGCCCTTCTTTTTGGATTGGATCAAGGGCTATTGTTATGCCGTCGTCCTGGTTTTTCTGCCCTACGTCTTTTCCTTCGACGCCGACCACGGATTTGCTTCTTTCTGTTTCACTACCCTCGAACTGGCCGTCATCTCGGGGCAGGTTTGGTATTTCCTAAAAGTCAGCTTCCACGTGCAAAAAAAGGCCTTTCCCGAAAAGGCCTTTTTTATCGCTCTTTTCACCATTTTTCTGGGGAGCATCGCTTCGTTCTTTTTCGGGGTTCGTCCCACCGATACCGCGACCGTTCTCTTCCTCTGCATTTGCTTGATCTGGATCTACCTCAGCTACATCTTCACCTGGAAGATCGCCTTCTTCCAGGGGGGAAGCCGCTTCTTCCTGGGTGTTCCCTTGATCGGGATCGGCCTTCTTCCCGTCTCCTACCTCTTCACCCATCCCCGCTACGATCTTTTCGGCTATACCCTGGCCGCCGTCCTCCACCTCCTGGTCGGGGTCGGAATGATCCTTTTCCTGATCGAGAAAAGCAAAGAGGAGATCGAGCGGCTTCAGGAAGAGAAGATCCGGGCCTTACAGTCGGCCGACCGCATCAAGGACGAGTTTTTGTCCATCGTCGGGCACGAACTGCGCAGTCCCCTGACCACCATCCAGGGGTACGTGGAAATCCTGCAAAAAGGATTCGACGGCCCCTTGAACGAAATCCAACTCTTGCGCATCGACCGGGTCAACCAGGCTTCGTTCAAGATCCGGCGCCTGGTCGACGACATCCTCGACTTCGCCAAGCTCGAGAGCAAGTCCATGAAGTTCGATTTCGAAGAAGGGGACCTGTGCGAGACCATCCTGGACCTGGTCGAGATCTTCGAGGAAAGGGCCGAAAAGGAAAAAGTCGAACTGACGGCCGACTTTTTCCCGGGCCTGCCCCTCCTTCTCTTCGATGTAGGTCGGATCGGGCAGGTCCTGACGAACCTGATCGAGAACGCCCTGAAGTTCACCCCGGCCGGGGGAAGGATCGAGATCGCCCTCTTGCCCGAAGAGGGGCAGTTGCGCGTCGAGGTGCGGGACAGCGGGTCGGGGATTCCTTCCGAAGAGCTCTCGATGATTTTCAATCGCTTCTACCAGGTCGATTCGAGCAACCGCCGCACCAAACCGGGCGTCGGTCTCGGGCTTTCCATCGCCCGTGCCATCATGGAGGCCCACGGGGGGCAGATCGGTGTCAATAGCACGATGGGGGAAGGCAGCACCTTCTGGTTCACCNNATTCCGATCAGCCTTTGATCTGGCTGGTCAGATACTGCAGTTCCTGAATCAGGTTCGTGTTTTGGGCCATGCAGCCCCGGACCTTCTCGCAGGCGTGCATGACGGTGGAGTGGTCCTTCCCGAACTCGCTGCCGATCCTGGGCAGGGAGGAGTCCGTGAGTTCGCGGCCCAGGTACATGGCGACTTGGCGCGCCCAGGCCACCTCCTTGG
>DOBT01000032.1 GCA_003503675.1 Cyanobacteria bacterium UBA8530 | reverse complement strand
CGAGCCATTCGACTTGACCTTCCGGGTAGTTCTCGATGACGATCTTCAGGGGCCGCATGACGATCGTCATCGAGAACTACCCGGAAGGTCAAGTCGAATGGCTCGATGCCGAGAACAACCCGGAGAACTCCGAGGAAGGCACCCGCAAGGTCCCCTTCTCCCGCGAGGTCTACATCGAGCAGGACGACTTCCGCGAGGATCCCCCCAAGAAGTACTTCCGACTGGCGCCGGGCAGCGAGGTTCGCTTGAAGCACGCCTACTACATCACCTGCAAAGAGGTGGTGAAGGACGAAGTTGGTAACCCGATCGAGGTGCGCTGCACCTACGATCCCGAAAGCCGCGGCGGCGGGACCCCCGATGGTCGTCGAATCCAGGGCACCCTGCACTGGGTCTCGGCCCCCCACGCCATCCCCACCGAAGTCAGGTCCTACCAATCCCTCTTCAATGTCCCCGATCCCACGGGTGACCTCGAGAAGGAAATCAATCCGGACTCCCTGGAGATCCTCTCGACCGCCATGGCGGAACCGGGTTTGAAGGAAGCCAAGGCGGGCGATCGATTCCAGTTCCTGCGCCTTGGTTACTACTGCATGGACTCCGACTCGAAGGGCGAGCACCTGGTCTTCAACCGCACGGCGACCCTGAAGGATACCTGGGCCAAGGTCGAAAAAAAGAAGTAAGACGCGAATTCAACGAGTAGGCGGCGGCGGGGAAATCCTCGCCGCCGCCTACTCGTTCAACCTTGGAACAGGTGTATGGCCGTTCAGGCAGTCGTCCGATATCGCCGGATATCCGCCCACCCAACGATGCCGACTTCCAAGTTACCACTCCCGAGCCGACCATGCTTCTTGGCCGCATTGTTCGCTTGCTCGGCTGCTTTCTGATTTATCATGCTCCCCTTCACCCATTTCCTGAGGAGAGGAGGCCGCATGAGACTCGATAGGATCGCCGTGTTGATCGGCATTGTCTTGATAGTTTCCTGTCAGAAGCCGATCAATACCGTTCCTCAGAAAGACCCTGAAAGCTCTCCTCAACCGACAGCCTTTCCCCACCCGCTGATATTCATGCCCCGGCAGGTCGACTCGACAATCCAGGGACGGGAATTGCTGATCTGGTGCGAGGCAAATCGAAGGCCTTTCTCTTGGATCATTTCCGATCGAAGCGTCGCTTCGCTCAAGGATCTTGGTCCGATCGAAAACACGACCATCGGGCTCACGAGGTACGGATGCCTGGTGACGACTCAAAAGCCCGGAGTCATCAGGCTCACGGCGAAGAGCGGCTCGCTGAGATTTCAAACCCTCATCGCTTGCATCGATCCTTCTCTCGGAACGAAAGTCATCGAGAGTCCCTATTACGCCACCTTAAAAGAGGATCTTCCCTTCCCCGTGGATGGCATTGGAAAGACGGAAATCATCTCCGACTCGAATCAATGGAGCGCACTTTGGACGAAGCGCCTGGAGTATTGGAACCTTGAACAAGGGGGTAATCCCCCCATTCCAACGCCACCGCCCGTCGATTTCTCCAAGCGCTCAGTTGTTCTCGCCGTCATTGAACCCGGCTTTCACGACAACCCTCCGCTCGTGACTCATTTGGAAATCGGAGAACCGGCAACCATATCGATAGCAATTCCCGGGATAAGTGGGGATGGGCTGCTGACACCGGCGACGGGTTATCCCCTCTCAATCCACCTCTTCGAGATCCCGAAGGTCGCATCGGATTCCGTGGTACTCGTTCAGAGGGCCTCCATGACAAAAGACTAGGGAAGGCCTTCCCTCTCGCGGATTGCCCGGGGGCGAAGGGGACTCAAGCGGGGAAGGAGTCTTCCGCCAGGAAGCGATAGAGGAGCATGCTCATGACCGCGACGGAAGCCGTTTCGGCCCTCAGAATGCGTTTCCCCAGGGAAACCGGGATGGCCCCCTTGGAAACCAACAGCTCCCCTTCGGAGGGGGTGAAGCCGCCCTCGGGGCCCACGACCGCGAGGATGGAAAAATCCTTCAGCTCGAGTTTATTCAGGACGGAGGGAAGCTTTTCGCCGCCCCTTTCGCTGCAGAAAAGGGAAATCTCCTCCAACTCCAGGGAAGCCAGGGGAACGGGGGGCAGGATCTCGGGCAAAAAGAGCCTCTCGCACTGTTCGGCGGCTTCCTTGGCTATCTTCTTCCAGCGCGAGAGCTTTTCGCCGTTCGAAACGCAGCGCTCGGTGACGATGGGCTGAATTCTTCTCACCCCCAACTCGGTGCTTTTCTGGATCACCCAGTCGAACTTCTCTCCCCGGAGCAGGGCGCAAGCGAGGGTGATCGGCAGGTCTCCGGCGGAAGGAGCGGGACCGGTCAGGACCCCGCTCGCTTCTTTTTTCCCCAGATGATCGAGCCTGCCCAAAAAACTGCTGCCCTTCCCGTCGAGCAGCACCACCGAATCTTTTTCCCTCAGGCGAAGCACCCGGAGGGCATGGTGGAAGTCCTCCCCGCGCAGGAAAAAGCGCTCTTCTCGGATGTCTTCGGGGGAAAGGAAGAAGCGGGCCATCAGGCGGTCGGAACCACGAGGCAAACGATGCTTCTTTGGCGGTCCTTCTCGAGATCGACTTTTTTTCCGTCGATCGAGAGCAGGGGCCTCATCAGGTTCTTGCGGTTCACTTTCAGGACCTTGGCGATTTCCCCGGTGTTGAGCTGGACGAAGCAGTTGACGGGATAGGGGACGATAAAGGTCTGGAAGGCCTGGACGATCCTCGGATCGAAGTGGGCGGGAATGGAATCGAGGATGGCCTGATAGGCGACGTTGGGGGGCAGGCCTTTTTTGTAGACCCTCTCCGAGATGAGGGCGTCGTAGAAATCGACCACCGAGACGATTTTGGCCATCTCGCTGATGGAATCCCCGGCGAGGTGCATGGGGTAGCCGGTACCGTCCAGCTTCTCGTGGTGCTGGAAGACCATGTTGCGGATCTCGTTGTTTACCCAGGAATAGCTGTTGAGCAGCATGACCCCGTTGCCCGGGTGGGTCTTCATGATGTCCATCTCTTCGGTGGTGAGGCGTCCCGGCTTGTTGAGTACCTCGTCGGGAACCAGGTTCTTGCCCAGATCGTGGAGCAGGGCACCGATCCCCAGTACCCTCAATTTGTCCGCGGAGTACTTCATCGCGAAGCCGGTGACCAGGGCGAGGCTCATGACGTTGGCCGAATGGGAATAGGTGTACTCGTCGTAGACCCGAAGGTCGCTCAGGCTGTTGATGAGGTCCTTGTTGGCGATGATCTTGTGGATGGTGGTCTGGACGCAGGCGTCGACCTGTTGGAGGTTGATTTCGGCGGAACTCCTGATTTGATCGCCGATCAATCGAACGAGGGCCACGTTGCGAACCAGAACCTCATGACCGATGGCGCCCGCCTTGAAGCGGGGAGACGGCTTGGGAATAGAGAGCTTGGGCGGGGGAGCCTTCCGAACGGCGGCTTCCTTGAGGGAGCTGCCGACCTCCTTGAAGGAACTGCCGGCCCACTGCACCGCCTGCTTGAACGGAGAAGCTTCGCTTTTTGGGGGCTCTTTTGCGAGCGGCGGGTGGAAACCCTTGAACTTCTCGCTTCCCTGGAAGTCGACCACCTTGATACCGGGCGGATTCATCTGGCGAATCAACTCGACGTGCTTGGGAGTCAGCACCGTACCCACGTTCCAGATGGTCTGGAAGGTGGCGGGATGGCACACCGGCTCGGCCAGGATCATTCCCGGCTGCAGGTCGCTTGTGGAAATCTTGATTGAGCCCTTTTGCATGGGGCCATTATACAACAGCCTGGCGAACCGGCCCTGCTTTTAAAAGCTTTGGGGCAATCTTTCGTGCAGCAGGCCCTTCACCAGGTGGGCGACGTTTCTGATTTCCCACTGGGCATGGGAATCGCAACGGAGAGCCAGAAAATTGGCCCAGTGTTCGAAAGTCATGGAAACGGCGATCTCACTGGATGTGGCGTTGGGGAGCAGATAGCGGGCGTCTTCGGCCTTGAGCCCGCTTTCCTTCAGCTCCCGGTAGTTTTCCCGAATCCCCGCTATCGCCCGGCAGAAGAGAGGTAAAGCGCCTTTTTCCTCGACCGAAGGCGGGACGACGACCTCGAAATTTTCCTCGTTGCAGTAGCGCTGGGAGGCCTGGCTGTAGCTGGCCATGCGATGCCGAACCAGCTGATGGGTGAGCGCCCGGCTGACCCCTTTGAAGTAAAAGGTGGCCGCCCCGTGCAACGACAGTTCGGCACCCGTTAATTCGGCAGGCAGAAAATAACTCCATTCGTTGACGATCTTTTCGTTGGGGGGCTCTCGGGACTGCAACGGGTTGCCGCCGTTTCCGAAAAGAAGGGGCGAAGCCCCTGATAGAAGCTTTCTCATCCCCTCGGCCAATGGTCCCCTGGCTTGACGAAACATCCTGGCATTGCCGGAAAGGAGGAAATCTTTCTCGCGCCTGCTGAAACGGAGAAGCGGGACGCTCGAAAGCAGATCGAGAAGTTCCCCCTCGGTCGCCCGGACGAAGAAAAGCGCCCGCCAGTGCTCGATCACCGATTCGTGGCCACGGGAAACGATCCCCTCGATGAACTTGGAGGGATCCCCGGTCATGCGATGGTGGGAGCGGTAGCAGATTCTACCCGCCCATTCCACCAACTCTTCCCCGCGGGGGGTAAAATGAATCAATTCGACATTCATCCAACCATTATAGAGGTGAGAAAAGGCCCATGTCCATTGAGAAAAGCCCCCGGTCCATCTTGATTGCCCCGGATTCCTTCAAGGGGTCCCTTTCGGCGGGGGAGGCCGCCAGGGCGATCGCCAAAGGTTTTCGCTCGAAGGAACATTCCCTGCTCGAATGTCCCCTCTCCGACGGGGGGGAGGGATTCCTGGAAATCACCGTTCAAGCGACCGGAGGCTCGATTCACTGGGCGGAAACCACCGACGCGCTCGGAAAAGAAATCAGGGCGCCCTTCGGCCTCATCGATGGGGGAAAGACCCTGGTCGTCGAACTCGCCTCGGCGGCAGGCCTCCCGGGCATCCAGCGAAATCCCCTTCTCGCCACCACCTACGGGGTGGGGACCTTGATCCGCAGGGCTTTCGAAATCCGGCCTTTCGAGAAAATGATCCTGGGGTTGGGGGGTAGCGCCACCATCGACGGCGGCGCCGGATTATTGGAGGCCCTGGGAATCCGACTGCTCGACGACCGAGGGCATCCCATCGAACGGGGCGGGGGTGGCCTATCCGGGCTTTCCCGCATCGACGCTTCCGAACCCTCCGCCGCCCTGAGAACGAAGATCCTGCTGGCCGCCGATGTCCTGAACCCCTTGCTCGGTCCTTCCGGAGCGGCGGTGGTCTACGGCCCCCAAAAAGGGGCCAATCCGGAAATGATCCGCCTGCTCGAAAAAAACCTCGAAAACTTCTGCCGCCTCCTCGAGGCCGACCCCACGGCAGAGGGAACGGGCGCCGCCGGGGGCGTGCCGCTTTCCTTGGTTTCTTTGGCGGGGGCGAAGATCGCTTCCGGCTTCGAGGTCATCTCCGACCTGGTCGGGCTCGATAAAAAGCTCTCGACCGCCGAACTGGTTCTCACCGGCGAAGGTCGCCTGGACAAGTCTTCCTTCGAGGGAAAGGTGGTGGGAAGGCTCGCGCAGCGCTGTCGAGACAAGGGCATCCTCCTCTACGCGATCGCCGGCCAGGTCGATCCGCCGGGCGAAGCTCGTTTATTCGAATTCGGGGGGAAGGCCTTTTCCCTGGATTCCCCCGAGATCGAAGCCTCGATGCGGGCGGCGGCCTCTCTTCTGGAGAATAAAGCCAAGGCGATCGCTTCCCGCTTTATTCCAAAAAATTGACCTGATTATCCTTGATTATTATTCTATCAAGTGTGGGTATATTGAAAGAGAGGTGGCAAAAGGAAGAAAACGAGGAGGTCGTCTTATGGAATACCGAAACGCAACGGGACTGATGCTTTCCACCTGCCTTTTGCTGGGAACGTCTTTTTTTCCGACGATCTCCCTCGCCGCCGAGGTCCTCAGCCAGGAGAGAGCCTTCGATTGCTTCCTCACCGAAAAGAGCAGCGAAAAGAGGAGTCTGCCCTTGTCCGAGCAAACCACGGTCAGTGAAAGCAAGGTGGGAACAAAGAAGTCCGATCGGGTAGACAAGGTCCTGGTCAAAGAAGAAGAACGGGGTCAGGGGTTTCTCGCTTCCAACCGCAAGACCTTTCGGGTGACGAACTACCTGGTGGACGTCTTCAAGAGAACGACCGAGACCTTCGGGAGAAGCTCCGAGCAGGAGCGGGTGCTCACCATGAGCACCCCGCAATACAAGCTGATCGCCCACTGCTCGGAGGAAAGGAGCGGCACCCGCTACGTCGAGAGAACCAGAACGGTCAGTGGGGTTCGAAAGGTCGAAAAGACCGTGTGGGAGGAAAAATTCGTCACCCCCCCTCCCAGGACCGTCTGGGAACCGAGCTACCAAGCGATCTGGAATCGAGGAGTAGTCACCGTTCAGGAAAGCCGCACCCGCGAAGAAACGCGCACCAAGATCAGCGGTTACCGGATGGTCCAGGTGTGGGTTCCCCGTCAAAGGGCCTGGTGGGACATTTTCAAAGAGGACATCAAGGTGGTCATGCAGCCGATCTATGAGACCTATACGGTTTCGGTTGCCTATACCGTCCCGGTGCAGCAGGAAGTCTGGACGACCGAATGGAAATTCGTCAGCCTTCCCCGCGTCATCCAGGATCCCCCCGTACTGGTCCGGGTTCCGCGCTTGACCCTGGTTTCCGAGCCCTGTACCTACGAGGAGGTTTATCATGAGCCTCGTCACTACTCCTATACGGCCTTTTTCGATCTGGTGCTCGGCTACGAGCGGGAGTCGACTTCGATTTCCCTCTCGAATTGGGAAGAGAAGGGAATCAAGAGGGAAAAAATCTCTTCGAAGGAAGAGGTTCGCGAGGGAGAGCCCTATTCCGCCACGAGCGCGCTTTTGGTGGAGGAAACGAAGGGAACGGGCAGGGGGATAAGCGATGCGGTCATGGCGACGGAGAAAAAGACCTTTGCCTCCAACCTCCAAATCGGGCGGACCGCCGGCAAGGTGACGTATCTCGGAGCTTCGGAACGCAAGGCTCTCCGAGTCGACGAGGTCCTGGTCGGGGACATCAAGCGCCGGTCCTCTCCCAGTCCCGAAGCCAAAAAAAGCAAAGAGAAGGATTTCGAGTACGCCTTCGATTCCCTAATCGGCTTCCTCCTCGTGGCGGCCCGTCACTGAGAAAATCCTTCGCGTGATCAAAAAAGCAGGGTCTCTTGCGAGGCCCTGCTTTTTAAGAGAAAAAATCCCTTTATTTTTTGAGGTTGTATTTCTTCATGAAGCGCTCGACGCGGCCTTCCGTGTCGACGATCTTCTGCTGGCCCGTGTAGAAGGGATGGCAGGCTGAGCAGATTTCAACGCGGATGTTCTGCTTGGTCGAACCGGTCTTGAAGGTATTCCCGCAGACGCAGGTAGCGTTCGCTTCGAAGTACTTGGGATGGATTGCTTCCTTCATCTCTATTTCCTCTCGTGAATGGCCCGAGATCTCTATACCCAGGCCCGAAGAAGCATTATAGCAGGACCAGTCCCAGGGGTCAACGCGGCTGGAAAGAACCCGAACATGGTATACTATGTATCTCTGGGCAGGGGTCTCTCTCGCCCGCATTTGCACGATAAGGGGACTTTCTTAAATGGCGAATTTCTTTCTCAAACTGCTGGGCGATGCCAACGAGCGCAAGATCAAGGCCGTCCGACCTTTGCTCCATAAGATCAACTCCCTCGAAGCGGAAATGATCGGACTGACCGACGAGCAACTCAAGGGCAAGACCGTCGAATTCCGGGAGCGTCTCGCCAAGGGGGCTACCCTGGACGATCTTCTGCCCGAAGCCTTCGCCACCGTGTG
>DOBT01000162.1 GCA_003503675.1 Cyanobacteria bacterium UBA8530 | reverse complement strand
TCATCCATTATTGGCACAAAGGGTAGCGGCGCTACCACTGCAAAAAAGCCTGCGCCCTAACAGGGTGACAGACTATGCAAACAAGATCGATCGTTAACTATTCTCTTCAACTTCGAACGCTTCCTTGCGATGATGTTTTGCATGCAAGATCATCACAGCACAGTCGAACAGTGCTACCGTGAGATGGCTGAGACAATGCCGCTCCTCGTCTGGATCGCCGAACCAAATGGGGATGCTGACTACTTCAATCAGCGCTGGTACGAATATACTGGCGTCCATCCGGAAGAATCAGGCTGGCAAAAACTCCTTCACCCGGACGACGTGGAACGGACCACCCTGGCCTGGACCCGTTCCTTGCGAACCGGCGAGCCTTGTGAAATCGAATTCCGACTCCGGTGGAACGATGGAAGCTACCACTGGCTCATCGGCCGTATACTGCCAATAAGAGATGCTCGGGGACGAATCGAGAAATGGATCGGTACTTGCTCCGACATCCAAAATCGACGAGAGATCGCAACGTCATTCGGTGAAACTGAGCAGAGGCTTGAGACCCGTGCGGAAGTGGCCGAGGCCGAAACTTCTCTTCGAACTGAAGAACTTGGGGAAGCAAACCGCGCCCTCAAGGTGTTGGCAGAGGTCGCCCAGATCATCATCCATGCGGATCAAGAAGAAAAGCTGTTCGAGCAGGTCAGCGAAAGCATCGTCCAAGCCGGGGGATACAAGTATGCTTGGATTGGCCTCGTCCAGCATGACAAGGCGAAACGGATCGTCCCGTTTACTGCCCCCGGCATCGCGCAGGAACGCCTCTCCCACCTGAATCTAACCTGGTCTGCCAGCAGTGTCTGGGGGGGGGGCCAGGTGGAAGAGCAGTCCGGTCCAGAAATCCCGCGATCGTCCAGAATATCCTGAAAGACCCCTCTTTCAATCCCTGGCGAGAGGATGCGCAAAGATTTGGATTCAACTCGGCCATTGCTCTCCCCTTGAAGCAGGATCATCAAGTCTTCGGGATCCTGGTCATCTACGCTTCTGAAGCCTGGGCCTTCCGGCAAGAAGAGGTAAGGCTGCTGTCCTTGTTGGCAGAGAACGTTTCCTTTGGGATCATCGCTATCCGTAATCGGCATGAACGAGACCAAGCGCTCGCTCTGCTTAAGAAAAGCGAGGCCCGACTCCAGAGCGCATTCGATTCCGCAGCCGTCGGAATGGCCATCACCGCGCTAGATGGATGTTACCTGAAGGTGAATCGTTCTCTGTCAGAAATCCTAGGGTACTCCGAGGCTGAGTTGCTCTCGAAGAACTTTCAAGAGTTCACTTACCCGGATGACCTTTCGAGCGATCTCGGTCCCTGGGAGCAATTGGTGGCAGGTCGCCTTGATTCTTATCGCATCGAGAAGCGCTACCGCCACAAAGATGGTCGGATCATCTGGGGACACTTGACTGCCGGGTTGGTGAGGGATGAACAGGGCAGCCCGGGCTTCGGGATCCGGATCCTCGATGACATCACTGCCCGCAAGCAGGCCGAAGGCGAGAGCCAGGCGAGGGCAAAGGAGCTAGCTCATGAACGGGACTTCGCCAAGAAACTCATCGATAACGCTCCGTTCGGGATCTCCTATCTGAACCGGGATCTCGTCGTCGCCTGGGTCAATCCGGCCAAGGCCCGCATCCTTCGGACCTCGGCGGAAGCGGTGATCGGTCGTCATGTTTTTGACGTTTTCGGGCCTGATTCCAAATCCCAGATCGGCCCTACGCTTAATAAAGTCTTAAAAACCGGGCAGCCGCAGTTCAAAAAATCAGTACCCTTGCTTCTCATCTTTGAAGGCAAGGAACAGATGACCTACTGGGATTTTTCCTACCAGCCGCTCTTCGACGAAAATGGCAAGTTGGACGGTATTCTCCACCTCTGCATCGAGGTTACGGATAGGATCGAAAATGAACGGCTGCAACGCGAGCAGTTCGAGACCCTCCGGCAAGCAGATCGGTACAAGGACGAGTTCTTGTCGGTCATCTCCCACGAACTGCGCACCCCACTAAACGCCGTGATGGGCTTCGGCTCTCTCCTGGAAGACGAAGCAGCCGGACCTTTAAATCCAAAACAGCGCGATTTCGTTACCAAAATGCTCAAGGGGGCAGATCGGATGCTGGTGCTCATTGACGACTTGCTGGATTTCGCCCGGATGCAGACCGGGAAGTTCGGAATATCAGTCGTTGGGACGGACTACGCATCCCTGATCGAAGAGACTCTTGGATCCTTTCAGTCAAGCGCTGATGCGAAGAAGCTCCGACTCGAAAGCGAAGTCTATGTCCCAATGCCAGTGTGCGTGGATAGAAGGCGGGTTCAACAGGTGATCGCCAACTTAATTGCCAATGCGCTCAAGTTCACTCCCGAGGGCGGATGGGTTCGGGTCAAAGCCTGCGTGATAGACGACCAACTCGTCACCGAGGTGTCCGACAACGGGATCGGGATCCCCTCCGAAGATCTCAAGAAAATTTTTGAACCCTTCAAGCAGTTGGACATGGGAGTGACTCGACGCACAGGGGGCGTTGGGCTGGGACTAAGCATCTCGAAAGCCATCATCGAGGCCCACAAAGGGACATTCGAGGTCGAAAGCGAGATTGGGAAGGGAAGCACCTTCATCTTCAAGCTGCCAATTGTATTCGCTAATCCGTAGGACTCCCGAGAAGAGGTTTTCCAGGGCCAGGACGCCCCAGTATCGGGATGTAAGTATGGACAAGATCTCTGCGTGATGATCACTTTAACTCGACCATTGGGGTACGCCTCAGTCCCCAAGCCCTTCAAGGCCGAATCCCTTGCCGAGACGTGACCAATCATCATTCGGCGAGCAGGTTCTACCCCTCCACCGCCGCAAGCAACCTTTTCAAGGTCTCGACCAATTTGGCCCGCTCTTCGTCGGGCTGTTCCTTCAGGTGCTGCGCCAGGCTGTCCATCTGTTCCCCACGGAGAACACCGTAGAAGGCCTTGTATTGATTCTTCGCCCCCCCGACCTGCTCCCGGGGTTTCACGGTCTCGATCATCTCCCGAATGGCCTTGCGGTCCAGGGTTTCCCCCTGCTCAGCGCGCTCTATTACCTGCTCACGGACCTCTTCTGGCGTATTCTTCGACGCGAGGAGGTACAGGGCCTCAGTGGACAAATTCGACAGGCTGTCGTTTTTCAAATCAGGGAAAACCTCGGCTACGGACATGTACCGTTGAGCGGTGCGGGCACTCATCGCAAACTCGGATTGAAGCCAAGAACCCCATTGTTTTTGTTCCACGAGCTCCTTCGCCGTCAGGAGTTCTTGCCCTAAGCGGATTATCTCCAGGCGGACATTTTGGTAGGCCGTCTTGATCTTGGATGAGGCACCCCGGAGCATTTCGCGATCGGCTTCATCTTCAACTTGTTCGTAGTCGAACGTGGATGCTGCCGCTTCGACGTGTTTGATGATTTCGGGAACAATGGCTTGGATGGCTTCAGATTCGCTCATGGTGGTAGTTCTCGCCTATTCATGGAAACGACCGACCCATGATAACAGAAAGAAAGACCTCCAGAAGGGCTACATGGCCGTCGTTGCAGTCTGGCTAGCTTTATTGGGAGGAGGTCAGTTTTTGGGCGTGAGGATTTTTTCTCTCCGGGTAACAGCCGGGGTAACAAATCGCCAGGGGACATGCTAGGCTAACACTGCCGCTTTCGGTAGTGCGCGCAATACCAAGCATAGGAGTCATAGCGATAATGGCAACCCACAAAGAATTCATTGAATTGATCAAGCAGATCCCTCTCGGCACCGTCGTCACGTACAAAATGATCGCCACGTGGGCAGGAAGCCCTGCCGCCGCGATCTCTGTAGGCGACGCTCTGAAGCAACGCCTCAACGATCCCGATCTTCCTTGGCATCGAGTAATCGACGCTGACGGAGTGCTTAGCTCCAATGCCCCTCCTGAACAGCGAGAGTTACTTGAACAGGAAGGGATAGTACCCGGAGAAAACGGCTGCATCGATCTCGATCACTTCGCCTGGATGGGACCCCGCGCGGATTGCTTGGAAAAAAAGATCGAAGCGGCGGATGAATTGCTCGATTTGGATGAGGCTGGATTACTTCGCCTCTATGCTCGGGTGATGGAAGAGATCAGGCGGCGGAAGATATCCAGAGGGATGAACAACCCTATCGGGGATCTGGCCGAAAGGTTGGCGGGAAAAGCACTCGGCGCCGAGCTCATGTCGCAGAGCAATGCAGGGTTTGATCTGCAAGGGGCTGATGGTCTACGTTACGAAGTAAAGGGACGTCGGATCAACAGCCAACCTGGAAGCCGTCAGCTCGGCGGGATCCGAAACCTCAACGAACAGAAGTTCGATTTCCTTGTCGGCATCTTGTTCAACGAGGATCTCTCGGTCCATCGAGCAGCCTTGATTCCTTGGAGTACCGTGATGGAAAAGGCGTCGTACAGCGATCATACCAAGGCCTGGCGGTTCATTCTCCATGATCAGGTATGGGAGATTCCTGGCGTGATCGATCTCCCTCTGAACTAAACCATAGACCGCGTTGTTCCCCGTTGAGCCCTCCCTATCCAGGCAAAATATAAGGCCTTCTTGGGGTTTGTACGGGGTCGTAAGAGAATGAGGCTGCCGTGCATTCATGTTTTTTTGCTGTCGAAGACGCGTCAAACTTCAGCCCGGTCTTTCGGCAGCCATTTCTCCCGTGAGTATGACCTGCCCCTCAGGCGGTCTCGGCTTATTTCGATCGAGGGTGTGACTAACCCTCGTGAAAGGTCTGCCCTCGTTTTGCGGAAACGAGCGTCGCCTCGGTAACCGCTTCTTTGTTTGACAAGCGATCATCAAAAGGCGTTAATAAATGATGTTCACATCAATAAATGGAGACGACGAATGAAGCACAGCGTTTCGATCGGTTTGCTGGTACTGGGTCTCGGTAGTGTCCTGGCGGGTTGCCCAACCGTGGTCTCGACCAACGATGCCAAGGCCTCACCCTCGCCCACGGCAACTCCTGGGGTCAATGCCCTCAGCAACGACTATTTCCCCATGGCCAATCAGGAAAGATGGGATTATTCCCTCACGCTCAGTGGACAACCGATCGGCACGATGACGATGTACATCAAGGCTTTGCAAGTTGCGGCCGATGGGGTGGTTACCGCCGAGGCGTGCAGCGTCAGCACCTCCCTGTTGACCGGCGCGCCCGTGGTCACCGTCGATAACAGCATCTACACGATGAGCGCGAATAGCGTCACTTGCAAGGATTCTCTGGGGAATACCTCGAAACTCCTTCAGCTTCCTTTGACGGTCGGCGAGTCCTGGATGGATGCTTATCAGCATCCCGTGCAGGTCGCCTCGCATGAAGCCGTAGTCGTTCCAATCGGCAGTTTCGCTGACACCTATAAAGTCGTCGGCACCCATCCTTCCGGTACCCCTCAGTCCTGCTGGTTCGCCAAAGACAGGGGCCTCGTCAAAATCGATACCGTGACACCCTATGGCACGACTTCCGCGATGCTTGTCAGCCATTCAATCGCCCCCATGGATATTCCCACCCCGACTCCGACGAATTAGGTCTCACCAGCTCCACAATAACCCTTGGGAGATCTGACTAACCTCGATGGATGCTCTCCGGACCTCAAATTGGTCCGGAGGGATTTGCGTTCAATGCGACGGTCCGGGTCTAACTCAGAAAAGATGAGGCAGGTATTGGTGAAGCCACGGTTGTTATCGAGTAAGGTCAATCGCTGGAGCCCCTACTTCTTGGGACTGGTATGGGTTTCATCCCTGTTTTCAGTCGGCTGTACCCCTGAAAAAGGCGCAATTTTCAACCCGGCGCCAAACACGACTCAAGGGGATGCCGTCAGGGATTTGCGCGGAGAACTGCAAAAATCCCTCGAAAGCGCCGTATCAGAAATAGGTAGTCCGGGTGGGATCCTGGCGGTCGAGGATCCCCAGGGAACGCGTTGGTTCTTTTCCACCGGCGTCGCAGAAGTAAACAATTTGGGCACACGGCTTTCCGAGGGATGGAAAGGCACTGCAATGACTTGGGACATGCAAACCCGAGCAGGCAGCATTACGAAATCGATCACTTCGACCCTTCTGTTGATGCTGGTGGATGAAGGCCTGATCAAACTGGACGACGCCGTCGACTCCTACTTGTCTGGGGTCCCCAAGGGCGAAACCATCTCGATCCGTCAATTATTGAACCAGACAGCGGGACTCTACGATTATTCCGACTCCAACTTCGTTTCCGCCTGGCCGGTTCCGGTTTTTTCTCCTCGGCAGTTGCTCGATTATGCGATCGCCCATGGTCCCGATGGGGGAAGCAATTTTGAACCGGGAACGAAATGGGAGTATTCCAACACCAATTACGTCGTGGCGGGCATGATTGCCGAGCGCGTGACGGGAAAGTCCTTTCACGAACTGGTCAATACCCGTATTCTGGCACCGTTGTTACTGAACCACTCGCGGATTCCGGCCCCCGAGGAAACCACCATGGCCGAAGCGCATGTGCATGGCTATGTGCATGGGTTTCTGCCGGCCATGCCGAATCTGTGCATCGATACCTCCGTCACCTCGTCCAGTGCCGCCTATTCGGCTGGAAGCTTGTTGTCCACGGCGGGTGATCTGCTTTCTTGGCTTCGAGCCGTTTCTCAAGGCCGCTTGTTGTCGTCTACAAGCAAAAAGGCCATGTTCACTACCGTGCCGACTTCCGCTTTCGGTGGTGAATACGGCCTGGGAATTCTCGTGCAAAAGGCAGCCGATGGAAGCGAGATAATCGGACATCAAGGCACGGTTCCAGGCTATGAGACCTCGATGTATGCTTGCAAAGATTGGTGCGTCGTGTCCATCTGCAACAGCAATCAGGCGCCGTCGTTCAACTCGCTCGAGAGCAAAAACGTGATCGTGAGAAAAGCCTGGAAAGCCATCTTCCCGAACTGGCCAACGGAAAGCATTCGCTGAACCGGAGTTCCCGAAGGCAAATCAACAGAGATAGCCGACGATGCTTATCTCTGGCTTTATTCTGCCGCGATGGCGTCGTGACTGCGATCGAGTTGAAGCTTCCCGTGATTCACGACCTCTTCGTCTATTCGGACGATTGCGAAAGTAGTCGCTGCTGTTCAACCTTTTCNNGTCGGCAAGTGGGTTAGCTTGTGGTGGACCGCATCCTCTCCAAAGATCTCTCTGTACCTTTGGTTGTGGCGCTCGATGTCGCTTGGGGCAAGCCGTTCTGCGGCAGCCCGAAGTGATTCCAAGGAAACTATTTCTTCGAGAACGTCTTTGATCGAGCTTTCGTTCACGTTTTCCCCCGTCCTCGAAAGGTTGCGATGATTACCAGACTGCCGGTTCTCCGCCAAACGCCATTCACAAGAACTAGCGTTCTTTTTCGAGCTCCGCTCGGTGCTCCCGCAGGCTGCGAGCGGCAGCAAGGCGAGGGTAGCTCGCGCTGCGCCAGTCCAATTGCTCGAGGGTAGTCAGGCGATCGAGTAAAATCGGCGCCATGGTGTGCCGGATCTCCATCGGAAGGCGCCCATGCGCTTCGAGCAGCGCGGGTACGGCATCCATTCCGAGCTGGTTCAGGTATTCGGTGTCCAGGGACTTCCCCGCGATCGCCCGGGCCGTGTTGGTTTGCACGATCAGGGCCTCCCAATTGGGCACGTGCATGAGGGCCAGCGCTCCGAAGGCCCAGATCAGCATCCCGCCGATCAGAAGCTCCCGGCGATCGCCCAGAACGGTCCAGGCAAACCAGGCGATCGCCCCGAACAGCCAGACCTCGAAGGCGAAGACGTAGACGCGCAGGACCGTGAGGCCATACTCGCCCTGGTAGATCATCATCCGTTGCAAAGCCGAGGCGATGATGAGGCAGAGCAAGACCAGTTGCAGGCCCGCGAGCAGGCGGAATACTTGCAACCCGCGGCCAGCGAGCCCTTTGAGCAGGGCCCGCAGGAGCAAAAGCATCGGCAGCACCAGGATCGATACCGCCGTGAGTTCGATGAAACCGCGCCGGGCGTAGTCGGCGTAAGTCAATCCCGCGGCGGCCTGCACCAGGGAGATGCCGCCGAAGAGGTAGGGCAACTGGTAACCGACGAAGAGCGCGAAAAGGAGGTCCAGGATGATCAGAACGGTCGCCACGGACACCAGTTCGAGGCTCCATTCGCCTTGGGTTTCCTCGGGGGCCTCGACTCCGCGGAGCACCGCTCTCAAGAACCCGATCGATAGCCCGGCCAGGAGCGCGGCGAAGACCAGGTGCATCAGCCATTGAAAGAAGTCGAAATGCGTAAACTGGGTGATCAGGGCCTCGAACCCCGCATCGGCCCCGGCGAAGAGCGCCCCGAAGAGCAGAACCAGGGGAAGAGAAATCAACAGGCCCAAGCCCACCGAGGTCGCGTGCTTGGATGCGCCGCCCTCCTTCAACTGCTGCCAGGGGATTTCCTGCTGCACGAGTTTGAAGGGACCCTTCAGCACTTCCAGCGAGAGCTGAGCCAATCCCCGAACGGCCTCGCCCCACCCGAGGCTTTGCCAAGTTCCCGATCTGGGCCGAAGGATGACCAGTCCGAGTGCCAGGAGGAGCGCCAGGAAATCCGCCATTCCCAGGAGAAGGGAGTCCCGCCAGGTGAAGGCCCAGGCGAACGCGAGGGGCAACACCAAAAGCCTTGCCGGGGTCTGCCGGGTCCGGAGCAAGGTCCAGGCCACCATCACCAGGCAAGAAAGGAGGAGGCCCAGATTCAGGCCCAATTCGGCTTCCCAGAGAAGTCTTTCCCCCAGGATTCCCAGGAGCGATCCGGACGCCAGGACGAGAAGCAAGCGAGCGGTATCCGTGGAAATCACCGAAGAAACGCTTTCGTTTTCCAAATAGTCCTCCCCATGGTTTTTTGTGATGGCGCATTCATGATTATAACACTCGGTTGCCAGAAGCTCCGGGTGCCAGTGAAGTCTTTCTGGCCGACCTGAAAGGCCCTTGCCATTGAATTGATCGCGTTTCAGGGAAAATGCCCTCGAAGGAGGACTTTTTCACTTTGCCTTGCGTCGAAGCACCTGGCCCTCGTAAGAGCCTGTCACGGATATCAGAGTTCGAGTCTCGTTTCCCAAGGCATAGGCGATCGCCCCGCCCACGGCGGCCCAGGCCAAAACTTGCGACAAGGACGACAAGGGAACCTGAGAAAAGAGGCTTTCGAGCGAGGGAAGTTCGGTGCCGCGGAGCAGGATCGCCACGAGGGTGAAGCCGAGCCCCAATACGACTGAGGCCGCTTCCAGCCGATCGAAGGGAAGGGCCTTCGGTCGAGGGCGCGGCAAAGCCGCCAAGACGGCCTCCAGGAGATCGTCCGGTGCCGGCACGGGAGGCATCTCGTCGAGCAAACGGTTCAGCTGCTTCCAGGTTTCGTATTCCCGGACGCAGTCTTCGCAACTCTCGAGATGGGCTCCCCGGAGGGGGTCGGTCTCGTCGAAGCGCAGGCGGATCTCGCGGCAAGCGTCCTTCATCGTATCCCTCGCTTTTCCAATGATTCTCGCAACATGGTCTTTCCCCGAAAGAGGCGGTTTTTCACGGTGCCGATGGGAAGCTCGAGGAGCGCGGCGATCTCCTCGTACTTGAGCGCTTGAAAATGAAAGAGGGAGATGACGAGCCGGTACTTCTCGGGCAATTCCCCCAGGGCTTCCTGGATCCCCCGTTGCGTATCCCGCTGGATCACCAGCGCCTCCGGCAAGGTTTCGAGATCTTCTCTCCCTTCTTCGTTCTCGCCCGAACAAAATCCGTCCTTCTCCAGACGGCGCATCCGCGCATAGCAGAGGTTGCGAACGATGATGAAGGTCCAGGTGGAAAATTTGCTCGTTCCGCGGAACTGGCCCAGGTTTCGGTAAATGCGGATAAAGGCCTCTTGAGCCACGTCCTTGGCTTCCTCGGGATTTCCCAGGAAGCGGAGGGCGACTCCGTACACTTCGTTTTGATGGCATCGGATCAATTCGGCAAAAGCTTGGCGATCGCCCGACTGAGAGCGTCGGATGAGCGCGATTTCGGAATGCTGCGAAGCGAAGGCCATGTTTCTCATCATAGCGCATTCCCTGAAACAATTTTTCGCTTCGGGCGCTCTCACCTTATGAAAAGGTTTTTATTCGACATGTAAAGGAGTTTTCAATGGAAGCCATCTTGGTCCCGCTCGGGTTGTTCGCCATGATCTTCGGCCTGGTTTTCGGCGTCATGTATCTGAGATACCGCCGGGATATGGCCTTGATCCAGCATGGTTTCGATCCGCGCACCCTCTCGGAGCCGTCGCAATTATCCAGGGAATTCGATTCCTCCCGCCTGGAGCGCGCCCTGACGCTCACGGGAATCGGTCTCGCGCTCACCATCGGTCTCGGCTTCATCGGCTTCGGCCCCTGGCTGCTCGGGGGACTCATCCCGCTGTTCATCGGTCTGAGTCGCTTGCTCGCTCTCTTGATTTCCCGGGGAAGCCCTGAGAAGGCGGACGAGAAAGAATCGATCGCCGTGGAGGAGAAGAAGTAGCATGCGCAAACTCGCCATCGGGCTCGTCGCCGCCGCCATGGTCGCTACTCTCGTCGCCTCGGTGCTGAGCGTCTACCAGGGCTTCCGATCCACCCAGTCCTTCATGAGCCGGGGCTGGAGTGCGGTCAAGAACCTCAAGAGTGGGCTGGAATCTTTCAAGAACTCCAAGATGCAGGAGCGCCATGAGATCCGTTCCTTCTCCTTGAGGGAATTGAAGAAACTCGAGATCGAAGGGAATGCCGGGGACGTCAGTATCAAGCGAGGGAAGGTCTCGAGCGTCCGGGTCGATGCGAGGCTCCAAAGCTGGGGAAACACCGATAAGGAAGCCACGGAAAGCCTTCGCAAGCTCTCATGGAGCTCCCGGGTGGAAGATGGGGTGCTGAAGATCGGGACCGAGGAGGAAAGCGGAGGCCTGAACTTTTCCTTCACGAACGGCAACCTTCGGCTCAACGGTCACGCGATCGACTTCGCCATCACCCTTCCCCAGAACAGCGCCTTGGGCCTGGACGTCCGCGGCGGCTCGGGGGCGATCCTCGCCCAGGGCGTACGCGGGGACCTCGCCCTGAAGACGAGCTCGGGTGAAATCACCGTCGAGCAGGGTATCGGGAAAGCCGACCTGGAAGCGGGCTCGGGCGACATCCTCGTCGAGGAGCGCTCGGGCAGCCTCTTGCGCGCCACGACGGGCTCCGGAGGGATCACCCTATCGCAGGTGAAGGCGAGCCCTGGGGAAGTCCAGCTGTGCGCGGGGTCGGGGAATATCGAGGCCACCCTCTCCCCCAAAGGCCCTTGGAGGCTGCTCTTGAATGCCGCGAGCGGCCGGATCGAGAACGCCTTCTCCGAGTCTTCCGAGGAAAATCACCAGGAATGCGTGCTGAATGGCGGGACACAGCGCTTCGTCGCGAATACCGGTTCGGGGGACATCCTCTTGAACGCCGCCCGTTGATTTCGTCGCCCGGAAAAGACGAGCCTCGTCTTTTCCGGGTTACCCGAGGTCATTGCATTCGCCCGGGGCCGGGATAGTTTCTCAGGTAGGGCCAGATCTGCGGGTGAAAAGACCGCGGGAACCGCTTATTGCCGGGATTGGATAGCGATTTCGTTCGGATCTCCATTGAAGTCAACCGCCTCCTCGGCGACCATGACCTCGACGCTCGTCAGTCGGGAGGAGAACGAACTTGGCTAAAATCGCCGTTCTTGATGATTTCCAAGCTCTCGGACGGTTGTTGATAGGGCCTCTCGTCTTCGTGGGGCACGACGTGAGGATCTGGCTCTCGCCCATCGACTTCGAGGAAGTCTTGAGCTGGGGGCCTCGGCTCATCAAGATCGTTCTCTACCGGAAGGCGGCGGCTTTCGACCGACCCATCCGGAATTTCGAAGAAGACGTTTTGGGCTTCAGGCCCTTGCTGGAGCTGGAACAGTATCCCGCCGCTCAGGTTGTCCCCATCATGCTTATCGGGATCGGCATCCTTGAGCGGGACATTCCCACCGACGTCAACTACGACCTGTTCTTGAGCTTCCCCGCCGATATCGATCTCTATCTTTCCAAGACCACCGAGTTGATCGAGAAGGTGAAGACCCGGCGCAAGATCAGCGACTATATTTGCCCCAACTGCGGAAGCCGCCTCACGTTCAGCAAGCAACCAGTCAAGGACCTCTTCTGTCCCCGCTGTCATGCCTCCGTGACCATCATCGAAAACGAGGGATGCATCTACCAGTTGCCCGATGCCAGCCAACCCACTCCCTGCACCATGGAACAACTGAGGCCCCCCCCGCCGAAAGCCGGGGAGTGAAACTCATACATGGTGGAAAACATCCATTTTAAACCCCTCGCCACCAAACGACTCCCTGAAAGGGACCGCTGATGGGAGAGAATACATGAGCCGGATCCTTCTTCTTATCAGCAACCGGGAGAACCGCCATTTATTGAGAAGGCTGCTCAGCTCCCGGTATGAGGTCCTGGAGTGGGAATCGATCGAGGCTTTGGAGCAACCCTTTGACCTCTGCATCGTGGATGCGCCCCTTCTGGCCGCGAATCAAGATCGGGTTCTTTCCCGAAGGGCTGCCGAAAAAAACGTGTTCTTGCCCTTCTTGCTTCTGACGCTCCGCCAGGACCTGATGCCCGCCGCCCACCAACTCTGGAAAACCGTCGATGAGCTGATCTTTATGCCCATCGAGATGATCGCCCTTCAAGCTCGTGTCGAGATCGCCCTGCGCACCCGTAAGTTGTCGCTCGAGCTGAAAGCGGCTCACGATACTGTCGAGCTGCGGGCTCGAGATTTGGAACGAATGGTGTCTGAAAGGACGAAAGAACTCGACCGAATGCTCGTAGCGTTGGAGCAACGGGCAAGGGAACTCGAACGCCAGCGGGACTTCGCCCAGAAGATCATCGATGCTACCCCGGCCGGGATCGCCTACCTGAACCAGGACTTCGTTTATCAGTGGGTCAACCCAACCCAGGCTCGCTTTTTTCAGATCCCGGTAGAAGACTTGATCGGCCATTCCATCTTCGAAGCCCTTGGCCCCGGAACCGAAGACCAAATTGGCCCCCTGTTGGTGAAGGTTCTGAAGACCGGGCAGCCCCACTTCGGGGAAACCTTCCCCTTCGTCATTACCCGCGAGGGGCATGAAAGAATAACTTACTGGGACTTCACTTACCAACCGATCTTCCATGAAAGCGGCCAGGTGGAGGGAATACTCATCTTGGCTGTCGAGGTCTCGGAGCGCGTCGAGAAGGAACGGCTGCAGCGGCGGCAGGTCGAGAGCCTCCAACAGGCCGACCGAATCAAGGACGAGTTTCTTTCCGTGATCAGTCACGAACTGCGGACCCCGCTCAACGCGGTAATCGGATTCGGCTCCCTCCTGGAGGACGAGGCGTTTGGCCCTTTGACACCCGAGCAACTCGATCCTGTCCGCAAGATCCTCCGGGGGGCAGACCATATGCTCCTACTCATCGACGACCTACTGGACTTTGCCCGGATGCAGGCCGGTAAGTTCGGCATCACGGTCAATGACACCGACTACCCTTACCTGGTCGATGAAACGGTCGATTCCTTCCAACTGACTGCCAGGCAGAAGAAGCTCAAGCTTGAAAAGGAAGTCGAGATCCCGGTGCCGGTTTGCCTGGACCGGAGGCGCATCCAGCAGGTGATCTCCAATCTCCTCGCCAACGCCATCAAGTTCACGCCTGAGGGTGGATTGATCCGGATCAGAGCCTTCATTGAGGACGGGCGAGTCGTCACCGAGGTTTCGGACAATGGGATCGGGATTTCCCCGGAAGAGTTACCGAAACTCTTTCACCCCTTCAAACAACTTGATATGGGCTTGACCCGCAGAGCAGGGGGCGTTGGTCTTGGCTTGAGCATCTCGAAGGCCATCGTCGAAGCCCATGGCGGAAGCATCGAGGCCCGAAGTGAGGTGGGGAAGGGCAGCACCTTCCTCTTCAAGATTCCCGCCGCGTGCGCCAACCCAAAGGAATCCTGAGAAAGGAGGGACGCTTGCCGGGGCAGCTTCCAAGGTGGGGGCATTTCGGATCGCCATTATCGATCCTCACCAGCCCCAGCAAAATTGAGGCCTCCCGGGAGGCCTCGATGGATTTCAAAAAACTATCGCTCGGTTCTACTGATTACTCGGTTCGACCGCGCTACTTCTTGGGGGACTCGTCCCAAGAGACCGTTCCGTCTTCTTGAAGGATTCCGCTTTTTAGCTTGGCAGCCGGTTTCGCTCGCACCTTGGGGGCAGCGCTCCCTTCCCCGGCGTCCTCGTTCTCGGAGGCCACCTTGGCGGCTTTGGGTGCTTTGGGCGTTTTGGGAGCGGCGGCCTTCTTGGGCTTTGCCGGAGGCGGGGAAAACTCGCTGGTCGCGATCTCTTCCGCTTTTTCCCTGGTGTACCCAACCCTCATCAGGCCGTCCACTCTCACGTTGTAATTATTCTCGGTAATTCTCAGTTTCAATGCGGGCTCCTTATTCTTTCCAGGAAGGGTCGCCGGGCTCCCCCGGTTGGTTCTTGTCTTTATCCGTCTCGCTCGAGGGGGTTGAACTCGGCCGCTCGTTCTCCCCCGATGATTCCGAGGTTTTTTTCATTCCTATCCCCGCCGCCCTTGCAGCGTTGCGGGCTTCTTCTCTCCGGCTCTGTGAAGGCCCCCTATTGCCCATCCCTTACCATACCTTCCTTTGGTCCACTGGTTAACAATTTCACCTATTCTCCTCGCTTGATCGAGCGTTCATGGTACGACATCGAGGCCGTTTCGGTCGGTTCTCCATCGAAGCTTCCTCCATCATATCGCGATCAACGCGTTACTGGGAGTTCTTCGGGAAAATCGGCGATGGCTTTCGCCCACGGGGAGACCCCCATCGCGTGGTTCGGGGCCTTTCCTTGCGGGTTCAAACGACCGCGGTGACTGGCTAGAGCGGGATGTCGGCTTTTTCGAACGAACAAGAACGCGGCTTTAACCGCTTTTCCGAAACTTTCGCCCATCGGCTATTTTTCTTCGGCCTGTTTCTCGCTGGCGGCATGGATGGCTCCCGCCACCTTGCCGTCGATCGAGGAGGGGAAGAGTTCCCGGTTGGTCGGGAAGTCGAAGGTGATCGCCTGACGCACGATCACTCTCTTCGGATCGTGGAGGACCCAGTAGTCGTTGCCGGGACCGTCCATGTCGCGGATGAGAATGGAATCGTAGCCTATTTCCTTGGCGTAATCGGGGAGGTAGCGCGTCCAGGTGTTGTCGATCCAGGGGGATACCGGCACGCTGGGGTTCGCGTAGAGCTGGTTGACCGGATTGCTCAGGTCGTCGGGCGAAAACCTTTGTTTGGCCCAATCGAGGAAGGCGTCCTTCTCCTTCAGGTAGTCCATCACGTTGCCGGAGGCGATTTCGGCCGTGAAGACCGCCGGGTTCGCACCGCTCAGTCCCCGCCCGATGGCGACGTCGTCCGCGTAGGAAACGGCGACTTCCGCCGAGCTTCCGAGGTAGATCCCGCTTCCGAAATCGCCGATCTCGCTGTTCTTGAAGCCGTTCTGCCGGATCAGGCCCTCCACTTCGCCGCGGGTGCCGTGGTAGGCGAGGCGCCGTTCGCCGAGGTTCTCCAATCCCTCGAAGCTCCCCCGGTCGATGTTCTTGCTCGTGAGGATGCGCTTTCCCTGCGGGGTTTTGTCCAGGGCCTCCGTGACCTCCTTCTTGGCCTGCTCTCGGACCTGATCCAGTGAGAGAGCGGTCACGTCGGTCCCCCCGCTCGGCCGCCCCTGGTTGGGCAATCCGAGCTTCTCCTTGATCACGGATTCCACGCGGACGGCGTTGCGCTGGGCCGTGGCGGGGTTGAGGTTTTTCGGCTTGTTTTCTTTCCAGGCCTTCTGCACGGCTTTCCCCGCTCCGTAGCTGATCGCCTCGAAGCCGGCGTTGGCGAAATCCGCTCCCAACTCTTGGCTTTCGCGCTCCAGTTCGGCTTTGGTTTGGGCCCCCATGATGTCGGCCTCGTTCTTGAGGATCGAGGCGCCCAGCGCTCCCGCCCCTGCCGCACCCGCCACGGAGCCGATGGTTCCGGCGATGGGAAGCAGGGCCAGCGAACCGCCGGCGGTGAAGGGGGCGCCCAGCAAGGCCCCGGCGGTCAAAACGAGCGCACCGATACCGGCCCAGGCAGCTCCCAGATTGGTAGAGGCGATCAAGCCGTCGACGGTGGATTTTCGGAAGCGGTCGTTTACCCCGGAGATCGCCTCGGAGGGGTGGATGATCAGGTCGGAAAATCCCTTCACCGCCCCCTTCAGGGCCTCGATGGGATGGACCGCCAATTCTTTCAGGGAGGCGGCGGCGTAGCCGATCGCGCGCTTGTTTCCTTCTTCCAGCTTCCGGGAAGTGGACAGCTCCAGGCGATCGGATGGGACCACGCTCCCGATGACCCCCATCAGCTTGGCCGTCCCTCGCTTGATGGCGATCGCCGCGCTTTGGCGGGCGCTCCCCGTCCCGGTTATCCTCGTATTCGCCATCGCCTCTCCTTTTCGAGATCTTTCTTTTATATCCGCCTTTTTCATCCATTTCTGAAGTAAAAGATCAAAGTTTCCCGAAGGATTACCGGATCGATGGCACCGTCGGGATGGAGAACCAGAAGGCGCTGCCCTTTCCCACTTCGCTTTCGACCCCGATCTTTCCCCCGTGGGCCTCGATGATGGCGTTGGCGATGCTCAAGCCCAATCCCGTTCCCCCCGCCTTGCGCGTGGAAGACATGTCCAATTGCGAGAAGCGCTTGAAGAGCCTGGGGATATCCTCCCGGGTGATTCCGATCCCCATGTCCTTCACCTCGCAACGCAGCGTTGCCCCCTCGAGAAAGGCCCGGACTGAAATCTTCCCGTCCGCTGGCGTGAACTTGATGGCGTTGTTGACGAGATTGCTCAAAACCTGGCCGATGCGGCGTGCGTCCGCCAACACCGGGGGCAAGTCGGCGGGGACCTCGTCCAGCAGGATCAGCTGTCGTCGAGTCGCCAGGGGGGTCAGGTTTTCGATGACGTTCAGGGCCACCTCCCGGAAATCCGTCCACCGAGGGGTTACGGTGAACTTTCCGGCCTGGACCCTGCTGATGTCGAGGAGGTCCTCCACCAGGGACATGAGGTTGTCCGCGCCGGTGAGTATCTTTTGGAGGTACTGGTGCTGCACCTCTCCGAGCGAGCCCGCCACTTCGTCTTCGAGGATGCTCGCGTAGCCGGTGATGCTGTTGATGGGGGTCCTCAACTCATGGGAGAGGATGCTCAGGAACTGATCCTTGAGCATATCGGTCTCTTTCAGCGTCTCGATCATCGCCTCCTTCAGCCTTACCTTCTCCTCCTCGGCCGTCTTGCGGTCGGTGATGTCCCGGCAGATGCCGATGAGCCCGATCGTCTGGCCCTCGGAGGACAGGAAAGGGAAGGTGTTCCCCTGGAAGGTCCGCTTGCTCCCATCCTTGCGGAAGAAGTCCATCTCGAACGGCTGGATGGTTCCCGGCTCCAAGGCCTTCGCATTCGAGCCCCTTCCCCCGGGGATCGGACAGCACAGCTCGCGATCGGTTTTGCCGAGGATCCTCGCCTTGGGTAGGCAGAGGAACTCCGCGACGGCATCGTTGATCAGCAAGTACCGGCCGGCCAGGTCCTTGATGAAGATCAGTTCCGGGGTGTTCTCGATGATCGCCCGCAGCTTCGTCTCGCTTTCCCGTAGCGCCTTCTCGACCTGCTTTCTCTCCGAGATCTCGCCTTCGAGGACCTCGTGGGTGCGCAGGAAATTCGTCGAGAGGGAAAAGGTCATGCAGGCGATGACCAAGAGGAAGCTGGAAGCGGTGAGGTCGATCGAGTTGAGCCAGTCGATGCCGAGGCGATAGATTCTCAGGGTGACCATCGCGTCGTTCAGGCTCGCCAGGGCGAGGATCCCGATGGCGAGCCAGAGCAATCTCGCTTCCCGCTTCCCTATGGATGCCTCGGCGAGAAGGATGCGGAGCAGGTAGGTTACCAGGCCGATGGTGACGAGATAGAAGGGAACGAGTAGGGCGGAATCGACGTAGAGGCTGTGGGAAACGAGGGCGATCGCCGTGATGGATAGGGCGAGGCTTTCGAGAAGGCCGACGAAGAAAGGCCTTTTCCGCTCGAAGAGGGATAGGACGTATTCCAGGGCGAGGACGGCCGCCGGGAAGCAACTGAGATATTGCAGATGCTGCCAGAGGAATAGCCCTTCCGGGAAGCGAAAACGCAGCTGGCTCCTCGCGAGGCCGTAAACCCCCATGCAGAGGCAAAGCAGAAAGAAAAAGAGGTATTCCCTGGCTCTTTTGCGCTTCAGGTAAAAGGGAAGATGAAAAAGGCCCACGAAGAGGATCAAGGCGGAAATGGCGAGTTGCCAGAGGTCCCCGAGGAACATCTTGTCCTTGAAGCTTTCGAAGTCTCCCAGGGCGATCCCGGATTTCGCGAAACCCCCCACGACGCTGTAGGGAAGCGGGGCGTGCCAGATGCGGACGGCGAGGACGTTTTCCCCCCGGAAGCGAAGGAGATTCGGGGGAATGGGGTAAAGTCGCAGCTTTCCGAACATCGGCCGATCCGTTCGACCGATGGATTTCCCGTTGAGGAAAACCTCGTCCGTATCCAGGATGTCTCCGAGGTAGAGACCGATCGGTCTTTCATAGGGGGGCATCCGCAGGGTGAATCGGGTGCGGTACCAGGCCTCGCCCTTGAGGCCGCGGAAGCCCTGATCGTCCCAGTAGCCGGGGACCTGGATTCTTTTCCAGCTTTGGTCGTCGAAGCCGGGGGTATTCCAAATTTTCTCGCTGCCCGGCTTGAACTTCCAGAGGCCTTCCAGGCGGTAATTCTTTTCGCGCGAAAAAGAGGAATCGAGGGAAAGCGCGGGGCCCGCCTGGCAGAAGAAAACCAGCAAGAGGGCGAGGAGAAAATGCTTGGTCTTCATCTGGTACTCCTTGCAAACAGGCCGAATTCCCTATTTTTGCACCCTGCAGCGGTTTTGCCAACCTCGACTTTCCGGATCGGAAGACGGGTCGGCGAGGCCTTGCCCCCGGAAATCATCGAGGGCGGTGATTTTTCTTTCGAGCTCCCCCTACTCGCAACGCCCGACCTCGTTGAACCAAGCGACTTCCCTCACGGCATTGTTTCGACGCCCTTTTTGCTTTGGGAGAGGGGGTTTACACCCATTGCTCGTTGTGATAGCATGAACTTCGTCTTGTTGGGGGATATATCCCTCAATCCGCATCTTGGGGAGATGCTGGAGTGGTTGAACAGGCATACCTGGAAAGTATGTGAACGGTCAAAAGTCGTTCCGAGGGTTCGAATCCCTCTCTCCCCGTTCCAACCCTTCGGGGTAATCGTTGAAAGGGTGACCAATTGGTTGCCCTTTTTTTTAGTCGTTTCGCCGCGTCTTCGTTACTCTCGCGTTTTTTT
>DOBT01000173.1 GCA_003503675.1 Cyanobacteria bacterium UBA8530 | reverse complement strand
AGTGCATCCTCTGCGGTCGCTGCGTGCGCACCTGCTCAGAAGTCCAGGGGGTCTCGGTCATCGAGTTCACCCACCGCAGCAGCCATTCCAAGGTCACCCCCTGCTTCGACGAGGGGATCTCCTCGGTCGAGTGCGTCAACTGCGGCCAGTGCATCCACGGCTGCCCGGTCGGCGCCCTCAAGGAGAAGAGCTCCATCGAGGAAGTTTGGGCCGCTCTCTCGGATCCCANNACTTCACCGCCGACCTCACCATCATCGAGGAAGGCAACGAGCTGATCAAGCGCGTCACCACCGGCGGCGTCCTGCCCATGATCACCTCCTGCTCACCCGGATGGATCAAGTACCTCGAGCACTTCTACCCCGACCTCACCGATAACCTCTCGACCTGCAAGTCCCCCCAGCAGATGTTCGGGGCCCTGGTCAAGACCTATTACGCCCAAAAAGCCGCTATCGATCCCGCCAGCATCGTCTCGGTCTCGATCATGCCCTGCACCGCCAAGAAGTACGAGTGCGCCCGGCCCGAGATGAACTCGAGCGGCTTCCAGGACGTCGATTACGTCCTGACCACTCGTGAACTCGGCCGCATGATCAAACAGGCCGGGATTGACTTCGAATCGGTCGAGGAATCCCAGGTCGACTCCCTCATCGGAAGTTACACCGGGGCTGGCACCATCTTCGGGGCCACCGGCGGGGTCATGGAAGCCGCGCTGCGCACGGCCTACGAAGTCATCACCAAGGAGACCCTGCCCAAGGTCGAATTCGAGGCCGTCCGCGGAATGGAAGGCGTCAAGGAGGCCAAGGTCATGGTCGGCGACCTCGAGGTCAAAGTGGCCGTGGCCCACGGTCTGGCCAACGCTCGCATCCTGATGGACAAGATCGTCGCCCATGAAGCCGACTACCACTTCATCGAGATCATGGCCTGCCCGGGTGGTTGCGTCGGCGGCGGCGGCCAGCCGATCGGCACCAACTGGGAAAAGCGCGTCGCCCGCGGTCAGGCTCTCTACCAAGAGGACAAGGACTCCAAGCTCCGCAAGTCCCACGAGAACCCCCAGGTCACCCAGATCTATCAGGACTTCCTCAAGGAGCCCCTGGGCCACAAATCCCACGAACTGCTTCACACCCACTACACCAAGCGCGGTCGCTAAAAATAAAAAGAGAGCCGGCAAAAATATGCCGGCTCTCTTTTTTGAGCGGAGATCAGCTTTCGTTTTTTTGCCTCATTGCGAGCGCTATTTCCTCTCGATTTTCCTCGTCGAAGACCGCGATGCCCGAAGCAGCGAAAAGCGCCGCGGTCACCCCCATCCCGGAAACGACGACGCCTTCGAAGCTGCCGTCGTAGATCGAGCGGCAGCCGCAAGAGGGGCTATGGGCCTTGAGAATCGCTGTCTTTGCCCCAGAAGCCAGGGCGAGTCGGAGGGCTTCGTTCGCTCCCTTCAAGAAGGCCGCGGTCAGGTCGATCCCATCCGAGCGCAGGACCTTCGCCCTTCCGAGCAGGACGGCTTTGCCGTCGCCGCCGACCAACTCGGCCGGGAGGCGGGGGATGGACAGCCCCCCCAGTTCTTCGGGGCAGATGGCCAAGGCGAGCCCCTTTTCCACCCAATCATGAAAGGCGGGCGGGCCTTCGAGCCCTCTCCCGTCGAAGCGGCATTTCTTTCCGAGCAAACAGGCGCTGATGAGAATCATTAGAAGATGATAGGGCCTGATTCCTTTTCGAACAAGCGAAAACCGGTTTCGGCGAGATGGAAAGCTGGGTATAACCTGATGAGCCTGCCCGTGCAGCGCAAGGCCCACTGGGAAGGTTTGAGGAGCGGCCAACAACACATTGAAGAACCTCGATCGCAAGATTCTTCTCTATTTGAGCGTCACCGTCCTCGCTTTGAGCGCACTCCTTTTCGGAAGTTCGCAATACATTCTCGCGGGCGGTTTTTCGCAACTGGAGGAAATGAACGTCCGACGCAACGTCGACCGGGTTCAGGACGCCCTGTTGGAGGTTCTGACCAATCTCCAAAGCAAGGCCAGCGATTGGGCCGCCTGGGACGACGCCTGCCAATTCATCGAAAGCGGTGACGGCGCCTTTATCTCCTCGAACCTCCAGCCCGAGACCATGGCCGATCTCCACTTCAACCTCGTCGTCTTCATACGCCCTTCCGGCCGCATCGTCTTCGCCAAGTCCTTCGATGCGCTCAAGGCCAGGGAAAGACCCTTGCCGAAAGGCTTCCTCGAATTCCTCTCCGAGCATCCTTGGCTCTTGCGCCATTCCTCGACCCGGAGCCGGCACAGCGGTTTCATCCACCTTCCTGACGGCCCCATGCTCCTTTCTTCTCTTCCCATCGTGAGCACCAGGTACCAGGGACCGGTCCGAGGGAGCCTCATCGTCGCCAGCGACCTGGATTCCAACTTGATCGCCCGGCTCTCGAAGACCACTCATTACGCCCTCAGCAGCCAACTGCTCGGACCCCTTCCCCTTTCGAGGTCTTTCGAAAAAGCGCGCGAGGCCCTCCTCGGCGGAAAAAGAATCTTCGCGACCCCCTTGAACGAGGACACGGTCTCGGGGTATTTCCTCCTGCGCGACTTGACGGGACGCCCCCTGTCGATCTTCCGGGTCGATTCCCCCAGGGAAGTCTTCAAGCTCGGCTTGAGGACCGGCAAGTACCTGATCTTCTGGCTTCTTCTCATCGCCTTCGCCTTCGGGATCCTCGCCTTCGCCATCGTCAACAAGACGATCCTGGGACGGCTGTCCCGTTTCAGTCGCGCCGTGGAGCACATCGGCCAAACCGGCGACCATTCGTTGCGGGTTCCCGAAGAAGGCGACGACGAACTTTTCAAGCTCGCCGTCGCCGTCAACGCCTCGCTCGCCAAGCTGGAGTTCTCCCAGGAAGAATTGAAGGACGCCCTCATCGCGGCCTCCGCGGCCAACCAGGCCAAGGGCCACTTCCTGGCCAACATGAGCCATGAAATTCGCACCCCCCTCAACGGCATCATCGGCTTGACCGAACTCGCCCTCTCGACGGAGCTTTCGGATGAGCCGCGCGAATACCTCGAGTTGATCAGGACCTCGACGGATTCCCTGCGGACGATCATCAACGACGTCCTCGATTTCTCGAAGATCGAAGCCGGTAAACTGGATTTCGATCCCATCCCGCTCTCCCTGCGGGCTTGCATGTCGACCCTCAGGACCCTGTTGCCCCTGGCCCATGAAAAGGGACTGCAATTTGCCTGGTACGTGAGGTCCGAGGTCCCCGACGCCTTCATCGGGGACCCCGTTCGGCTGCGCCAGGTTCTCGTCAACCTGGTCGCCAACTCCATCAAGTTCACTTCGGAAGGCGAGGTGATCGTCATGGTGGCTTTGGATTCCCAGGACGAAGAGCAAGCGGTCCTGCATTTCAGCGTGACCGATAGCGGCATCGGCATCCCCAAGGAGAAACAACGGTTGATCTTCGAGTCCTTTCAACAAGCCGACGTTTCCATGTCGCGCCGCTACGGCGGGACGGGACTTGGTTTGACGATTTCCGCCGAGCTCGTCGAACTGATGGGGGGAAAGATCTGGATCGAGAGCGAGGAGGGCGACGGCGCCGCTTTTCATTTCACGGCCCTCCTCAGGCTCGATCGGGTTTCCCCTCAAGCCGTTCAGGAGGCCGAAAAACAGGTTTCGCTCCCTTCCCTGAACATCCTTTTGGCCGAAGACAATCCCGTCAACCAGAAGATGGCCACCCGGATGCTGGAGAAGAAGGGACATCGAGTCGCGCTCGCCGGCGACGGAAAAGAGGCCCTCGTGCTTTGGGAGAAAAACCCTTTCGACCTGATCCTGATGGACATCCAGATGCCCAACCTCAGTGGCTACGAGGCGACCGCCGTCATCAGGGAAAAGGAAAAGAACACCTCTTCGCACGTCCCCATCATCGCCATGACCGCCAATGCCATGAAGGGCGATCGCGAACTTTACCTGGATGGAGGAATGGACGGTTACATCGCGAAGCCGATCAAATCGACGGAGTTTCACAAGGAGATCGAAAGGGTTTTCACCCTCTTTCTCGAAGAAGCCTGAAGTAGAGACGACCCGTCGGGTCGTCTCAGATCCCGAGGGGGCGCGAAGATCAACGATGGCGCCTCGTCGTGAATTCCTCGGAATGGCATCGTTTTCCGGAGAAGACGCCCCACCGGGGCGCCTCTACTCGGCCGGTCAGGCGACGTGACAGTGACGGAATGCTCATGCAAAAATTGCAGCCCCCTCATCGCCCCAGCGGTGAGGGGGCTGCAATTTAGAGATTTGGGAAAGGGCGTCCCTTCTGGGACGCCCTTTCCATGACTTCGATATTCTCGAATCTTTTTTCGCTAGGAGCGGGTCTGGAAACCGTAGAATCCCGATTCCACCTCGTTGCCGCCTCCGTCCTTGGATTTCAGCTTGAGGTAATAGGTGGTTCCCGCTTTCAGGCTCTGGACGTGCAGTTGATGGGTGGTGACCAGCGAAGCATCCTTGGCGGTCCACCAGTAGCCCTGGCGATAGTAATAGCTGGGGGTGTACTGCATGAAGCTGTCGGCCGGGACGCTGGTCGACCAGGTGATGGTGGCATCGGTGCTCCCGAGGGAGGAGAGGGCCACGTTGCTGATGGCGAGATTCCCCGGGGCGGGGGCAGGGGCGGGGGGCGCGGCGGGGGCAGGAGTGGGAGACGGATTGCCGCCTCCACCCGTGATGCCGTTCAGCGCCTTGAGGACGTTCAGCCTTTTGACCCCATTCGAGAATCCGCTGACGGGGTCCCCGGTGGTGACCAGGGCATTGCGCAGCTGGGCGATGGTCAAATTGGGGTTTTTGCCGAGGAGCAGGGCGGCCGCGCCGACCACATGGGGACAGGCCATGCTGGTGCCCGACATGGACTTGTAGGAGCCGCCGGTGCTCGACATGATGTTCAGGCCGGGGGCGGCAATCCCCACGTAGGTCCCGTAGTTGGAGAAGGAGGTTCTCTTGTCGGAGGAGTCGGTCGCTCCGACGGCCAGGACATTGGGGTAGGAGGCGGGGTAATCGGCGGTGGTGACCCCGTCGTTGCCGGCGGCGGCGATGACCATGACTCCCTTTTGGGTGACCTGATCGATGGCGTTCTTGAGGATGCTGGAGTTCTGGGGACCGCCCAGGGAGAGGTTGATGACCCGGGCACCCATTTGCTGCGCCTTGAGGATGCCCTCGGCGATGGTCGAGACGTCCCCTTCTCCGTTGGCTCCCAGAACCTTGATGGCGAGAATCTTGGTCTTGGGGGCGATCCCGATCACCCCCTTGTTGTTGTCGCCGATGGCGGCGATGGTGCCGGCGACGTGCGTCCCGTGACCCACGTCGTCCATGGGATCGCTGTCGTTGTTGGCGGTGTCGGGACCCTTGATGACCCCGGCCAGGTCGGCATGGTTGTAGTCGACGCCCGAGTCAACCACCGCGATGGTGATGGATGGGTCCCCCATCGCGCTGTCCCAGGCCTCGGGTGCCTGGATCTTCTTGATCCCCCAGAGCTGGTCGAACATCGGATCGTTCGGGGCATAATAGGNNATGGCGTGATACTTGTAGTTGGGCTCGGCGATCGCCACGGCCTTGTCCGCCCTCACCTTTTCGAGCGTTTCATTCAGGCTCTGACCTTCGGGGACCTTGACCACGGCGGTATGGCCGGAATTTCGAACGGTGTCCACTCCCTGGATGGTGCGGTGGCCATCCTTGAACTGGACCACGATCTCATGGATCCCTTCGGCGGGTGGGGAAAGGAATTGCACCCCCGGAGGAGCATCGCCCATTTTCAGGTTGGCGGGGCTGGTTTGGCAGCCCGTCAGCGTGGTTGCCAACAGGATGGAAAAGGCAGTGAACGTAACCCTTTTTTTCCGTAGCAGCAAGAAATATTCTCCTTCTTTCAAAAGCTTGGTCAGGACAGCGCTTCTCTTATTGCTAGCATGGAAAAATGAAGGAATTGTTGATTTCCCCTGTTTGACTTGTTATCGATAGTCAGGGGCACGGGGTACGGGCGGGGGGATCTCTCCCCTTTCCGAGAGCTGGCGAACCGCTTCGTAGGCCACGATCCCGACCGCAACCGCCAGGTTGAGGCTCCGCACCTGTCCCCAGTGGGGAATGCGGACGGTCGTCTCGGGATAATCGAGATACAAGGAAGAGGGCAGCCCCTTGGTTTCGCGCCCGAAAAGGATGAAATCGTCCTTTTGATAGGCGATCTCGGTATAGGACTTTTCCGCGAAGGCGGTGGTGAAAACCATCCGCTTCGGCAGGATCCTGAGAAAGTCCTCGAGCGAGGGGTGCTCGATCACCTTTACCGAGGACCAGTAGTCCAGCCCAGCCCTTTTGAGCGACTTTTCGGAAAGGGAGAAGCCGAGGGGGCCGACCAGATGAAGGGTGGCGTCGAGAGCGGCACAGGTGCGGCCGACGTTGCCGGTGTTGGGGGGGATCTCGGGTTCGATCAGTACAATGTTCAGCATGCCTTCATTATAGCGGCTGGGATGCCCGCCTGTGATACAATGAAGGGACGGAATGGGTAAGGAAAACAAGGAGAAGCCCGTGAAAGCTCGTTTTTGGCGCACCCCACTCAAGTCGATCCTCTTCGCCATCAGCTTGGGAGCTTTGTCGGGTTGTCCCGGTCAGCTGGACTTGGGCGGGCAGGCCCTTTATATGGCCCCGATCACCCCGACCCCCAATTCCTCGATCTCCCCNNTCCCCGACCCCCGCCGCATCGCTCAGTCCGACCCCCGCTTCTTCCACCAGTCCGACCCCCACTTCCTCGATCCTTCCGACCCCCACTCCCCCCTTGAGCATGGACTTCTATACCGTGACCTATCCCCGCAACGCTCTTACCGGAAACGAGACCGTTCCCATCCTTCTTTCCGCGAGCGATACCCTCAACCTCATCGTGGCCAAATCGGCGATAGACGCCGCGGTGGACGATCCCGCGGTGTCCATGCGGGANNCCAAGGACGGCCAGATGATCAACGTGAACGTCGCCGTTTCCTTCACCCCCACCACCGTCACCTTGACGGTGGATCGCGAGAGCCCCGAACTCAAGGCGATCCTCAAAGTCGTCATCAACCTGTGAGGAAGTGCGAACTCCTCGCCCCGGCGGGCAATGCCGAGGCCCTGCGGGCGGCAATCGAGAACGGCGCCGATGCGGTCTAGGNNACCTGGCAGGGAAACGCTTCGGAGCCAGGAAATCTGCCCTCAATTTCGACCTTCCGGAACTCGAAGAAGCCGTTCGTTACGCCCACCGCCGCCGGGTCAAGCTCTACGTGACCGTCAACACCCTGGTCGCCGACGGCGAAAAAGAAGATCTGCTCGACTGGCTGAGGGCCATCGACCGCCTTCAAGTGGACGCCGCCATCGTGCAGGACCTCGGAGTCCTGAAACTGGCCGAGGAATTCGTCCCGGATCTACCCCTCCATGCCAGCACCCAGATGACCGTTCTCGACGCTCTTGGCGCCAAAAAGGCTTTCGAATGGGGAATGACGAGAGCCATCCTGGCTAGAGAGCTCTCCCTGGAGGAAATCAAGCTCATCCATTCCCTAGTCCCTCAACTACAGCTCGAGTCCTTCTGCCACGGAGCCCTTTGCTACGGGCTCTCGGGGCAATGCCTCTTCAGCAGCCTCCTCGGAGGACGTTCGGGAAACCGGGGGGAATGCGCCCAACCCTGCCGCCATCCCCACGAGATGCGCTGGCTCGAAGGCGGGCTCGAAAAGAAGGCTTTCGGGCATCCCTTTTCTTTGAAGGACCTGAACACCCTCGCCGTCTTGCCGCAACTGGTCGAGAGCGGGATATCCGCCGTGAAGATCGAGGGCCGCCTGAAGCGCCCCGAATACGTGGCTATCGCCGTGCGCGCCTACCGGATGGCCCTGGACGGCGACCCCCTGCCCTCCGGCATGGAGCGCGACCTATCCCAACTCTTCAACCGCGGCTTTTCCACCGGCCACCTTTTGGATGCCTCGGAGAAGGAGGACCTGGTTTCCTTCGATCAGCCCGGACACCGCGGCCTGGAAATCGGAAAGGTCAAGAAATTCTCGCCCAAGACCGGCCGGGTCGTCATCGACCTGAAGGACTCCTTTTTGCCCCAGGCTCAGGACGAACTGCAGATCGGGGAAAAAAGGTTCACCGCCGAGAAGGTCGACAAGAATTCCGTCATCAGCTGGTCCTTGAAGGAGCAGGAAGTCGCCATCGGGGCAAAAGTGATTCGCCTCAGCGAAGAACCCTTGCTCGCGAGACTCCGCTCCTCCTATGAGAAGGAAAAGAAAGTCCCCCTCAAGGTCGAGGCCCGGGCAGAGTTGGATTTTCCCCTGGTGCTCTTTTTCTCTGATGACGAGGGCCATCGGGTGCGCGTGGAAACCGAGAAGGTGCTCGAAATCGCCCGCAACCAGCCGCTGGATCGCGATCGCCTCTTCTCGCAGCTGGATCGAATGGGCGACTCGAACTTTTCGCTCGAAGAGGTTTCCATCGACCGCACCGACCTGGCCGTTTCGCCGAGCTCCCTCAATGCCGCCCGCCGCGAGGCGGTGGAGAAGCTCGAGGAACAAAGGAACAGGCACTATGTCCGGGAGCAGGCCGGGGTCGACCTTTCCGAAAGGAAGGTGGGGGGCGAATTGCCCGGTGGCCTCATCGCCCATGTCCGCGGCCTCGCCTGCCTGAACGCGGCGATCGAAGGCGGAGTGGACGGACTGATCATCGACTCCGACGATCCTCAAGGGCGCCCCATGGCCGCGCAATGCCTGAGATCCGACAAGTTCTTTTTCCTCAGGCTTTCCCCCTTCGGCAACGAACAAAGAGAGGTCTTCGCGGAGTGGGGATTCGTCGGCGTGCTCGCCGCCAACCTCGGCCAG
>DOBT01000062.1 GCA_003503675.1 Cyanobacteria bacterium UBA8530 | reverse complement strand
TTCAAGCAGGTCAACGACACCTACGGCCACCGAGCGGGGGACGAGATCCTCTTGAGGGTGGCGGACGCCTTGCGGCTCGGCATCCGCGATTGCGACTACGCTTCCCGCTACGGCGGGGAGGAGCTCGCTCTGCTCTTGCCCGAAACGAGCGAGGAGCAGGCCATGGCCCTGGCGGATCGGCTGAGAAGGCAGGTTTCCAACCTGGTCGCCCGCTCACAGGAGGTCCGCGTCACGGCATCCTTCGGGGTGGCGCAGTTGGAGGAGGGGGACTCCTGCGGGGATGACCTACTGGAGCGTGCCGACCAGGCCCTTTACCGGGCCAAGGGATTGGGGCGAGACCGGGTCTGCAATGCGGGAAAAAGCTAAAAAAAAGCCGGCTCTCGCCGGCTTTTCGGTATGGTCAGGCCTTAATTTGGTTGATGCGGCTGTGCCTGATGCCGTAGCCGAAGTAGATGAAGAGGCCGAGCACGGTCCAGATCGCGAAGCGGATCCAGGTGAGGTGGGGCAACCCGCACATGAGGAAGAAGCAGCAGGCGGCCGAGAGAATGGGGATCACGGGAGAGAAGGGAACCTTGAAGGGACGCGGGGCGTTCGGCATGGTCATGCGCAGGTAGACGACGCCGAGAGAAACCAGCACGAAGGCAAACAGCGTTCCGATGTTGGCGAGTTCGGCAACGACGCTGATGGGGGTGAAGCCGGCCAGGACGGAGACGCAGCCCCCGGTGATGATGGTGGCGAGCCAGGGGGTCTGGAACTTGGGGTGGACTCCGGCGAAGATTTTGGGGAAGAGGCCGTCCCTGGCCATCGCGAAGAAGATCCGGGGTTGGCCCATCAGCATGACGAGAAGTACGCTGGTGATTCCGGCTATCGCCCCCACGGAAAGCAAGGCGGCCGTCCAGTTGTGTCCCGTGGCGTAGAGGGCGGTGGCCAGGGCGGCCTCGGTACCCAGCTGGTGATAGGGCATCATCCCGGTGAGGACGATGGCGACCAGGATGTAGAAGAGGGTGCAGATGACGAGGGAGGCGATGATGCCGATCGGCAGGTTCTTCTGTGGGTTCTTGACCTCTTCGGCCACGGTCGAGAGGGCATCGAAGCCGATGAAGGCGAAGAAGATGATGGCGGCCCCGCTCAGAACCCCCATCCAGCCGAAGGGAAGGAAGGGGGACCAGTTGGAGACCTTGATCCCGGTGGAGCCGACCACGAGGAAAAGGACCAGCACGGTCAACTTGAGAGCCACGAAGAATCCGGCGGTGTTGCTGCTTTCCTTGATGCCGGCCACCAGGACGGCGGTGACGATCAGGGTGATCAGGATGGCCGGAAGGTTCACGAAGGTTCCGTTGGCCAGGTTGGGTGCCCCGGTGAGCGCCACCGGAATGGCCAGTCCTATCCCTTTCAGCATGTTGTTGAAGTATCCTGACCAGCCTATGGCGACGGCACTGGAGGCGACGATGTACTCCAGGATGAGGTCCCAGCCGATGACCCAGGCGACGATTTCGCCGAAGGCCGCGTAGGCGTAGGTATAGGCGCTTCCCGAGAGGGGGATCATGGCGGCGAGTTCGGCGTAGCAAAGGGCGGCGAAGGCGCAGGCGATGCCGGCGAGCAGGAAGGAGAGGACGATGGCGGGGCCGGCCTTGAAGGCGGCTGCCGGACCGGTGATGACGAAGATGCCCGTTCCGATGATGGCGCCGACCCCGAGCAGGGTGAGGTCGAAGGCTCCGAGCACCCGCTTGAGGCCTGCCTCCAGGTTACCCGTCCCGCGCAGTTCCCCCGTGCCGAGGAGGTCCATGGTGCCCTTCTTGTTTTTGTTCTGGTTGAACGACTTTTTCCGGAGGATGTCGTTTAACACGTTCGGTCCTTTCTGGAAGCGATGGGGGGGCTGTCTCTCATCTTAACAAAAGCCGTGCGCTCAGGCAAACGCCTGTGCATGTTGGACGCGGATAGACTATAATTCTTCAAAGACCCTTTCGATGAGGTGAACCCAAATGGCCACGCTGAAAAGCGAAGAGAAGCTCATTCCCTCTTTCATCCGCTTCGACCTGCAAGACGAAATCCGGGAAGATGGGCGCTGGCTGTCCTACCGCCTGGAACTTTCGAGCGGCGGGAAAGAACTGCTCCTGGAAGACCGCCCCGACGAGATCGGCCGCTGTTGGCTATCGCTCGAGCCTTTCGATGAGGTGAAACGCCTGATCGAGGGTCTGGAGTCTTTCCTTAAGGGCGGGAAGAATTTTTCTTTCGAGCCCCAGGAGCCCAACTTCGAGCTCCTCCTCTCGCGGGAAGAGCTGGGCTTCTCGGTTTATTGCTTCATCGATTCGGGCAATGCCCTGCACGATCACGCCACCTGGGACGGCCTCGGGTTGAGGATGTTTTCAAACAGGGAGCACCTCGAGGCCTTCTTGGCCGAACTCAAGGCGGAAACCCTGGTTTTCTCTGCCATATCGGAAAGGTAAAGCACCGTGTCCAGTCAAAACCTGTTGCTCGAAGGCAATGTCGGCCTCATCAGCTTCCCCAATCTCGTCCAGCTCATCAAGCTGGAACAGAAGACCGCCAAAATCGAGCTGCAGCGCGTGGAAATCGGACAAACGGCGACCATGTACTTCCAGAACGGGGCGCTGATTTTCGCCAACGTCAACTCCCTATTCGGCGAGGAAGCCATGTTCCGCATCATCTGCTGGTGGCAGACCGGAACCTTCTACGTCTACCAGGCCACCAACGAAGAGTTGCCCGAGCGCAACATCAAGCGCCAGGTCGATTGGATCCTGCTGGAAGGAATGCGGCGCATGGACGAATGCGGGCACTTCAAGCAGATGCTTCCCCACATCACCTCCTGCGTCTCCTTCACCCAGCGCGGCCTGGACGCCTTCCGTTGGGACGGTCAGGACCCCCCGGAGTGGATCCCCCACTGGATGCGCCGCCTGCCGCGCTCCTTCTCCATGGCCCAGATGTTCGATTACAGCACCCTGGGCGAGATGGAGACCTGCAACTGCCTCAAGTCCCTTTTATCGACCAACGCCCTCGCCATCCACACCCTCGAGAACGAGTCCCAGAACGAAATCGCCCAGAGAACTCGCTTCGACTCCTTCGCCCTGATCGTCATGGAATACGTCGGCTACGAAGTGGCCCACAACCTGGTGGAAAGCGCCTGTCAGGAACTCGGGCTCACCGACCTCGACTCGGTATCCTTCGGACAGATGCTCGACATCAGCGATCGCCTCGGCATGGCCATCAGCCGCATGGTCGGCTTTGACCAGGGCCAGGACGCCATGCGCAAGCTCCGGGCCCGCATCACCAGCTTGATCTAGCATTTGCATGGAGGCGGGGGAAACCCCGCCTTTCTTTTGTTGACACCCGATCGGGCCGGTGCTATCATTCAATTGCCTACAAAAATAGTCGGGATTAGACATGCGTTTGACGAACAAGGGAAAATACGGAATCAATGCGCTGCTGGTGCTGGCCTCCTCGCAGGAGGATGGTCCCCTCACCCTGAAGACGATCGCCGGCAAGGCCGGGATCCCCGAGCACTACCTCGAGCAAATCATGGGGAGACTGCGCCAGTGCGGGCTGGTGGCGAGCACCAGAGGGGTACAGGGCGGCTATCGCCTGGCCAGGGAATCCGAGAAGATCTTCATCGGGGAGATCGTCGAAGCGGCCGAGGACTCGGTGCAGCCGGTGAAGTGCGCTGCCCATCAATGCGAACGTTCCGACTCCTGCCTCAATCACGACCTCTGGTCAAGGGTGACGGAAAGCATGCTCAAGACCCTGAACGGAATGAGCCTGGCTGCACTCTGCCGGGACGCCTTCGATCACCCCTGCCGAGGGGGGGATTGCAGCTACCCGGCCTGGGAAAACATCGAAAGTGGTGGAGTATAGCATCATGAAGAAAGTATACGCGGATTGCGGAGCGACCACCCCCCTGAGGGCAGAGGCGCTCGAAGCCATGCTGCCCTTCCTGAAAGAGGACTTCGGCAACGCCAGCAGCATGCATTCCTGGGGACAAACGGCCGCTCGTGCGGTCGAGAAGGCGCGGGCCCAGGTCGCTTCTCTGGTCGGCGCCAAGAGCCTGGAAGTCATCTTCACGGGCGGCGGCACCGAAGCCGATAACCTCGCGTTGCGCGGAGTCGCCCTCGCCCTCCGAAAAAAGGGCAACCACATCGTCACGACCG
>DOBT01000166.1 GCA_003503675.1 Cyanobacteria bacterium UBA8530 | reverse complement strand
ACCCATGAAGAACTACTTCGACGAGAGGACGGGCATTACGCGCGCCTCCATCGACTGCAGCAAGCTTGAGGAGGCGAAAAAATGAGTAGTATTACCCTTCGCCTTCAGGCTGCCGGGGATTTGTTGAAACGTTACGGTGANNATGATTTGGATGACCATGGGCGAGATCGACATCGTGGCCACCGCGCAGGGCAAGATCGTACCCAATGACCGCAGCAAGACGATTCAGCCGCTCGAGGCAGCCACCGTCAAAGCGATTCGCGTCGCGGATGGGGAGAAAGTCAAAGCCGGCCAAGTTCTGATCGAACTCGATCCCACCACCGCCCAGGCGGACAAAGACCGTATTGCCGGTGATCTGGGTGTCGTGCGCCTCCAGGTTGTTCGAGCCAATGCGATGCTCGCTGCCCTATCCAGCGGCAAGTCACCGATACAGGACCGTCCATCCCTGGTCGTTGAGACCAAATGGATGGAATCACAGCGTTTGCTGCAGGGACAGTATGATGAATTCGTAGCCAAGAGCGACCGCCTTGATGCCGAGATTGCCAAATGTGAGGCAGAGCGGTGTTCGACATTGGAGTTGCTGCGCAAACTGGAAAAAACCGTCCCAATCGCCCAGCAACGCGCCGCTGGCGGCAAGTATTTGGCGAACAAGGCCTTTCTTTCGGAGGATGATTATCTGGCGAGAGAACAAACGCGAATCGAGCAGGAAGCTGACCTGGCAGTCCAGCGTAGCAAACTCAAGGAAATCGGGGCCACGCTTCGTGAGGCCAAGGGGCAGAAGACCGAACTGGCCGCCGAGACTCGGCGCATCAACCTCGACGGTATCAACGACGGAGTTCAGAAAGCCTTCGCCCTGGAACAAGAATTGCTCAAGGCGGAGACACGCGGCAAGCTCATGAAGCTGGTGGCTCCGGTCGATGGGACCGTTCAGCAGCTTGTGGTGCATACCATCGGTGGAGTGGTCACTCCGGCGCAGCCGGTCATGACGATCGTACCCTCTGGCGACTCCCTGGAGATCGAAGCTTTCCTCGAGAACAAGGACATCGGCTTCGTCAGGTCCGGCCAAAGGGCCGAGGTCAAGATCGAAACCTTCCAGTACACGAAATACGGCACGATCCGGGCCGAAGTCACTTCGGTTTCCCACGATGCGATCAGCGATGAGAAGCGCGGCCTCATCTATTCTTCCCGCGTCAAGATGGAACGTACGCGCATCAACGTGGATGGCACCGAGGTCAACCTTTCCCCGGGCATGGCGGTCACGGTCGAAGTCAAGACCGGCAAACGCCGGGTAGTCGAGTATTTACTCACCCCCCTGATTCAGCGCACCAGTGAAAGCTTGCGTGAGAGATGAGGGAATGATGAAACGCCTCATCCCCGCCTTGATCATCGTGCTCGCCTCCGCCTTACCGGTTCAGGCCAAACCTTTCTCCCTCATGGAGGCCCTCAACCTTACCCTCGAACGGAACCTCTCCCTCAGAAAGGCCCTGCTCAAGAAGAAGCAAATCGACGAAAAAGCAGAAATCGTCTTGTCCGGCGTCAGGCCTCAGCTTTCGCTTTCGAGTAAAGGTTCCACCTACAACTTGCAGGACTCTTCGGCCGCTTCATCCCTGGGTAGCCCTACGGGACTTTCGAATTATGCAACCCCCACTGGCCAAGGAGGAAAATCCCCGTCCGTCCTGCAGAACTCCATGTCGATTTCGCAGGTCCTTTTTGATGGATTCCGCACCAAAGACGAACTGACTTTGGTGGATCTGGAAAAAAAATCAGGCGACTGGGATGTCTTCATCGCGCGCCAGAACGCCCTCAATGACGTAACCAACGCCTACCTCAACGCTTTGCGGATGGAGGGACTTTTACAAGTATCTTTGGCCAGCGAGAGGGCGGCCCTTGGTCATCTCGCTCAATCCCTCGACCGGCAAAAGGCAAGGATGGGGACTCGATTCGAGGTTCTGCAGGCCAAGACCCAGCTATCCAAAGTTCGGGGCGAGGTTTCAAAAGCCAAGAACGCGGCGATTCTGGCCAAGCTGACCCTATTCAACGCCATCAATATTTCCCCCCAACAGGCTCCCCTCCAAGAAGTCCGTCCCCTCAGGACGGTGGGTTTTGACCTGAAGCAATCCTCCGAGGCGGTGGATAACCGGGCGGAGTTGAAGCAACTATTCCTCAAGAAGCAGGTCGATCAAAAAAACATCGAGCTGAACGATCGAAGCTATCTACCGACCGTGTCTGGGGTGGGCAGCTACTCGATGCAGGGGTCGGGCACGGATCGCTACTGGATGATGGAAGTAAACAGCCAGTGGAACCTCTTCGACGGCGGCCATACCCGAGCAAAATCCAACCAGACGAAACTGGATCTGGCGATGGATGAGGCCACGATCGAACAGGCGGAGGCAGCACTGGGCTTGGAAATCGAAAAGAGCCTGAGGGATCGGGACGAAGCGAAGGAACGGTTCCAGATCGCCGACGAGGGCCTCATCTTTGCCAAGGAGTCCGTGCTCTTGGCAGAATCACGCTACACTGCGGGAATGGGCACCTCCATCGAAGTGATCGATGCCCAAACTTCCCTCACCCAGGCAGAACAAGATCGCATCGGAGCCCACTATGACCTCCAGGCGGCCGAACTAAATCTCGCCAAGGCCCTAGGCATCGACCTCGGCGACTATTTAATCGGTAGTTCGAAGCCATCGATTTGATAAGGGCAAAATGGCGCCTGATTGACTGCCTTTCCCTGAGACGGGAATCGAGAAGCGCAACCAGCTTTACGCGGCCCTCAGATCGAGCGTCGCCGCCGAGGCCGACCTGGAGCAACTGCCCCTCTTCTTCCAGGGGTAATTGCCTCGTTTTTCAGCCTCTTCAAGAATAGGGCGCGCGAGGAACTAATGAATACTCACGCTGAAGGCTAAGACAGCCTTGAGGGTAAATCCCGAGGTAACCTGCACTACGACCGTGACTACCCTGTTCGACGTTCTTGGACATCTCATAATTCCTAATAAAACACAATAATTTGTTTGCCAAAAACACATATTTCCATTATTATGAATCAAAATACAGCGAATCATTTAAAGGCAGTCTCTATATTGCAGATAGCACTATGTTTATCGAATGAGGTGTAATTTGGACATAAACCTGCTTCTTGCCCCAAATGCCAGATTTTCCACAATAATATTTGGTTCCATAATAGGATACTGGATTCTCATTGACTCAGGGAGAAAAACCGGCAAGGTCAGATGGTTACTTGCCTCTACCGCACCGCTATTTCATTTTTTTTCCTTTACTTTCTATATAGGCAGAGATAAAACTAAAACCACTAGCTCTATCGCAACTCCCAATATATACCACTACTTATCATTATTATGTGGCTTTATATTTGCAATTGTCGCAGCACATCCATTTTAATCTTTTTTTATTACACTAGCTGTATTAATCCAATTTCTGTAGTCAACCCCCTAATAAACAAGACCTATTTAAAAACACTCCATTGCTTTATTCCATTTTCTTCTGATTAAGTTAAGATACTTACGTTACTTTTAAAGTTACGTTAATATCTTTCAAAGGCCGGGTGCAGCAATTCCTGGCCGACCTTGATTTGCATAATGAAGAATAGATTATTAATAACGAATCAAAGTCTTGACCCACTCGCGTTTTTCCCACAGGGCACAGCCGCCGCTGGTTTCCGAGAGCAAATGATGGTTCTCTCGGATCGAAGCCAGGAAAGGCGATCGCAAGCCCTCTTTCAGAGAAGATTCTTTGAAATTCACATCGGAATAGGGTGCAAAGGGACAGGGTTCAAGGGCACCATCGGGGGAAACGTGAACAAATCCGCGGCCGGCCGCCAGACATCCCCCAAAATCCTCCTCGTCGCCAGGAAAGGAAATAAAAATGGCCGGGTAGCGACGATTCCAAGCGGCCAAAATAGTTTTTAGCCGAATCCTTTGCTCTGGCCGGAGCACCAGCTCCTCAGAGCCCTCCTTGACCGGAATGTAGTCAATCAGAAAGAACAACTTCCCGCCCGCCTGCGCCAGTTTGTCGATAAAACCGCCTGAGGCGATGTCTTCGAAATTCTCGCGCGTCAGGGTCAAGGAGGCTCCGAAGAAAATTCCGGCTTTTTTGAGGCGTTCCATGGTTTCGAAGATTTTTTTGTAGGTTCCTTCGCCTCGGCGTTCGTCGGTGGTTTCTTGGGGGCCTTCGATACTGATGACCGGAATGGTCTGCCTTTGACGCTTGAGGACNNCCCCCACCAATTCATCGTCGAGGAAATACCCGTTAGTGAAAAGAGGAAAGATGATTTCGGGGAAATCCTTGGTTATCCCCAAAATTTCTTTCCTCATGAGGGGTTCTCCGCCGGCCAAGAGGATCTCGGATACTCCCAGTTCGCGGGCTTCCTGGAAGAGCTTCCGGTATTGAAGCATATCCAATTCTTCGGTCTCGGAATGATGCAAGGCCTGAGCATAGCACCCCTTGCAACGAAGATTGCAGCGATTGGTGATGCTCACGATGAGGAAGGGGGGCACATGAATGCCCTGCTCTTCCCATTTAAGCCGCAATTTTGATGACCTCCCCTGGCGAAGTAGGGTCCGAAAAGCAAAAACAGCTAATGGGAAACTTTTTGCGCTGATTATCAAAGCCTTATGATACAACTGCACCACGGCACGGTTGAGATGCTTTACATTCTTGCTATTCACAGGTTTTACCCTCATCGATACCGGAAGTAGTCACTCAATACGGTAGCTCAGTCAGGGAGAAGGCGCAAGCCAGTGACCTTGCTTGAAGATGTGCCGAGCGCGCGATGGCCCCGAGTCCCTTCAGAAGAATACCGGATCGAGAGGGGGAAGATCGGAATTCCGATCTTCCCCCTCGATTTCTTTTCGGGTCGCCTTCAAGGCGATATTCGTATTCAGAGCGAAATACGAATGTTATCAGAGGGGGCCGGCGTGGCGGTCGGGCAAGGGGTCGGAGTAATTGACGGGAAAGGCAGGTTTACCCCGGGAACGGGACTGAGCATCGGGCTAGGCATAACATAGAAGACCTTCGACGGTCTCGAGAAACGGATCAATGCTCCGCTCTGCGCATCGATCATTCCCGTAACGCTGCTGTTCAGCCAATAACCGGGACCGCTCTGCTCCATGGGAGAGGTGGGATTGGCGTTGACGACCCAGAACAGGTGGCCCAGGGTGTAACGGAGACCGACGCCCCAGCGCGCGGCAGCGGGGAGCTGGTAGAGGACTTCGCTCTTGTATCCTGTGGAGTATCCCGGTTTAACGAAGGCGGTCCCGAGGAAGTAGTCTATCCCGCTCTTCTCCTCCTCGCTCTTCGCTTCCTGGTCCACGATGGCGGCCTTCAGGGTCTTGAGGGCGGTGGCGGAATCGACGGCGACCGTCTCGGGGGACAAATTGAGCGGGGCCCAGTGCAGGCGGATGACGAGGGTCTTGCTCGCACCTACCACGAAATCGATTTCCTCTTGGCGCTCGGCGGAGATATAGCTCAAGCGCCAGGAGGGATTGAAGCCCCCTTCGCCCAGCGTCCCATCTTCCGCCAAGTCGCCTTCCGAGCGAACCATGCGGGCATCGGTGGCCCAGTTCTTTACGACCGGGGTCACGATGGTCTGGAGGAGTTCCTGGAAGGAGCTGCCGTTATAACCGCTGGTTTCCGCCTGGCTGGCCGATACCAGGCTCATTTCGCGATCGAGGCCGTAGTAGCCGTACATGTAACTGCCATAGGCGTTTCCGCTGATCCCGCTCGGCATGTTCGGGACGGTGAGGGAAGCCGCGGGGGAAGAACTCCCGAGCTTCGTGGAGGAATCGGTCTGGCCTTCGAGGTACTTGGCATTGAGGGCGGAGAGCGGAGAAAACTTGATTCCGGCGAAGGGTTCCGCGTCCTTCTTCACTTCGGGCAAACCGGCTTTTGCAAAGTTCGAGATTTCGCCCTTGCAGCCGGGGATCAGGAGGGCGGCCAGGGCCAGGAACAGCCATTTTTTTCTTTTTTGCATCGTTCTTTCTTCCTCGTCTCTTCAGCGTTCTTCCGTGAAGTATACCTCACTTCAGGAAAACAACCAAGGGTTATTCGGAGAGGCCTCGAAGCGAGAAAAAGAGTTCTATGGATCCCCGCCCTCCTTTTACTCCAAAAGTTGCATAAAAAGGCTCATCAAGCTAATCTAAGACATCGAGCAATTGCCGCTCTTCGATCAGGATGAACTCCAGTTTGAGCGGATTCCCGATCTTTTCTTAGCACACGATTAAAGGTCAAACAAAAATCCCCATGGTTCCGAATCTTTTCATTTCATCCTGAAGATGTATCTATAGATATGTCGCGAATCGAAGGAGGGGTATATGGACGTCAACAACCTCGGATCCTCCCTGTCCAATCTAATAGGAAGCTTTTCCCGCACCACCGCGGCACCAGCGAATCCAGCAGTCCCGAATCAGCCGGGGGCAGACTATAAAGCCGCCAAGACTCAGCCACTGGATCCGAAGGTGCTCATGGCCCAGGACGAATCGCAAATAAAAGGGGACGCACTGGAAAAGTTGAATAGCTTCGCAGCTTCGCTCGATTTCCCTCTGGACGAGATCGAAAACAGCGATAATGCTTCGACAGCGAAGGTGCTCCATTACTTCGACGGCCTCCATCGGGGCGAAGAGATCAAGCAGAACTTCCTCAAACTAAACCCGAAGCAACAGACTGATTTCTGCCGCGAATTCGAGGCGAGCCTGGATCCGGATCTCGAGGGCCTCGGAGCTAGAGCCACGCAGCGCGTCTCCATGTGTTTCGACCTCCTGGACGCGGCCCCCCCGAAACTTTCCGCCCGCGAGGCGGCCACCGTCGACTACCTCGATAGTTTCGCCGAAGGCGCGGACATGAAGCAACGCTTCCTGATGATGCCGCAGGAGCAACGCGAGCAGTTCTGCAACGTCCTCGACTCCTTGAAAGGAAAACCCTTCGCTCAGGTGGCTTTTGCGTCCATCCTGACGAACGAAAAGTCTTGGGAGATGAAGGATCAGGCGGATCCCAAGATCTTCGGAGTCCTTTCCAACCTCAACCGCATCGCACAAGGGGAGCTCTGTCCCAAGCTGAAGGAACTCGGGATGGACAAACAAGATATGATGGCCACTCTCATCGATCAGATCTCCTTCGAAGGCTCCGTCTTCCAGGGGAAGGATACCGATACTTGCTCTGCCGCTTCGCTGCAGGCCAACCTCGCCAACACCGACCCCGCCGAATACGCCCGCATCGCCGCCGGAATCATGCTCGACGGCGAGGTGGAGATCCACGGGGGGCAGAAACTCTCCCTTTCAACCAGTGAGACGGGCAAGAACGACGGGGGGCGCTCCGATTTCGACGACGTCATGCAGGGGACTTTCGTTTCCTTCGGCAGGAAATTCGAAGCGGTCGGCTCGGATTACTTCAGCGGAAGGGGCGGGGCAGGGGGCTCCATGCGCGGAGAAGCCGGCGAAGGCCTCACCGCCAACCAGATCCTGAACATGAACCAATTCATCACGGGGGAGCCTTCCGTCATCGTGGTGGTGACCCCCGAGAACCGCCAAAAACTGATCGACGCCATGAGGAAAGCCACGGAAGCGGGCTACAACGTGACCATCGGCCAGGATGGCCATGCCCTCGACATCTCCAAGATCAGCGACGATCCGGAGTACGGGGATTACATCGACTACTTCGATTCCCTCACCGGAGGTGGCGGGGGCTCTCCGGCCTCCTCTTTCGGGGACATCGAGGTGGCCATCCTTCCGGCGAAGTTCGCTGAAGCCTTCCTGAAAGGCGAACTCATCGACACCAGTGACTTCGGAGGCAGGGGCGGTTCGGGCGGCTCCCGCCGTTAGTGAAGCAATGAAAGCGAAGGGGCGGCCGAATCGGCCGCCCCAAATGCTTACTGTGGGTTTTCTTCGTGGGGATGGAGGGGCAGGTCGATGAAGAACGTCGTACCCTTGTTGATCTCGCTCTCCACTCGGATGGAGCCGCCGTGGGCCTCGATGATGTCCTTGACGATCGAGAGGCCCAGGCCGACGCCGCCGGTGACCCTGGAGCGGGACTTGTCCACCCGGTAGAAGCGGTCGAAGA
>DOBT01000065.1 GCA_003503675.1 Cyanobacteria bacterium UBA8530 | reverse complement strand
ACCTTCATCATCCGTTTGCCGGTGGGCGAGGGATAACGAGGAAAAGACGCGGACTTCGCCTTTTAAGAAGCCTCAAAAACCATCATGGCGACGATGAACAAAGGGTACCCCCTACCGTCGATGCCTGAAGAATGAAAGCTTGGTTTATGACCGACAAAACCATGGCTGCCGCCAAAGAGAGGAAACATGAACGGGTTTCGTAAAATGAAGATCGGGACGAAAGTCTTGGCCGGTTTTATCCTGATGGCCCTGATCGCAGGGACGATCGGCGGGGTGGGGATACTCAACATCAACAAGGTCGCCGATGAAGACACCCTGCTCTACAAAAAGATGACCATCCCCTTGGTGGATTTATGCAACATTATCTCTGCTTTTCAACGTTCTCGCGTCGATCTGCGAGCTCTGATCCAGGCGGAGAATGAGCAAGAAAGTCAAAAGCGTTTTGCATCCCTCAGGGATCTTGCCGTAGAAATCGATAAATCGGCGGATAATTACCAGAAAATCATTTCCACCAAAGAAGGCCAAAGGGTCTTCGACGTCTTCCGCAAAGCGAAAAAAGAATACCAGGGCACCGTTGACCGGATAACCGAGCGCATGGCGGCAGGCAAACAGGCAGAGGCCGCGGCTCTCCTCAAACAAACCAGTGATTCCGCCGATAGGATGAAAAAGGCCATCGAGGGTCTTGCGGCGCGCAGAGTCCAACGAGCGAAGGCAACTTCGGATATGAACACCGCAGCTGCGAGGACCGCGGGCCTGGTCATGGCGATCCTGCTGGCGATGGGCGCCGGGTTGGCGCTCGCCATGGGTTTCCTCATCAAACGCGACGTCGCCGGCATCATCAAGGGCATTCTCCATGAGTCTCGTCACCTGGTCGAGGAGATCGTCGAAGGCAAACTCGATACCCGCGGCGACATCGAAAAGATCAATGATGAGTTCCGGGAGATCGTCGAAGGCACAAATAGGTTGATCGACGCTTTCGCGGGGCCCATCAACGTGACCGCCGATTACGTGGACCGCATCTCGAAGGGGGACATCCCGCCCAAGATCTCGGACGCATGCAAGGGTGACTTCAACGAAATCAAGAACAATCTCAACCAGTGCATTGATGCCTTCAATGCCTTGGTTTTCGACGCAAACGTACTGACCAAGGCTACGCTGGCGGGGAGGCTGGATACTCGAGCCGACGCCTCGAAGCATGGCGGCGACTTCGGGCGCATCATCGGGGGGATGAATCGGAGCCTGGACTCCTTGGTGAGACATATCGACAAGATGCCCGCGCCAGCCCTGATCCTCGGCAAGGATTTCTCCATTCGCTACATCAATCAGACCGGCGCCGATCTGTTGGGTCTATCGAAGGAGCGCCTCCTCGGCGCCAAATGCTTCGATCACTTCAAGACCGCCGATTGCCGTACCGAAAAATGCGCCTGCTTCAGGGCGATGCACAGGGGACAGACGGCGACGAGCGAGACGGAGGCTCATCCCTGCGGAATGAGCCTCGAAATCAGCTATACCGGGGTGCCGATCAGAGATGAGGACGGCTCGATCATCGGCGCTTTCGAGTTCATAATCGATCAGACCGCGATCACGCAAGCGGTACAGCTGGCAAGGAAAGTCGCCGATTTCGGAGGCAGGGAAGTGCAGAAACTGAACGAGATCTTCGATCGGCTGTCCCAAGGCGATCTGAACATCTCGATCGAAGCGAACGAGGGAGACTGCGGGATCGAGGATACCCGCCAGGAATTCCAACGGCTGTACGAAGCGATCAATCTGAACATCGAAAAGATGCGGAGAGCGCTGAGCATGACCGTGCAATCGCAGAAGCTGGAATCGATCGGCCAGCTGGCCGCCGGCATCGCCCACGAGATCAACACCCCCATTCAGTTCGTGGGGGACAACTTGTTCTTCCTCAAGGACTCCTTCGCGGAACTCATCGGGGCCTTGCCGAAAAAAGAAGACGTCGAAGGCAAGATCGATCTCGACTATCTTTTGAGCGAAATCCCCCTCGCGATCGCTCAGTCCCTGGACGGCATCGATCGGGTATCCAAGATCGTGCACGCGATGAAGGACTTCTCGCATTCCAGCCAGGGGGAGAAGTCCCCCGTCGACATCAACCGCGCCATCGAGACCGCCACCATTGTTTCGCGCAACGAATGGAAGTACGTGGCCTCGCTCGAAACCGATTTCGATCAAAACCTGCCAATGGTATCCTGCATGGGGGACGAGTTCAATCAGGTCTTGCTCAACCTCCTGATCAACGCCGCCCATGCCATCGAGGAACGCCATGATCAGGAGATGGGAGCCATCAAAGTGACCACCCGGCAAAACGACGGCTGGGTCGAGATCCGCATCGGAGACACCGGCAAGGGCATCCCCGAAGCCATCAGAAAAAAGATTTTCGACCCTTTCTTCACCACCAAGGCGGTAGGAAAGGGAACCGGCCAGGGTTTGGCCATCGCCCATGACATCGTGGTCAACAAGCATGGCGGGAGCATCGACTTCGAGAGCGAAACAAACAAGGGAACGACCTTCATCATCCGTTTGCCGGTGGCGCCCGGCATCGGGTGACTAGAAAATAATTCCGGTCAGGGTATGGTTCATGTGGCCCATCCAGGACTCGCCGTAGGTATGGAAGCCGGCAATGGACAGTCCCTCGAAGCAATCCAGATGCTCCTGCATGAGGCCTTTCGCTTCGAGATCGAGACGACGGAAGATGCAGTTGAACATCAAACCTCCGGAGGCGCCGTCCAACTGTCGCTTGGCGCTTTCGATGGCCTCGGCGGTTTCCGCGATGATGTCCGTGGCCTCCATGACGAAGACCTCCATCCCCTCCGAGATCTGGCAATAGAAGTCGATCCCGCCTTCGGGCGAGAACCCTTTCAGGCTCCGGATCCAGGGTTTGCCGTCGATCATGAGGCCCAAGGGATGGGCCGCAAAGTCCTTGTTGTCCAACTGGTCGATGGCCTTCCCCAGGGCATCGGCATAGACCCGGACCGCAAGATCGCCGTCGAGTTCGAAGACGCGGCGGTGGGACAAATTGGCCCTGGTGACGGTGAAGCTCTCACCGAGAGGCTTGAAGCTGCAGGTCTTGATGATCCGGAAGGGAACGTTCATATCCAGGAGCAGGAAGACGGCGCCATGGGAGGAGGCGGCTCCGTTTTGAAAAACCCTGGTTTCCTTGAATTCCAGGTTATCCCCGGCCGAGCCTCCGGCAAAGGAGAGAAGAGGCGCCATGTTGCCGAGCATGTCGTTGACGCGTTCCTCTTCGGCATGCATGCCATCGATCAGGACGATGCCGACATAACGGGCGGGATCGGCCTTACGCAGATCGATCCGGAGCTTCTCGGCGATCGCATTGACGACGCCATGCACGGCCGTGACGCGGCCTTCGCCGAATTGGGCCAATCCTGCGACACATCGCTTCACCTTGTCCTCGGGAAGAGCCAGGACCGTGAGGCCCCCAATGCCGCCGTTTTTCTCGTTGAACTCACCGGCTGTAGTGCAGCCGATGACTTCGGCGCCCGCATAACGCTCACGAAAAGCGTGAGAGATCAACGCCCCGTCCAGGCTATGGGCCGCAAAGAAGACCAGGGCCTTGGGGTTGCAGTCCCCCAGCTGGGATAAGATTTCTTCGATGACCTGAACGGTATTGCCTCCGGCGGAAAAAGCACCGAAAAGCATGTTTGTTTCCTTTTCCGCATCAGGAGAGCACGTAGCCCATCTCCTCGAGGGGCTCGAGGAGGCCTTGGTCGTGCATTTGGTTGAGCTTTAAGTCTCTGAGGTTCACGCCGATTCGCAACGTCAGCCGGGTGCAGACCGAATCGAAAGAGGCTTCGTTGCCGCCGAGGATATTACGCAACTCCGTTGCGATATCCTCGATCTATTTTTGCATCCTGGTCTCCTCGCGCTTGAAGAAGGGGGAAAGCCTCGACAGCGTCATTATCGGGTAGCTGAGAACGCCTGTCAATGACACTGTCCCGACGATCGCAATCCGCAAAGAACAGCATTCTCAGAACCGAGAGCATGGTTTTGTCGCCGATATGGACCTGGCTCCGCCAAGGCCGAAAAAAGCCCCCTCAAAGGCGAAGCTCCCGAGCTACACAACGAAATAATCACGCCAAATGCAGAAAAAAATTGGTTGACGCCGTTTGCGCGGGTGCTATATTGTCCATGAATCGCCTTGCTTCAATAACGATGCTCGGTTTGGTTTTTTTTGGCGAGAAAGCCGCCTCGCTCTGCCAGGAGGCTCCTTGGAAAAATACGCCCACGTGATTCGCTACATCGAATGGCTCTACGAGGCCTCGGATCTGGTACTGGGAAAACTGCTCGGCGAGACGCCCACCCGGGGAGAAGTGCTGCCGCTGGAAGATCTCTTTTTTACCTTGCAGGACGTCAATCTCAACATCGGCCTGATCGGCCAACTGGGTGGGCATGTCAATTTCGGGATGGGAATGGAGACCGCGCTCGCCCTGGCGGGGGCGATGAGGCTGCTGGCCTTCTCGGAGATAAACGAAGATGCCGCCTGCGCCCTCGGCGAGTTGGTGAACCAGATCGCCGAGAATACCTGCGCTCCCATGCTCGAGGCGGGAATCGATTCTTCCCTCATGCCGCCCTTCGGTTTGGTTTGCGGCTCGCCCGAAATCTCCTGGCCCCATGTCCAAAAGATGACCGCTTCGCTCGGAACCCCCTACGGAATCATCCACCTGACGGTCGGACTTCGCTTGGGGAAGAACTAGAGATAACCGGAGCAGGCGGGAATCTATTTCCCGTACATCGGTTCGATCAGGCCGGAATACGCAAGGATGATGTTCTGGCGCTTGAACTTCAGGGTGGGGGTCAACTCGTTCTTTTCCTGGGTGAATTCCTCCGCCAGCAGCGCGAAATCCTTGATCTTCTCGAAGCGGGCGAAATCCTCGGTGAAACGATCGACCTCCTCCCGGAAGAGGACGCGAATGCGCTCGTCCTTCAGCAATTCCGAAGAATCCTTCGAGATCATCCCGTTTTTCCGGGCATATCTCAGCAAGGGATCCAAATTGGGAACCAGGAGAGCGGTGAGGTAATTCTTGCCGTCTCCCACCACCATGGCCATGCTGATGTACTTGCTCTTCTTGAGGGCGTTCTCGATCGGCTGGGGAGCGATATTTTTGCCGTTCGACATCACCAGGATCTCTTTTTTGCGGTCGACGATCTTGAGAAAACCCTTTTCATCGAAGGTCCCGATGTCGCCCGTGGAGAACCAGCCGTCGCGGAGAACCTCTTCGGTGAGGTCCGGCCGGTTGTAATAGCCCATCATGACGTTGGGGCCCTTGATCGCTATCTCGCCGTCCTCGGCCAGGCGCACCTCCACCCCGGGTAAAACCGTGCCCACCGTCCCGAGGCGGGCTCTACCCACCTGGTTGGCCGCGGCCACCGGACTGGTCTCGGTGAGGCCGTAGCCCTCGAGGATCTCGAAGCCCAGAACCTCGAAGAATTCACCCACCTCCGGCAGCAAGGGCGCTCCACCGGAGACGAAGAACCTCATCCTTCCCCCGAAAGCCCGCCGGGCCTTCTTGAAAACCAAAAGATCGGCGAAAAAGAGCTTGCAGGACAACCCGAGGGAAAGGCCCTTTCCGTTTATTCTTTCTTGGCGCGCCTTTCGCCCGTTGCGCAGGGCCCAGAAAAAAATGTTTTTCTTCAGCCAGGAGGCGGACAGCATGTTCTCCAGCATGCGGCTGCGCACCTTCTCGAACACCCGGGGGACGCTGATCACGATGGTCGGCTTCACCTCGAAAAGGTTGGCCACGATCGAATTGACGTTCTCGGCATAGGCGATCGCCCCCCCGCTCGTGAAGAACATGAAATGGGCCATCCGCTCGAAGGCATGACTGAGCGGCAAGAAGGATAGACAACTGTCCAGGGAGGTGAGTTTCTCGTACTCGACCAGGGCGCGGGCGTTGGAAGCGAGGTTTTCGTGCGAAAGCATCACCCCCTTGGGGTCTCCCGTGGTTCCCGAGGTGTAGACGATCGTCGCGAGGTCCTTTTCCGAAAGTTCTTCGCTGCCTTCGCTGCCTTCGCTGATTTTCTTTCCTTCTTCCAGCAAATCCTTGGAAAAGGCCGTCGGGATGGAAAGGGCCGGTTTTTCGTCCGCGTCGAAGAGGAAGACTTCCCGCAAGGAAGGCAGGGCGGAAAGGGGCAGAGGATCGAGCAGGAATCGATCGGCGATCGCCAAAAAGCTCGCGCCGCAATCGCTGAGGATGAAATGTACCTGCTTGGGGGTCAAGGTGGGGTAGATGGGAACGACGACGGCACCGAGGGAAAGAGCAGCCAGATCCCACAGGGGCCACTCGGGGCGGTTGGGGGACATCAGGGCCAGGCGATCGCCTTTACCTATCCCCCGCGCCCTCAGGGAAGCCCTCAGCCAAAGCACCGACTGGGCGAACTCCCGGTAGGAAAGGTAGCGGAAGTGCTTTTCCACCTTCGTTCCCAGGCAGGGGCTATCGGGAAAGCGTTCGGCCGAAGCGAAAAACAGGCTAGGGACGGTGAGAAGAATGGAAGATTGGGCGAGAGGGTGTTCCGGGGGAGTGGCTAGCGCTGTCACTGGTGGCTCCTTTAAAGAAATTTTTCCACCGACCATTGTAGGCTCCCCGAAGGAAGTGCACCATTCCGTTCTTGCGATCCTACCCTCGGACCCGGGTCGCTTCCGGGTACAGCCGCTCGATCGAATCGGAGTAGGCCCCGATGATGTTCTGGCGCTTGAACTTCAAGGTGGGCGTCAACTCGTTTCTTTCCTGGGTGAACTCTTCCGCGAGCAGCGCGAAATCCTTGACCTTCTCGAAGCGGGCGAATTGCGCGGTATGGCGATCGATCTCCTCCCGGAAAAGGCCCCGGATGCCTTCGTCCTTCAGCAATTCCGAAAGACTTTTTTTCGCCATCCCCTTTTTCCGGGCATATCTCAGCAAGGGATCCACATTGGGAACCAGGAGAGCGGTGAGGTAATTCTTGCCGTCTCCCACCACCATGGCCATGCTGATGTACTTGCTCTTCTTGAGGGCGTTCTCGATCGGCTGGGGAGCGATATTTTTGCCGTTCGACATCACCAGGATCTCTTTTTTGCGGTCGACGATCTTGAGAAAACCCTTTTCATCGAAGGCCCCGATGTCGCCGGTCGAGAGCCAGCCGTCATGGAGGACCTCTTCGGTGAGGTCCGGCCGATTGTAATAACCCCTCATGACGTGGGGTCCCCTCGTCAATATCTCGCCGTCCCCGGCCAGGCGAACCTCCACCCCGGGCAGAGGCACTCCCACCGTGCCCAGACGGGCTTTTCCCGGCCGGTTGGAAGCGATGACCGGACTGGACTCGGTGAGACCGTAGCCCTCGAGGATCTCGAAGCCCAAGACCTCGAAGAATTCGCCCACTTCGGAAATGAGGGGGGCGCCCCCCGAAACGAAATAGCGCATTTTCCCTCCGAAGCGCCGCCGGACCTTGGAGAAAACGAGGACGTCGGCGACCAGGGCCTCGGTTTTCAAGCCCAAACCGCACCCCTTCCCCGCCTTGCGAAGCTTCTTTCCGATGCGCAGGGCCCAGAAGAAGACGTTTTTCTGAAGCCAGGAGGCGGACAGCATGTTTTCCAGCATGCGGCTGCGCACCTTCTCGAAGACGCGGGGGACGCAGACCACGATGGTCGGGCGCACCTCGGCCAGGTTCGCGACGATCGAATTGACGTTCTCGGCATAGAAGATCGATCCCCCGGCCGCCAGGAAGGTGAGATGCGCGATCCGCTCGAAGGCATGGCTGAGGGGCAAGAAGGAGAGGCAGCGATCGCTATGACCGATCTCCTGGGACTCGACCATCGCGGCGGCGTTGGAAGCCAGGTTGCCCTGAGTCAGCATGACCCCCTTCGGGTCGCCCGTCGTGCCCGAGGTATAGACGATGCTCGCGAGGTCCTCGGCGGTCAACCCTTCGCGGATGGCTTCGAGCTTTCCCCTCAAACCGGATAATTGAAAGGCCCCGCTCTCGAGCAGGATCTCCGTCGTGGTCCAGTGGCAGGGAAGGTCGAGCCCTTCGGGGGCCTCGAAAAAAACGATCTCCTCGATCGAAGGAAGGTCGGCGAGAAGGGGGAGCAAGGGCTCCACAAGGGCTTGCCCCGAAAGGACGAGAATTTTCGCCCGGCAATCGTTCAGGATGAAAGAAACCTGCCCCGGAGTGAGGGTCGGATAGATGGGAACGACGACGGCACCGAGGGAAAGNNAGGGCGAGGCGATCGCCCTTCTCGATGCCCCTTTCATGCAGGGCCGCGGCCAGCTTTTCCACCTTCCGCGCGAACTCTTGGTAGCTGACGGGGCGATACCCCCCCGCGACCTTGGCCGCCAGGCAATCGGCATTTGGAAAGCGAGCTGCGGCGTTGAAAAAAAGCGCGGGAACGGTATTCATTTCGGTCTCCTCGGTCGCGCTCATCTCTCGGAGCTATACTTCCGCCAAGACAGGCTCTTCGGCGAGGCGCGCGTCGATCCGCCGCTGGCCGTAGAGGTAGTAGATGGCGATCCCCACGGCCACCCAGACTCCGAAGCGGATCCAGGTCGCCACCGGCAGAAACGTGACGAGGTAGAGGTTGGACAGGATGCCCAGGACGGGAATGACGGGCCCCCAGGGACAGCGGAAGGGCCTAGGGACCGAGGGCTGGGTCTTACGCAGGATCAGGACCCCGAGGCAGACCACCGTGAAGGCGAAAAGGGTGCCGATGTTGCAGAGTTCGGCCAGGATGTCGATGGGAAGCAGGGCGGCTCCGATGCCCGTGACCCAACCCACCACCCAGGTGTTCAGATAGGGGGTGGAGAATTTCGGGTGGATCTCCGCCATTCGGTTGGGCAGGAAGCCGTCCTTGGCCATGGTGTAGAGGATGCGGGTCTGTCCCATGGAAAAAACCAGCAGGCAACTGGTCATCCCGGCCAGCGCCCCCACGGAGATGATGGCCGAGGCCCAGTTCTGGTGGATGGCGTTGAGGGCGACGGCCATGGGGTCGGGCACGTTGAGCAGCTGGTAGGGGACGATCCCGGTCATGACCGCCGCCACCAGGAGGTAGAGGACGGTGCAGACCACCAGGGAGGCGATGATGGCGAAGGGCAGATCCTTCTGAGGGTTTTTCGTTTCCTCGGCGGCGGTCGAAACGGCATCGAAGCCGATGAAGGCGAAGAAAACCAGGCCCGCCCCCGCCATGAC
>DOBT01000205.1:540-10600 GCA_003503675.1 Cyanobacteria bacterium UBA8530 | reverse complement strand
CTGGCGCAAAGCGAGCATTCCGTCGGCGCTCTGGCCGAGACGCTGGGGCTTTCGATCGCTCGGGTTTCCCATCACCTGGCCATCCTGCGTTCCGAAAGACTCGTGATCGATCGGCGGCAGGGAAAGCGGATCATCTATTCGCTGCCGGGACTGTTCGACGTTCCATCCCCTTCCAATCGAGCGCTGGGCTGGACCCAGGGACAGTTCGAGATCGCTTCCCTCCAAAAGGGCTTTTTCAGCGAGCTGGCTCCGTCCGAAAGCGGTGAAAACATCACCGTTTTTGCCGCCTCGAGCTTTTTCTACGCCTTCCAGGACGCGGGACAGGCCTTCCAGAGAAGTACCGGAATTCAGGTGCGGCTTCATTTCGGTTCTTCGGGTGCCCTGGCCCGGGAGGTCGAAGCGGGGGCGAAACTGGATTTGTTCGCTTCCGCCTCCCCGGGGGTCATCGATCAGCTCGACCGAAAAAAGGCCGTCCGCTCCGAATCCATCCGCTCCTTCGCCAAGGGCAGCCTGACCATCTGGCGCCGCTGCGAGCACAAGGCCAGGATCGAGAACCTCGAGGACCTCCTGAGCCCCGAGGTCAGGTGGGTGGTCATCGCCAACCCCGCCCAGGCGCCGAGCGGAGCCCTGGCTGTGGAATTACTGAAACGCCACGGCTTGTACGAGGCCCTTCGACCGAAGTTGTTGCTGAGCAACGATGCCGCCCAGGCGCAGCAGTTCGCCGATACCGAAAACGAGGGGATCGCCATCACTTCCTTCGCCGTCACCTCCTCTTCCCAAGGTTTGAACACCATCCTGCCGGAGTTCCGGCAATCCCCGATCGAACATTCCATGGCCTTGATGCGCACCGCCCCCTCTCCCGAGCAGGCGAATTCCTTCGTCGACTTTCTCTCCCGAGGGGCGGGACGCGCCATCTTGAAGCAGTACGGATTCCTCGTTTGTTGAAAGGACAAAAAAAAGTGATCGTCGAAGTCAGACCCGAAGCTCCCCTGCAGACCGAGTTCAAGAACGAGCCCTTCACCGATTTCTCCCTCATAGAAAACAAAAATGCTTTCCTCTCGGCCTTGAAGAAGGTCGAAAGCGAACTCGGAAAACACTATCCCCTGGTGATCGGCGGGGAAAGGGTAAGCACCGAAAAGAAGATCCTTTCCCTCAATCCCGCGGAACCGGAGCAAATCGTCGGAATGGTCTCGAAAGCCGATCGGGAGCTCGCGGAAAGGGCGATCCAAACGGCGAGCGAAGCTTTCGGGAAGTGGAAATCGGTTCCGGCCGCCGCCCGCGCCCGTTGCCTCTTCAAGGCCGCTGCCATCCTGCGCAGACGCAAGCACGAGTTCTCGGCCTGGTTGGTGTTCGAGGCTGGAAAGCCCTGGGCCGAAGCGGACGGCGACACCGCGGAAGCGATCGACTTCCTCGAATTCTACGCCCGCCAAATGCTCCGGCTGGCTGGATATCAGCCCCTCGTTCGGCTGCAAGGCGAGGACAACGAATTGACGTATATTCCCCTGGGGGTCGGCCTGGTCATTCCGCCCTGGAACTTCCCCCTCGCCATCATGGCCGGCATGACCGGCGCGGCCCTGGTTTCCGGCAATACCGTCGTTTTGAAGCCCGCCTCGGTGACCCCGGTGATCGCCGCCAAGTTCCTCGAGGTGCTCGAAGAAGCCGGCGTCCCGGACGGGGTCGTCAACTTCCTGCCCGGTAGCGGCGCAGAAGTCGGCGATTATCTCGTCGATCATCCTTTGACCCGCTTCGTTTCTTTCACCGGCTCCAAGGAAACCGGTCTCCGCATCAACGAGCGCGCCGCCAAAACCGCCCCCGGCCAGAAGTGGATCAAGCGGGTCATCGCCGAGATGGGCGGCAAGGACGCCATCGTCGTCGACGAGAGCGCCGATCTCGAAGCGGCGGCCGCGGCGATCGTCTCCTCTTCCTTCGGCTTCTCCGGCCAGAAATGCTCCGCCTGCTCCCGGGCGATCATCCATGAAGCCGTCTACGACGAAGTCCTCGAATTGGTGAGGCTGAAAACCAATGAGATTTCCATCGGAGAACCCGCGAAGCAGGAAACATGGATGGGACCGGTCATCGATGAAGCCGCCTACAAGAACGTCTTGAAGTACATCGAGATCGGCAAGGGCGAGGGACGCCTGATCAACGGTGGCGGAAAAATGGAGCGCAAGGGCTATTTCATTCAGCCGACCGTCATCGTCGACCTGGACCCCAAGGCCCGGATCATGCAGGAAGAGATTTTCGGGCCGGTGGTCGCCGTGACCAAGGCCGAGAGTTTCGACCAGGCCCTCGAGATCGCCAACGACACGGATTTCGGGTTGACGGGCGCGGTTTATTCGAATAATCGGGAACACCTCGAGAAGGCCCGGCAGGAATTCCACGTCGGCAACCTTTATTTCAACCGGAAGTGCACCGGTGCCCTGGTCGGAGTCCATCCCTTCGGAGGTTTCAACATGTCCGGTACCGATTCGAAGGCCGGCGGCAACGATTACCTTCTGCAATTCACCCAGGGCAAGCTGGTTTCCGAGTTGATGTGAGGGGCAAGAAGTGAGAAACGCCCTCTGCGCCACCCTGATGCTTTGCCTCATGGCCGGCCCCGCTTTCGCCAGGGAAAACAACGATTTCTTTTCCGACCGGGCGGTCAAGGCCGTGAAAGACGTTCATCTCGATCGGATCCGATGAAATCGGAATCCTCGAAAAGCCCCCGGGTGCCCAGGCATCCGGGGGCTTTTGGAGGTTTTATCGACGACTTTTTCAGGGAGCGGGCCTGGTGACGATATTGGTGTCCAAGGTAACCGAGGATATCATGGCCAGCGCTCTGCCCTGCAGGTTCGTTCCCGAGCCCATCGCTATCGATTGTTGGGCCATGACGGTGCCCTGGAAGATCGAACTCGCGCCGATGGTGGCCGAGTTGCCGACCACCCAGAAGACGTTGGAAGCCTTGGCGCCGTTGCTGAGGATGACTCGAGACAGGGCGCCGGCGGCCACGTTCGTCTGGGCCTGGAAGATCCAAACGGCCTTCGAGCCGAGGGAACCGGCATCGAGAGTGAGCGTCCCGTTCGCCGCAAGGTCGAAGGCGGAGTTTTCGGCTTTGTAGACACCCGGGGAGAGGGTTTTTCCACTCAAGTGCCCTCCGGAGACGCTGATCGCGCCGCTTCTTCCGAAAGCGTCGTTGAAGGCCAGGGACAGGTCGTTCTTTGCCTGGGCGGCGACCGCGTCTCTTTCATGCAGTGCTCCGGTGAAGGTGCCCGGAGGAAAGCCGAATATCCCGGCGCCCGGACTCAGTCCGATGTCCCCGGTAACGATGGTGGACCCGGTGCTGGTGATGGTGGAGCCGGCCAAAATGGCGAAAGTGGCCGCTGTGCGAAGGGCCACCGTTTGCGTCGGCTCGGGAGTGGGCTCGTTGTCGCGATCGTCGTCGCAATCGGGGTCGATCCAGACCTCATAGGGGAACGGCCATCCGATGGGATAGCCACCCAGCCCGGCCATCGGCGGTNNCGGCGGGTAGGCCATTCCCGGAAGCGTCTGATCCAGGAAGGAAAGTTCGCAGGGCTGGGAGTATCCGCTGTCGATGGTCACCTGGCAGGCGATCGGTTGGCAAGCCGTGGTCGCCTGCGTGGGTAGGGTCACGCACTTTGCCTGGGCCGTTTCCGTCGGGCTGACCTGCTGGAGGCGCTCCCCGTTTTTCCCGGTCGCCGCGGGAGCCACCAAGTAGCTTCCCTTATCGAGGTTGGTGAAAGCGAAGTTTCCGTTCGAGTCGGTGGTCGCCGATGCCAGGGGGGTATCCCATTTGTTCGACGTCACGGCCGAAGAGGGATAGAGGCGGATTTCCCAGCCGGACTCGGAGGTGTCCCCCGTGCCGAATTGGCGGTTCCCGTCCCTGTCGACGAACTTTCTGCCCCGGATCTCAGCCTTGAACGGCACGGGCGTCGGGCTCTTCCCCCCCGTCTCCAGCACGGGAGGTGGGGTGGGCAAGGTCACCACATCTTGGGGAGGGGCAGGTGAAGAGGCGGACGGGGGCGGAGAAGCGCAGGCGTAGGCTCCTACGAATACCGCCGCCGCCAGCAATCCGGAACATATCCCCTTTCGAAACAAGGCGTCTTTCCTAATCATCGGCTTCCTCCATTCCCTCATTTCTTTACGAGCTTCTCTGCTTCGCCCAGAATTTTAGGGGAGCGGGAGCGTATAAACTTGTTGCCTTTCGTGAAAAACCTTATTCGGCAAGGGGTAGGAAAGGGAGGGCTTGCTTGCCGAAAAGCCGGGAGTAGGCAAATTTGCCATACTCCCGGCTTTATGAGGCTGGGTTTAGGGGGTCGAAGGGATAAANNAGGCAGGATACGGGGTTTGAGCCAGGGCAAAACCTTTTCGGGCCATTCAGCGGAGCTCTCGAGCATGGCTCCGAGTTCATTTTTTGCGGGGCGGTTGACCAGGGTCCCGAAGGGACTGAGCTGGGGATAGAAAGCGAGCTGGATCTCTCGGTTTTCCAGTTCGGCTTTTTTCGTCGCCTCGGCGATCGCTTCTTGCAGGCCGCCGATTTGATCGACCAGGCCCACCTCGAGTGCCGCTTCGCCCGAGTAGATCCTGCCGCCGGCCAGTTCGCGGACCTTGACTTGGGGCAGGTTGCGGGCAGCGGCGACGATCTCGACGAACTTCTGGTAGAAAAGCTCGGCCTCGTCGCGCAGGATTCTCTCCTCGGTTTTATCGAAGTTTCGCAGGGGGCTGTTCATGTCGGCGTGACTGCCGTCCTTGAGAGTGGTCGCCGAAATTCCGATTTTCTTGAAGAGCCCGTCGATATTCAGCTTGCCCGTGACGACTCCGATCGAGCCGGTCAGGGTCCCGGGCTCGGCGAAAATCCTGCTTCCCGGAACCATGGCGAGCCAATAGCCTCCCGAGCCTGCGACGTCCCCGAACGAGATGACGAGGGGTTTTTTCGCGGCCAGGTTCACCAACTCGTGTCGAATGAGTTCGGAGGCGATCGCCGAGCCTCCCGGGCTGTTGATCCGGAAAACCACGGATTTGATGGCTTGATCCTCCCGCACGTCACGGAGGGCCCGGATGAGGGTGTCGGCGCCGATCGTCGGCCCCATGAGCAGGTTGAAGCCGCTTTCTCCCGACACGATGCCTCCGGAGGCTTGCACGACGGCAATCCGGCCGGGTGCCCAGGAGCGGGGGGCGTCACCCAGATCGCCGGCGTTCATCCCGGCCAGCGGATGTCCCAGGGTTTTCTCGAGTTGCTGTTTGACCTCGTCGCGTTCGGCCAAGCCGTCGACCAGGTGGGCGGCGAGCGCGGAGGGGGCCTGGTAGACTCCACCCTCGATCAAGGCCCGGACCNNGGGGAGCTTGCGCTCCACCGAGACGGTTCGGACGATCCGCTCGAACTGGTTGTCGAGATAAGCCTGGGTCTGCGCCCTTTCGGCCGGACTCGGGCTTTTTCGGTCGAAGGGCTCGTGGAAGGATTTGTAGGGACCCGTCGCGTAGAATTGAGGGCGGATCCCCAGGTTGTCCAACAGGCCCTTGAAGTAGAGATAGGTCACGGCGATCCCGTTGAACTCGAGCCGGCCCATGGGATTGAAGGCGATGTGATCGGCCGCGCTGGCGAGATAGTACCCTCGGAAATCCGTTTCCTCCAGATAGGCCCAGGCCTTTTTTCCCGACCGACGGAAGCGCAGGACGGCGTCCCGGACTTCTTCGATGTGGGCCCAACCTCCCGGGGCTTCGCCGATCTTCAGGACGAGGGCGGATACCCGGGGATCGGCCTGGGCGTTAGAGATGGCCTCGGTCTGGGCAAAGGAGGAGGGCTCGCCGGGATCGGTTTTTTCCTCCAGATCGAGGATGGCCACGCTGCCGCCTCTCGCCTCGAGGACGGAAGGCTTGTGAGCGCTCGACATGCTGATGTTGGCCGAAGCCCGGTCGAGGTTTCCGAGCCCGGAAAGGCCGATCTGTCCCGCGTTGAGCCCGAAGCCCAGAAGGAAGGCGTCGGAAGAAACCTGGCCGCGCAGGTGAATCCCGTCGAGCACTTCGGCGTCCACCCCCCCGAAGGGCCGGAAGGGGATGCCGTCCGAATAAGGAAGGTCCAGGCTCAGGGTGAGCCGGGGCCCGAAGGGACGTATCCCCGCACCAAATTGGTACTCGGGGGGAGAGTTCAGAAGGTTTCTGACCGTGAAGCCGAGGGAAAGGGTGGGGTTCGGCCGGGAGAGGATCCCGAGGTCGACGCTTCCGGGGCTTCCCTCGGCGGGAAAGTGGTAGTTCATCCCGTAGCGAAAAGCCTCATCGCCCAGCCCGAGCCCCATGACGTAGAAGGAGCCGAGCGGGCGGTTGATGTAACCGAGACCGAACGAGCCGGTATTCATGAAGAGCCCGGTGGAGCCGGTCGACCAGCCCTGGCGGGAGATCAGCAGGCTGGGCGGACTCGCTCCCAGACCGCCGGGATTGAGCAGGAGGNNAGAGGGAGGTGGCGTCGCCGACGAGAGCGACGGAAGGAATGACCCCGAGCTCATTCTGGACGGCCCCGAAGGCCGGCAGCGTCACCAGGGAAAAGGATAGGAAAAGCGCGGTTCTTCGGAGCATGGAAAACCTCCAGAACATCGAAAAGATGGGGAAGGGATCGGGACAACCCTCGGTTGCTGTCAGGATACCTCATTATCGAATTCTAAACTATGGTCGAAATCGAGGCGGATTGAACCAGGTTTTAGGAAGGGTGGGCAGGACGAGGGGGCGGATTCAAAAAAAGGAATATCCTCCATCTTTTTAGCCGTACAGGAGCCCGAGATCGATATAGCCGCTGGATTAGATCCTTTTCCGAGGATATTTCGCCGAACCGCTTGCCTGAGTCTCAGCGCCAGCAGGCGGCATGGTCTTTCGAGAATTGCTCGAAGGAAATCGGCGGGCGAGCGAGAACCGTTTCTACCTCCGCCGAAACGGGGCTGCAGAAGCCCTTTCGGATCAGTCGATAAAAGCCGATCAGCCGTTCGACCCGGTCGAGGGACAAACCGGCGGCCTCGAGTCCTTCGCGCGCCTGCTCCTCGGAGATGGGGACGTAGCGGATCTCTTTTCCCGCCGCGTCCGAAAGGAGGCGGGCGATCTCGAAGTGATCGAGAGCTCGCGCTCCGGTCAGGGTGTAGGCTTTCCCGAAATGGCCTCCTTCGCTCAGGATGGTTGCGGCCACCTCGGCGACATCCCTCACGTCGACGTAGGATATCGCGGATTCTTCCGCCGGAAGGTGGATTGAGCCGGTTCTCTGGATGTCCTGAAAGAGCGGGCCGTTCGCCAGTACCTGCATGAACCAGTTGGGGCGCCTGTGCGTGAAGTCGATTCCGGAAGCCTCCAGATAGGTCTCGACCTGGCGGAGGGTGAGGTCGTTCTGGCTTTCGATGCCCATGGCGGTCAAGTTGATCACTTTCGATATCTTCTTTTTCTTCATCTCGTCGATGAGGGGAATGGCGACGCGCTCGGGGTGGGGATCCCCCGGCCGGGCAATCAGGAAGACCCGGTCGACTTCTTTTAGGGCAGGGGCGAAGGAAGTCTCGTCCTCGAAATCGAAGGCGACGTATTCCCTTTTCGGGTGCATTTTCGAAGCTTCTTCGGGACGCCTGGTCGCACCCTTGATTTTTTCTCCCCTTTCTTCCAGCCGAGAAAAAAGTAGGCTGCCGACCGTTCCGGTCGAGCCGATCACGAGGATCTTTCCCATCGTTCGATCTCCTTTCGAAAAAGCCCCGATAAATGAATCACGTGTTCATTTATCGAAGAAAAAAAATCAGGCGAAGAAGGCCTTCAAGCCGGCCAGGTGGTAGCGGGAGAAGGCTTCGATCGCCTGCCTGATCTCCCTTTCCCCATCGAAGGCTTCGAGGCACTCGACCCAGGCGAGGACGTAGTTTCGGTAAATCTTTTCCAGGGCGAATTTTTTCACCTTCGTCATTTCCAGCTTGGGGTCCAGGGCCTCGAAGTGGGCGATCGCCCATTGGATCAGCAGGGCGGTCAATTCTTCGGCAAAGTGCTCGTTTTGGGTGCCGCGGGAGCGTGCCAAAAGGACGACCACTCGCAATCGATTCTCGAGGCAGAAAAGAAAGAGTTCTTCGGAAATGAGGTGAAAGGGGGCGTTCGGCGCCAGTCCCTCGATGTCCTCCACCCCGGAAAGGGCGTGGACCCTTTGGAAAAGGAGACGGGTGAAGGTCTGAACGAAATCCGGGGAAATCAGCGAGTCGTAGAGGGCTTTCTTGTTCATGAAGTAGCGGTAGACGTTGCCCGCGGAAACCCCGGCGGCTCGGGCGACATCCGCCACGGCGGCGTTCTGGTAGCCTTGTTCGGCAAAGGCCCTCAAGCCGGCGTCGGCGATCCCCTTCTGGATTTCGTTTTTCAGTTTTTGAGCCATCGGATCCCCTCGATTAATGAACCATCGATTCATTTATAACCCGACACTCTTTTTCTGTCAAGCCGACTTGAGCAATCGAGCGAGATATTTTATACTTTTGTTAAGCGAACCGATTTGAGAGGCCTCGAGGAGAGACCCATGCACATCATGGAAGGCTATTTGCCACTGGGGTCCGCGGTTGCCTGGAGCGCTCTTTCGGCACCCTTTCTGTGGCTGGGTTTTCGCCGCATCGACCGCCTCCTGAAAGAAAAGCCCTCCCTGAAGCTGCTACTGGGGGCGGTGGCGGGCTTCACCTTCGTTTTGTCCGCCCTCAAGCTTCCCTCGGTCACGGGCAGTTGCTCTCATCCCACCGGCACGGGACTGGGGACCATTCTTTTCGGGCCCGGGGCGATGACCGTGATAGGGGCCATCGTTCTTTTCTTTCAGGCCCTACTTTTGGCTCATGGAGGCCTGACGACCCTGGGGGCGAACCTCTTCTCCATGGGGATAGCCGGGCCCTGGCTCTCCTTCTGGATCTACCGTCTCGGAAAACGCCTGGCTCTGCCCCTTTCCCTGGTCGTCTTCCTCACGGCCGTCCTGGGCGACCTCTTCACCTACTTTTTTTCCTCCCTTCAGTTGGCGATCGCCTATCCCGATCCCCAGGGAGGGATTTCAGGCTCTTTATGGAAATTCTTGCTGGTTTTCGCTCTCACCCAGGTTCCGCTGGCGCTCACGGAGGGGTTTCTCACGGTTCTGGTGCTCAACCTCCTTTCCGGCCAGCCCGAACTGGAAGAGCTCGGTTTCGTGAAATGAGAAACCTTTTCTTGGGCTTGGCCGCGATCGGGCTGGTTTTTTTGGCTCTCTTCTCGGGGCCTCACTCCTTTTCGGGCGCCGACCAGCAAGCCGTCGCTCTCATCTCCGAGATCAGTCCCGATTATCGGCCCTGGGCCTGGCCCCTGTGGAGGCCCCCCAGCCCGGAAGTCGAAAGTTTTCTCTTCGCCCTGCAGGCCGCCGTCGGTTCGGGCTTCCTGTGTTACTACCTCGGCCTGGGGCGCGGCCGCACCCTGGCCAGGAAAGACCATGATCCGCCAAATTGACGGCTTCGCGCACACCAATCGACTGAGGAATCGCCATGCCGCCGAGAAGGCGCTGTTCAGCGGTGGAATGATGGTTTTGGCGATCGCCCTGCCGGGCGTAGCCTCGGAGCTCGTCGTGCTGCTCTCGATGGCGATTGCGACTCTGGGGGTGGCCCGCATTCCCCTCAGGCAATACCTGCCCGTGCTTTTTCTGCCCCTGACCTTCTTACTGCTGGGGTTGCCCCCCTTCCTCGTCAGCCTTTCCCCCGATTTTCAGCTTTCCCTCGTTCCGAACGGAGGTTGGCTCGCCCTCCAGGTTTCCCTCCGCATGTCGGCCTGCATCTCCTGCCTGCTCTTCCTGGCTCTCACCACTCCCGTCCCCGAACTCTTGGAGCTCTTGCGCTCCTGCCGCCTCCCCCCGACCGTCATCGAGGTCGCCCTCTTGACCTACCGCTTCCTCTTCGCCTTCTCCGAGACGGCCCAAACCATTTATCGGGCGCAATGCCTGCGGCTCGGCTACCGTACCTTCCGGAACGGGCTGCGCTCCGCGGCCATGCTCGTTTCCTCGATCCTCATCCTGGCTCTCGAGCGTGCCAGGGCCCTGGAAAGAGGACTGGCCGCCCGCGGCTACGGCGGC
>DOBT01000205.1:357-520 GCA_003503675.1 Cyanobacteria bacterium UBA8530 | reverse complement strand
GGCGCCGGCAAGACCACCCTCCTGCTTCAATTCAACGGCACCCTCCGACCCAGCCATGGGAGCATCTTGCTCGAAGGAGAAGCGGTCGATTACTCCCGCGGCGGACTCTTGAAGTGGCGCCAAAAAGTCGGCCTCGTTTTCCAGAACCCCGACGATCAGCTCT
>DOBT01000205.1:0-275 GCA_003503675.1 Cyanobacteria bacterium UBA8530 | reverse complement strand
CGCTGATTCTTTCCACCCATGACATCGATCTGGCCTACGGATGGGCCGACGAGGTCCTCATTCTGGGGGAAGGCGCCATCTTGGGCCAGGGACGCCCGGACGAGCTCCTTCGAGACAAAAAACTACTCGCTCGGTGCAGCTTGACCATGCCCTGGGTGCTGGAACTCTCCCAGACCTTGCAGAAAATGAATTTTCTGGGGGAGGCCCTGCCCCGTACGAGGCAGGACCTGCTCCGACAACTGAAAAGGGAGGGGGAGGCGTGAAAAAGGAAAGCC
>DOBT01000144.1 GCA_003503675.1 Cyanobacteria bacterium UBA8530 | reverse complement strand
TGACCACGTAGGTGGAGCGATCGGCCTTTCCTACCGCCGTGTTCGGAATGGAGACGACCTTCTCGTAGCGAGCGGTGATGAAATCGAGGTCGACCGTGAGACCGGGATGGAAATGGGCCTCCGTCTCGTCGACCTGCACCATCGCCTGGAACACCTTGGGAGCGCCCTCGCGTTGGTTCTGGTTGGCGCTTTCGGCAGCCAGGGAGGACAGGGATTTGACATGCCCCTTGAAAGAACGTCCCTTCGCCAGCGCCACCCGGACGGGCAGTCCCACCCGAATCCGGCCGATGTCGCCCTCGTCGATCTCGGAAGAAACCAGGACCTCGGAAAAATCCGCTACCCGCAGAAAGGCCTGACTGCGCCAAACCGCATCGCCCTCGCTGATCTTGGCGAGGTTGCCGTTGTGCCAGAACTTGGGATAGATCACCGTTCCGGCCTGCGGAGTAAGGATGTGGGCCGCCTCGATCCGCTCCTTCATCTGCTTGACCTGGGCCTGCCTTCGGTCGATCTGCAGCTGGATCTTCTTCCGCTCCAGGCCCTTGGTATGCTCGAACGTCGAAAGCTTGTGCCGGGCAACGAGCAGGAGGGCTTCCGCCTGCTTGACCTGAAGGCGCTTGATCTCGATGCTGTCCGGCAAGGCGCCGGCCTTCAGCAGCGCGTACTTCGCCTGGGCGACGTACAGCTCCTTCCTTTTTACCAGAAGCTCGAGCCGGGACTCGGAAAGGTCGGTCGCCTTCAGGATTCCCCGCTCGACCAGGCTTTCCTTGCGGGCGATCCCCTCCTGAACGGCGTCGAAGTCCTTTTTTGCGAATCGGCGGGTCAACTCGAGGTCCCTGAGTTGCTGGGGATGGGGTCCCCTCAAAGTGATCGAGAGCTCCAGCCTTTTCAGTTCGAGGTCCTTGACGGCCGCGCGCACGGCGGCATCGCTCTTGATGCGGTCCGCGCGGCTGTCCTGCTCGAGTTGGGCCAGATCGGAGTTCGCGCTTCCGAGATCGAGCTGGGCTTCCCGCAGCTTTTCCTCGAGTTCGTTGGTATCGAGCTTTCCGATTTCCTCGCCCTTCTTGACGTCCTTGCCCTCGCTCGTCAGCCTCTCGATTTTTCCCTGGAAGGGCGCCAGGAAATTGAACTGGCTTTGAGGTACCAATTCGCCCTGGGCGTGCACCGAAACGACGAACTCGGCCGATTGAACCACGAAAATCGGGGCGTCGTTCAGCTTTTTCGGGGAAAGCTTGGGAACAAGCAGGGCGCCTGCGATCAGGGAAAGAAGGATCAGGCCGGCGGCGATCTCTTTCTTTTTTCTCATCGCCGGTCCTCCGAAAGCTCCACGCGGTCGCCGGCTTTGAGGCCCGGGGCGATCGCCGCTTCGGTCTCGTTGGTGTCCAGGACCGTTATCGGGGTGCGCACGGACTTCCCGGAAGTCGAAAGCAGGCAGAAGGCCCCCTGCTTGTCGTGGAGGATGGCCTGGAGCGGGAGCACCAGGGAATTTTTCATCCGGCTCGTTTCGATCTCGACGTTGGCGGTCATCCCCGGTTTGATGCGGGGATCGCTCCTCGTTGCCCGGACGCCCACTTCCACCACCCTCACGTCGTTCTTGTCCCTCCGGAATCGGGGTTGTCCCACGGCGCCGATGGATGAAACCACGCCCTCGAAGCGCTGATCCGAGTAGGCGTCGAGGGTGAAGAGGGCGGATTGTCCGACTTTCAGCTTCGCCAGGTCGAGAGCGTTGCAGGAAACCCTGATGAGGGTCTTGGCGGGGTTCGAGAGGCGCGCGAGGGTATCGCCTTCGGAAATCGAGTCACCGGGACTCACCTTGACCATATCGTCGCCGGCATAGACCTGGCCGTAAACCAGCATGCCGTTCTGGGGGGCGCGCACCTGGCAAGCCGAGATGAGCTTCTCGTTCTCCTCGATGGTCGCCTTGATGGTTTTCAGCTGAAGTTGATTGTCTTCCCGATCGATGGGCCGACGGGCCTTCGCCACGAAGAGGCTTTGCCGCAGGCGATCCCGCTCGGCCTTGGCGACGGCCACCTTGCCGCGCTGTTTGGCGAGCTCTTCGTCCAGGGGCCCCTGCTCGAGGGCTCCGAAACGGACCCGCAGCGCCTTGATTCTGAAATCGAGCTCTTTTTTCAAGGCTTCGGCCTTGTCGAGTTCTTCCTTCGAAGCGAATCCCCTCTGGTACAGGGACCGGCGCTCGGGCAACTCCTTGGCGAGAACGGAGATTTGTTCGTCGATGGCCTTGATCGCCTGGCTGACTTCGACCATTTGGGTTTGATCCCGCCCGTGGAGGAGGAAGTTCAGGTTGAGCTTTTCCACCGAGAGGCCGTGATCCGCCGCTTCGGCCTGCCGGGCCAGGGAAAATACCTCGTCTTCGCTGTTGGCCTTTTCGACGGCCAGGTCGCAACTTTTCTGGTCCAGGCTGAGCAGGGCCGTTTCCAATTCTTCTTTCTGCTTCTCGGTATCCAGTTCGGCCACGCGATCCCCTCGCTTGATCATCGAGCCTTCTTCCTTCATCCAGTTGATCTTGGTGGTGAAGGGGGCGATGACCTGGAACTCCTCTTCAGAGCCGACCTCGCCCAGATCGGACACCGTGGCGACGAAATCCTTGCACACGACCTCGGCGAATCGCGGGCCGACGGGCTGCTTGCTCGAACACCCGAGAATCAGGAAAAAGGAAAAAAGGAAAGCGGTGGAAAATCTCACTTCATTTCTCACTCGGAAAATCACTTTCGGAGTCGGGGGCAGTCAAAAGGGCGGGGTCCTCGGGGTCGACCAGGAAAACCCGATCTTCCTTTTTCAGCGCCCCCTTCACCGTCACGTAGTCATCGCTCCAGAGTTGCGGCTCGACCATGATTTTTTGGGGCTTCCCGGAGCGGGAAACCAGGACGTAATTCTTTTTTCCCGAGGAAAAGAGGGCGTCCTGTGGAATGAAGAGGGCCTGCTCCGCCTGAGCGGCCAATATCCTGGCCCTGACCTTGATGCCCGGCCGGATCTCGGGTGCCAATTTGCCGCAGGTGATCTCGATTTCGAAGACCTTGCGGGATTCCTGGTCCCGGGGGTCTTCCGCTTTGGAGACCTTTCCGACGAGGGTGACCTTGGCTTCGAAGGAGCGATCGTTGAAGCCGGGGATCTCGAGGAAAGCCTTCGCTCCCTCCCGGACCTGGGTGACCTGCCGCTCGCCCACCGTGGCGAGCACCTTGAGGCGATCCGTCTGGGCCACGCTCAAGATGGTGAGGCCGTTCCAGACCTCCATTCCGACATGGGGCTTGTTCCATCCCCAGATCTTGGCGTAGAGCAGCACCCCTTCCAGGGGCGCGGTCATATCCTTCATCTTCAGTTTCCGGGCGAGCAGATCGGCCTCGGCTTGGAGTTTCCTGGCGCGATAGCCGGCCTTCCTGGTCGAGAAGCCCAGGGAGGTGAGGCGCGCCTCGGCTTCTTCGCGCTTGATCACGAAGCGGCTCTTTTCGATCTCGTTGGTGAGCTTTTTGCGTTGGTACTCATCGAACTGGGCCTTGGGCACGAGCAGGGAGCGGGCGATCTTGGCGCGCTCGGAAGCGGCTTCCAGGTTCAGGCGCCCCAGCTCGGCCTTGCGAAGGTCTTCTTTCGGAAGGTAGCCTTTCTGGAAGAGCTCGCGCTTCTGCGCCAGTTGATCGTAGGCCACGCGCAGGGCGGCGACCTCGTCATCGCTTCGGGCCTGGGCGGCGGCATCCGGCCGGGGACCGCGGGAAAAGGAAGTCCAGTCCAGTTCGGCCTCGCGCATGGTCTGCCGGGCGCCGAGCACGTCTCGATGGACCTCCTGGCGCTTCATCGGCAGGTCGTTGCGGATGCGGGCGAGCTCTAAAGACTGCAGCGCGGCCATCTGGGCCCGGTCATCGGCCCTTTCCTTGAAATCCCGGACGTTGATCCGGCACACGACGTCGCCGGGCTTCACGTGGCTGCCTTCCGGCATGAGCTGATCGATGTTGCCCCAAAGCTGCGGGGGGATGGCCAGGTTCGCGCTCTCGAAGGGCTGGGTCTCGCCGTTGGCGACCACGAAGGCGGTGAAGGGACCGGAGCGCACCGGGACGGTGGCGAGGGTTTGCCCCTCCGGACGGGAACAGCCGATCAGCAGCAACATCAGCCACCAGGCCTTCACTTCAGGACCTCGGACAGGTTCATTCCGTCGAGCAGGGTCCCTTCGAGGCGTTTGAGCTCGATCTCGGCCTTGATGCCGTCCACCAGGGAGTTGTTCGCCTTCAGGCTGGTCTCGTCCAGGGACTTCTGGTAGGTGATGACCTGGAAATTGGTGGACAGTCCGAGGTTGAGCTTGTCCATTTCGGCTTCGAGCTGCTGCCTCGCCAGGTCCTTGGCGACCTGGGCCGCCTCCATGCGCTTGGCGCCGATCTCGACGTTGCGGAAGGCCTTGCGCAGGTCATTGAAAAGCTGGCGCTCCGCCGCGCTCGCCCGCAATTCGGATTGGGCGAGGGCGAGCAGGGACTTTTCATAGGCGTCCCTCTGGGAGGGGCGCGAGACGGGCAGCTCCAGGGAAACTCCGGCGCTCACGAAGTAATTCTGGAGAGCGCCGAGATCCCCGACGGCCTTGGCGTATCGATCGGACAACTGGGTGACCCCGCTGGAGACCTTGAGGTTGAGACCGGGCAGGGTCCCCGATTTGGCCTCGTCCGCCTCGCATCTCCGGGATTCGATTTCGAGCAGGGCGGCCCGATAATCCGGCCTCCGCTCGAGAGCCACTTTTCGGACCGAAGGGAAATCGAGCTTCTTGGGTCTGAAATCCGGCTTGTCCGCCGGGATCAAGTCTTCGAGCCAGCCCGCGGAGGCATCCGCGGGAAGGATCAATCGGCGGAGGCGGTCTTCGGAATTCAGGACCTGGCGTTCGGCATCCAAAAGGTCCGCCTCGGTGGCGGCGACGCTGGCCCTGGCCTGGACCACGTCGATCTTGGCGAGGAAGCCGGAGGCCTCCTTGGCCATGTTGGCCTGTAGCAGCGCTCGACTGGTGACAAGAGAGCGCTCCAGCAAGGCCTGGGCCTCGCGCACCGAGATCAGGTCCCAGTAGGCGCAGGAGGTGTCGGCAACCAGTTTCATGAGCTTGTCGCGGGTGGTGAGGCGAGCGAGTTGCGAGGCGAGGTCGGCCTTTCGAACCAGCAGGGCGCCCGTCCAGGCATCCCGCAGCAGGGGCTGCGAATAGCTGAGGGTCAGCTTCGGGGTATAGGCCGGGTTGATGGTGGTGAAGGTCGAGTTGGTGGTGGCGAGGCCGTTGGCGAAGGTCAGGCCGATTTCGCCGTTGGAAACCAGGGATTGCTTGAGGGCGAGATCCAGGTTATCGGAAATCTCGTCCAGGCGAGTTCCCCCGCTCAACGAGGAGCTGGTCGGGCGGACGCTTTGATTGATGCCCGAATCCAGGGACAAAACGAGGCCGTAGCGATCCTGGGCCCGCTTCAGCTCGATTTTGGCGAGTTCGCAGTCCAGGCTATCGGCGGCGAAATCGGGGTTGTTCCGAATCGCTCCGGCGATCGCCTCTTCGAGGGTGAAGGCGGGACTGGCGAAGGCGGGCTGAAGGGCGAAAAAGCTCGCCAGGCCGATGCCCCCGAGAACCCTTACCGTCGCCGAGTGAAAAGCGCCCATAAACCCTCGTCTTCCCGTTTGAAAGCAAGCAATATTTACCATCGCCGGGCGAATTTGTCAAAGGAAAGGGAATTTTCCGATTCCAGCTATTCCCTGACCTTGTCGACGGTCGGGGCGAATTCGATCGTTTTGGGGGATTGCTCGACCAGAACCAGGGAAACCGGATAACCGATGTCGTCGGTGACGAAGCGCTTGGGATTCGGAAGCCAGCGAATGGAAGAAACCAAGATTTTATTGCCCAGGTCCTCTATCTTATTGATTTCAACGCGGATGGCGCCGGTTCTCTGTGGGCCGAGAATGACCCCCAGCACCATCTTCTTCTCGTAGTCCACCACCGGAAAGTCGGGTTCTCCCGCAAAGGAGTGCTTTTCGAGAAAGACCTTCTCCTCCTTCTTGTTTCGGATCACCACTTTCTCGGGGACGGTGTCGCGCAGGTAGTGGGGACCGGCCAGGAGGGGGGTGAAGGGAACGACGGGGGGTGAAGGATTGTTGAAGCCGAGGCACAGGGCCAGTGCGAGGGGAAGACGGAGCATCACTTCCTCCTTAATCAAAAAGACCCGACCCAAATGGGTCGGGTCTTCAGTGCAGAAGGGGGGACTTGAACCCCCACATGGAAATCCATACATGCTCCTGAAGCATGCGCGTCTGCCATTCCGCCACTCCTGCTTGTGGCCATGCCGGTGGTCGGACTCGAACCGACACGTACCGAAGTACGGCAGATTTTGAGTCTGCTGCGTCTGCCATTTCGCCACACCGGCACAAGACAAGTGTCAGTATAGCGGAAGACGAAGCATCATGCAAGCCGATGTGGATTGAGAGATGAAAAAGCGCTATAATTAAGAAAACTTTTTTCCCGGGAATGCTGAGAGGTGGGCGATTTGGGGGCACAGGAACTTATCCAGGCAATCAGCACGTATGCGACACCGGATGAGATCGACTTGGTCCAGCGGGCCTACGATTTCGGCAAGAACAAGCACGAGGGGCAGTTCCGGGCATCGGAAGAGCCCTATTTCATCCATCCCTACGAAGTGGCCTTGCTGCTGACCCAGCTCGAGGCGGACGGAGCGACCATCGCCGCGGGCCTCCTCCACGACGTCCTCGAGGACACCGAGGTCACCGCCAAGGAGATGGAAAAACTCTTCGGAAACGAAGTCTTGCTCCTCGTCGAGGGCGTGACGAAACTGGGCAAACTGTCCTTCTCCTCCAAGGAAGAGCGGCAGGCCGAGAATTTCCGGCGCATGTTCCTGGCCATGGCCAAGGACATCCGGGTCATCCTCATCAAGCTCTGCGATCGCCTCCACAACATGCGCACCCTCAAGCACCTGGCCCCCAAGAAACAACACGACATCGCCAAGGAAACGCTGGAAATCTTCGCTCCCCTGGCACACCGCCTGGGTATCGGGAAGATAAAGTGGGAGCTCGAGGACTGGTCCCTGCGCTACCTCAATCCCGACGAATACTACCGCGTCTCCCAACTGGTGGCCGAGAAGCGGGAAGAGCGCGAGCGCTACATCGACGAGATCGTCGGCAAGATCAGGGACGAACTGGAGAGCATCGGGGTCAAGGCCACGGTGTACGGCCGTCCCAAGCACTTCTACAGCATCTGGTCCAAGATGATGCAGCAGCGGAAGGATTTCCAGGACCTCTTCGACATCACGGCGATCCGGGTCGTGGTCGACTCGGTGCGCGGCTGCTATGAAGTCCTGGGTACCGTTCACGCCATCTGGCGCCCCATCCCGGGACGCTTCAAGGACTACGTGGCCATGCCCAAGCCCAACCTCTACCAGTCGCTCCACACGGCCATCATCGGTCCGGGCGGCAAGCCGGTGGAGGTCCAGATCCGCACCGAGGAGATGCACCGCATCGCCGAGTACGGGATCGCGGCCCACTGGCGCTACAAGGACGGGGGCAACTTCAACCAGGCGGATCGCAAGCTGAACTGGCTGCGCCAGCTGTTGGACTTCCAGAACGACCTCAAGGACGCCGACGAATACCTCAACACCGTCAAGGAAGACCTTTTCGCGGACGAGGTCTTCGTCTTCTCTCCGCGCGGGGACGTCATCGACCTGCCGCACGACGCCACCCCCATCGATTTCGCCTACCGCATCCACACCGATGTCGGTCATCGCTGCATCGGGGCCCGCATCAACGGAAGGATCGCCCAGCTCGACACCCCCTTGCACAACGGGGACATCGTCGAGATCCTCACCGCCAAGAACTCCCACCCCAGCCTGGATTGGCTCGGCTTCGCGGTCACCTCGGGGGCCAAGAACCGCATCCGGCAGTGGTACAAGAAGGAACGGCGCGAGGAAAACATCGTCCACGGCAAGGAGGCGCTGGAGCGCGAGTTGGGGCGCAACGGCCTCGAAACCCTCATCAAGGGAGAGAAGCTCGCCCTCATCGCCACCAAGCTCAGCAAACCCTCGGTCGATGAGTTGCTGGCCTCCATCGGCTACGGCGAACTCACCGTCACCGCGGTCGTCAACCGCATCAAATCGGAGTTCGTCCAGGAAATTTCCCCGGAAAGCCTGATCAAGCCCAAGCCGCAGAAGTCCTCCAGCGAAGGGGTACTGGTCGACGGCTCCAATTCCATGCTGCTGCACCTGTCCAAGTGCTGTTCCCCCCTTCCCGGCGAGCCCATCATCGGGATCGTGACCAAGGGGCGCGGGCTTTCGATCCACATCAACGAATGCCCCAACGTCTCCAGGGTGCCGCTCGACCGCCATGTGCCGGTCAACTGGAGCCAGTCGGAAACGGCGACCTATCCCGTCGAGATCGAGATCGAGGTGATCGACCGCGTGGGCATCCTCAAGGACCTCACCATCAAGATCGCCGACATCAAGACCAACATCCGCTCGATCAAGGTGACCCGGGGCAAGGAGAAGACGGCCATCATCGCGATGGTCCTCGACGTCGTCGACCTCAACCACCTCCAAAGGGCCATCTCCATCCTCTCCCGGATCTCCGACGTGATCCGAGCCACCCGCGTTGCGAGAGCCCAGAAGGGCACCCGCAAGCCCGTCCGGAGCTAGAAACTTGAAAATTTTCCTGGCCTCCGGCAACGCCCATAAAATCGAAGAGTTCCGAAAGATCTTCGAAGGCGGCCCCCTGGATTTCGAGGGGATCCCCGTTTCCGTCGAGGAAGACGGGAGCTCTTTCGCCGAGAACGCCCTCATCAAGGCGAAAAAAGGGTGCGAGCTCTCCAAGCAGCCCACCCTGGCGGACGACTCCGGACTGGCGGTCGACGCACTCGATGGCAGGCCCGGGATCCACTCCGCCCGCTACGGGGGCGAGAAGGCCACCAGCCGAGAAAAGATAGCGAAGCTGCTCGAAGAAATGAAGGACCTGCCCGACGAAAAACGCTCGGCCTCCTTTCATTGCGCCCTGGCCCTGGTCTTTCCCGACGGCTCGAAGATCGAGGTGGAGGGGGTCTGTCCGGGTTTCATCGCGCGAGAAAGCTCCGGGGACGGCGGCTTCGGCTACGACCCGATCTTCTATCTCCCCGAAATGGGCAAGACCTTCGCCCAACTGAGCAACGAGGAAAAAAACCGCCTCGGCCACCGGGGGAGAGCGGCCCGGCTGTTTTTGGAGCAACTGAAGCAAAGGGTTTCCTCTTGAAGATCCTCGTCCTTTCCGACACCCACGGCAAGACCAATCTCGCCTTGTTGTCCCAACTCGCCGAGAGGCTCGACCTCATCATCCACCTGGGGGACGGCTACCAGGACGGTGAGTTGCTTTCGGTCATCCAGCCCACCCCGCTCATCCAGATCACCGGCAACACCGATTTCCCCCTCGAGGTCATCCCCGAAAAGATGATCCACCTCGAGTCCAAGAGCCTCTTCCTGACCCATGGCCACCTCTACGGCTGCAAGCAGGGAACCGATCGCCTGGTCGCCAAGGCCCGGGAAATCGGCGCTCAGGTCGTCCTCTACGGACACACCCACCAGCCCGAGTTTCTGATCCGGGACGGGATCACCCTCTTCAACCCCGGCAGCGCCCGTATCTCTCCCGAGAACGAGACCCCCACGGCCGGATTGCTGCTCATCGAGGGCGAAAACATCGAGGCGACCTGGATCGACCTCCAAAAAAAGAACTCTTAACGAATATTTATTCAAAAGAAAACATTTCCTTGCTTACCTTTTAACTTCACTTACATTATCCTTAACCCATCGACAACGGTTTTTCGGGGCGGATCGCCCGACGAAAGGGAATGGGGCCGAGTGCCCATCCGAGAGTGAAATGGCAAGGTCCAGAAAACCGGAAGCGTTGCGAACGAAAGCGAAGCCTGAGGGGCGGATGCCGTAAAGAAATGAGCTTGGGGCCTCGTTGCCCAGCCGAGATGAAGAAGCGGAAGTCCAGAAAACCTCAGCCAAAGGGGCGCCAGGCGCCAGAAGGAGAAGGCCAGGATACAGATTGATTTTCGGTTTTCTTGCACCGGGAACGAGGGAGTTCCGAAGGGCCGCGGACGGCCTGTAGATGGCTAGATTGGAGCTTCCAAAAATTGACCGGTAACGCCTGATAGGCTCTCCGTAGGATGCGGGGAGCCTTTTTTTATTCTTTTTGAAATTCCGTGGGAGATTCGACCATGCCCCGAAAAAACTGCCTGCCAGTCTTCCTTCTACTCGCCCTCTTTCTCGGAGCCTGCTGAGTTTGACAATCCCCTGAAATATCCGGAAAATTTGAATTTCGCTCTATCGATCCTTCAGCGCTGGGACAAGTTTTCGCCCGCTGCCCGAGCGTTAACGTCCCTTACCTTCGTGGAACCACTGAATCCTATCCCCGTTAGCGGGCGAAACGAAAAGTCGGAATCCGATTGGATTCCGACTTTTCGTCGGACCAGCGGGACAGTCAACCCGATCACACACAGAGCGCCACAAGGGGCCAGGAGCTAGTTCACAAGCTAGTTCTGGCAGTCTAAGGTCTAAACAGGTACGCTTGTATTGGCTTTTTGCCACCGATGTTCAAATCCACAAGGGTGTCCTTCCGACGAGGCGTCCAACTACCCCCAGTGATAGAACTTCATGAGCGCAGTCCATAGTTTCTTGTACCAAGGGATCGGTGTGCGAATATCTCCTTTATGCCTTAAAGCCTGCGCCTCCATGGCTGCCCGAATTCTTCCCTCAGACCACTGTTCAGCCCAAAGGACCTCCCCGTTCTGAATCCAGAAATGGGACCTACAAGGCGCATCCCATACGCCGATGGATGGCCATATATGGGCGCGCCCATCTTGCTCCTCGACCTTATGCCCATCATCCAGCAGAAGGTTTACCCTATGACCGCAGCCGCACGCGCATTTGAGAGCAGCAACCTCGTATTCCCTGCTCACGTAAACCACGTGATCCTCAAGGTCTGCAGGCAATCGATGGACGATTTTAATGAGATACATTATGAATCGGCTCCATAGACGTCTAGCTCAAAACTGCCGATCTCAAAGATGCTGGAATGGCCGGAACATTCTCTTGTGTAGAAACCAACCTTTTGCTTAAAGCGAAGCACGGCGATGGCCGCATTCAGTGCGTTCAGCTCACCTATCTGAGGCTGCCTTCGGTATTCATTGTCCGCAGGGTTCTTCCCTGGAAGGTATTGGGTTCCGATTAGGCTGGGGTCATCCGGCACCTCCCAACAAGAAACCCTGAGCATTCCGTCTAGTCCGGATGATGTCCGGTAGAGGCCCATTCCAACGTCGATATACGAAACTTGAAATTCTTCAAGAGCCTGCGCGATTAACTCACGGGAAGGTCCGTCATCAACAGCGATGAATACGTAATCCAGGTCAGCTAGCCGTGTGAGGTTAGATGGCCCAATCTTTTCGGCAACGGGTTCGATAGCCTTGTGGAAGCTACTGTAAACTGCATACAAGACTTCTACCTTCGGCTTCCCAAGCGCCTCGCTGCTCGCTGCTCCCGGAATTCGAAACAAGGTGTGGACATGTACGATGTCATCGTCGAATAGCCTGATAAGCGCCAGAGGAGTCTTGGATAAGAAGTCTAAGATGTACCCACCCGTACCACCTAACCCTACGATTCCCACCTTCATGCCCGCCAACTTGGCAGTCAGATCATTAATACCGTCACGAGCGGACATGGTGTCGGGATAACGTAGCGGACTCGCAAGATTGGAAACCTGCTCACGAATCCCACGTTGGGGAATCGTGCCGTATTTCTGACGGGCAGGGTCAGTTAAAACACGTATGTAGGTGGAAATTTTCTCCTCAAAGCTTGGATAATCCAACAGTTGCCCACCGTCCCCCTTCAGCTTGAATGAGAACGACAAAGGGAAAACTAGATCACTAGTAATAGTTCGCGGGTTGTTCTGCGCCGAAATCGGCAAGGGCCTGCCATTGCTTCCATGAGGAACCCCACCGCTAAACCAAACCTGATGAGTGGAAGGCTTATCGATCTCAAGGTCGTCTTTGAGGTCAACGGGAGTGGCCAGGTCGCCGTACTGCAAGGCGCCCTCATTATCGAGGTACGGAAGCCCAAAGACTAAAAAATGCCCTCCAATAAAACTAACCTCATATCCTTGCGCCTCTAAGTCTTCAATATATCTATTACGATTCGCCAGTCGGCGAAACTCTGAATCGCATCCCATCTTTCACCATTACGCTTTCGTCACCACTTAGTACGTGCTTATCTTTATCATTTACGCCCATCGAGTATTTAACGATATAAACGGCTCCACTGGCAGAACCACCAGGGTAGGCTAAATCAACAACTGAACTATATTGGATTTTCGCGTGTGGAACTCCATGATCCACCGAGTTAACAGTAATCGTGATTAATTTGTCTTCATTCTGCATAGTCAGTCCTTTATAAATTAGATATGAACGTATCGTTAACGTGTGATCAATAATAACTCCTACCACCCATGTGAAGCAAGAGGCAAGGCACGGTTGACATGTCGATGGGCTCGACCGCCCAAAAGCTCTATGCCAGCCCCTAGAAGTCGCCTCTGGGTGTCGACCATGCGTGTCCGCTTAAGATCCAGTGAATGGGGTTGAACCCCTTGCAAAAAACCTCGATTCAGGAAATCCGGTTCTCATCAACATGGTGTGGGTAGCCTGAGCCGTCCAGCAACAAGATAAATGATTGTCCTGTAGTTTCGAAAGGTTTTGAAGCCGTACGCGCGTTTTGCAGCCTCTTTGATCTTACCGTTGAGACCCTCGGTGATGCCGTTGGTGATCCGGCTCTTGATAAAGCGGAGGATCCCTTCCCAGTGTCGCTTGATAGTGTAAGCGGCTTCCTTGAATGACTGCACCTTGGGGATTTTCAGGAGCGTAAAGGTGCTCGAGACCGTCCCTGAGATGAAGTATCCCCTCGATTACGCCAAGACCGACGGCTACAAAGAAGACATGAAGATCCGCCAGGCGATTGAAGGAAAGCATTCAGAGATTGTCCGAAACCACGGAGGAAGACGAACCCGTTATCCTGGAATCGCCAAAGTATTTGCCGGGGAAGCAATCAGCTGTCTTGTGGTCANNTATCTCAAGCGCTTCTTCAAACTCGAAAGCCAGTTACAACCGGCAACCGCTTAAAAAATAGGGGATCCCCGCCCCGGGGATCCCTGAAATATTCGAAAAATTTGAATTTCGCTCTACCGATCCTTCAGATATTGGACAAGTTCTCGCCCGCTATCCGAGCGTTAACGTCCTTTACCCTGAGATCCTGCCGGTAGGCTCTCATAGTTTTGGCAGATCCCGATCCCAGGGTCCTGCTCTTGGAGGAGAAGAAGTTTTCGATCCTGCTGCCAAGATCAGTCTTGAATTGTCCGATGGCGATGACGTTTCCCATGTCGAACCCTCCTCCATAAATTTATGAGAGATATTCAGCAGAATCTGTAGTCTTACCATTTGGCTGAAATCCACGATTTAAGGTGATGCGATCTGGGAGTTTGAAAGATAAATGAGTATTATCTTTCATTTAGCGTTATTGCGATGATAAATACATTTCGAAGATCGGACTCGAGCTTCTACAGAATCTCAGGAACCTCGGAGTGGAAAACAGAATTCGAAATCCTATTGAATTATCGGAAATGACCTATGCAAGAACCGGAAATCAATAAAAACCCCGAGTCAATCGAAGAAACCCAACAAGGGACCACCAGCCAAGGATTATCTTTGTTTTCGGTTGGCATCGATTCAACCAACCCTCGCTAGTTTNNAGCGGGCATCCTGCCGATCGCAAGAAGCCAGGTTGCCATAGAAGACGACGAAGGCTCCCAGGCAGGCGGTGAGGAGAAAGAAGCCGAGCGGATAGATTTTCCAGAGGAAGCCCGCGGTGACCAGGAAGGAAATGAAGGCTGTTTGCTGGCGGGTATCGAGCCTCAGTTTGGGGACTCCCTTTCGGCGCAAAGA
>DOBT01000037.1:7787-7925 GCA_003503675.1 Cyanobacteria bacterium UBA8530 | reverse complement strand
CAAAAGGGTTTCGTCGTTTTCGAGATCGATCAGGGACTTGGCGATCTGGCGCAGGCAATCCCAGTCGCGGGCGGCCTTGCCGGAACCGCCGTAGACCACCAGTTCATCCGGATGCTCGGCGACCTCGGGGTCGAGGTT
>DOBT01000037.1:0-7765 GCA_003503675.1 Cyanobacteria bacterium UBA8530 | reverse complement strand
AGACCTTCTCGGCTTGCTATGATGGGTGAACCCCCCGCTGGCCCAGTAGAAGGAGCGCGAGACTTTGGATCGGGTCCTGATCGCCGATGCCTCCGCCATGATGAGGCGAAACCTGACCATGGTCCTCCAGAAGGAGGGCTATGACCTCGTCCTTTCCGAGAACGGCCAGGATGCCTTCCAGCGCTGCCTGGCGCAACCCCCCGATCTGGTCNNACGGGGGGAGTCGAATACCTCACCAAACCCGTCGATTCGAATCTTTTGATCGAGCGAACCGCCCAGTTCCTGATTTCCTTTCCCACCGTCGGCATGCTGGTCAACCTCGATCCCCTGCTCGCTCCCATCCGCACCGGAACCGTCCTTTCCCTCCAGGGCGACAGGCTCCGCCTTAAAATCGAAGCGGGGCTCCCGAGTTCCCTCAATTCTGGCGACGAGGTCGAACTCTCCTGCTGCGACGACCTCGACCAAAGCCTCAGCCGACGGCGCGCCACCCTGGATGGGGCGTTCGAGGAATCTTTCGCTTTTCATCTCCTGGGCGGAGTCTACCGCACCCAGCGCCGCCAGTTCTTCCGCAAGGAGATCTCCCTTCCCCTTCGCTACCGCCTGGCGGGTGACTTCTACCGGGTCGGCTTCGCCGCCGACATCAGCGGGGGCGGGGTGAGAATCCAGAACGTGACCCCCAACGCCAAGGTCGGGGGAACGATCCAGATCGAGCTGCGCCTTGCAGCCTCCGAACCTCCCCTCACCATCGAGGGAGAGATCGTCCGGGCGGCTCCGGCACCCGCAGGGGGCCTGGAGATCGGTCTGGCTTTCCGTCAGATCGCTCCTCAGGACAAGTCTCGATTGGTCATGTTCCTTTTCGGCGAGGCGATAAAATAAAAAGGGTAGGCGATTCCCCGCTTACCCTTTAGACATCTCCGAAAGCGACTCCTACATTTCTGAGCGCTGATTTTTCATTTCCGAACGCAGGTTTTCGATCTCTGCGCGCATTCGTTCGGTTTCTTCTCGATCCCGTTCCAAGGTGCAGCGCATCACCTCGCCCTCCCCCGTGCCGGGCGGCAAGAGGTCCCGAGGGAGCAGAATTTCTTTTATTGTTCCTTTTTCTTCGAGGAGGAGGACGGCCAGTTCTCCCTCGAAGCGGTCCAGATAAAGCCGGAAAGTCATTTCTTCTCCGCGAGATCGGGGCTCTAGAGGTGGCAGGCGACGGAATGGGCCCCCTCCAGGTCGAGCATGGGGGGGTCGATCTCTTTGCAGACCGCCATGGCTTTGGGGCAGCGGGTGTGGAAATGGCAGCCCGAAGGAGGGTTCAGGGGGGAGGGAAGGTCGCCCTGTAGCAGGATGCGCTCCCGCTTGCTCGCGGGATTGGGGACCGGAATGGCCGAGATCAGGGCCTGGGTGTAGGGGTGCTTGGGGGAGGAGTAGAGGGCCAGGCTCGGCGCCAATTCCACGATTCTCCCGAGGTACATCACGGCGATCCGGTCGCTGACGTGCTGGACGGTGGAAAGGTTGTGGGAAATGAAGAGGTAGGTGAGACCGAGCTCCTTCTTGAGGTCGTCGAGAAGGTTGAGGATCTGGGCCTGGATGGAGACGTCCAGGGCCGAGACCGGTTCGTCGGCCACCAGGAACTTGGGAGAGATAGCCAGGGCGCGGGCGATCCCGACCCGCTGGCGCTGCCCNNTCGTTCACCCGGTTCTCCAGGCTTTTTCCGAAATGGGTACGGTGGATCCGGAGGGGTTCGGCGATCGCCTCGCCCACCGTCATCCGGGGATCGAGGGAGGCGTAGGGGTTCTGGAAAACGATCTGGGCTTCCCGGCGGAAGTTCTTCATTTCCCGCCGATCCAGCGAAAAGACCTTTTTTTCCTCGAAGAGAACCTGACCGCTCGTTTTTTCCAGCAAGCGCAGGATGAGGCGCCCGGTGGTCGACTTGCCGCAACCGGATTCCCCGACCAGCCCGAGGGTTTCCCCCCTCTTGATGGCGAAGGAAACCCCGTCCACCGCCTTCAGTGCCCCGACCTGCCTGGGAAGGAAGAGGCCGCGCGTGACGGGAAAGTGCTTCGTCAGGTTTTGGACTTCGAGGAAGGGGCGCTCGGGGAAGTTGTTCTTTGTCGGCATGATCAGGATTCCTTGGCTAGCCAGCAACGGACGAGGTGGCCCGGGGAGATGGTCTCGAGGAGAGGAGGCTCCTTGCACTTGGGGTGAGCCAGGGCGCAACGGGGGGAGAAGGCGCATCCGGCTGGAAGATGGGACAGGCGGGGAGGGTTGCCCTCGATGGGCTGGAGGCGTGCCTGCTTTGCCCCGAGCTTGGGGATGGAATGCAGCAATCCGATGGTGTAGGGGTGCTTGGGGGACTTGAAGAGCTCGGCGACTTCGGCCTGCTCGACGATCTTGCCGGCGTACATGACCGCCACCTTGTCGCAAATCTCGGCCACCACCCCCAGGTCATGGGTGATCATGAGGATCGAGGCCCCTCTTTCCTCCTTGATCTTTCTCATGAGGTCCAGGATCTGGGCCTGAATGGTCACGTCGAGGGCCGTGGTCGGTTCGTCGGCGATCAGCAGCTCCGGGGAACAGCTGAGCGCCATGGCGATGATCACGCGCTGCCTCATTCCCCCCGAGAATTGGTGGGGGTATTCGTTTATCCGCTGAGATGCGGCGGGTATTCCCACCGCGTCGAGGAGCTCGATCGTTTTTTGGCGCGCTTTTCTCCGGCCCATCTTCTCGTGGAGCATCAGCGCTTCCATGATTTGCTCTCCGATCGAGAGGACCGGGTTGAGGGAGGTCATGGGGTCCTGGGGAATGAGCGCGATGTGCTTGCCCCGAACGGCGCGCATCTCCTTCTCGCTGAGACCGAGCAGGTTCTTGCCATGGAAGAGGATCGAGCCACCGATGATGCGGCCGGGCGGAGTGGTGATCAGGCGCATGATGGACAGGGAGGTGATGCTCTTTCCGCAACCGGATTCGCCCACCAGCCCGAGCACGGAGCCCTTCTGGACCTCGAAATCGACGCCGTCGACCGCTTTCAGGGTTCCCTCGTTTGTATCGAAATGGGTGACGAGCCCCGATACCTTCAGGAGAGCTTCAGCCAAAGATCCCTCACTTCTTTTCTTTGCCGAAGAGGTCCTCGAGGCGGAAATCCGGGGGAAGCTCGAAGATTTCCGGGCTGGGCTTGAGGGTCTTCATGCGGTCGACCCGGAAGAGGCGGTTTTCATGGCGCCAGTGGCAATAAGCGGCCAGCCAGAAGAAGTTGCCGATCTTGCGGATGCCATAGGGGTTCAAGCGACGGAGGTTGACCTCCTCCCGGGACATCGAATAGTACTCGACGTCGACGGAGCGTTGCTCCTTGATGGCCTTCTCCAGCACGGGAAAGGTCGCATCGGTGGCATACATGGGAAGGCTGTAGGCCGATTGGGCGGGCGCGCCTTCCGGCACTTCGTCGAAGGAGGTGTACAGGATGTCCTCGACTATCTCGTCGGAAACCTCCTGGAGGTCCTCGGGGAGGGCTTGCGTGAGCATGTCGATCAGGTTCTCGATTCGCTCGTTCTGGGGAAGGTCGTTGATCTCGATGGTCTCGACCATCTCTCCTAAAAGCTTCATCCCCACCGTGAGCACGACGACGTCGTCGAGGGTGAGGCGGAGTTGAAACTTGCTGGGCTCATCCATGAGGCGGCGGCTCTCCTCTAGCGTGTGGTTTCGCGTGGCACCCGATCTTAGCCGGGGATGGCGCGAGATGTCAAATTCAAAGGAAGATCCGCACGCTCTTGCCCGAAAGCCTGGGGGAGATTTTGCCGTTCTTGACGGTGACGGTCCCCCCGTTCAACTTGTCGGTCAAAACCGTTCCGTCCTTGATCTTGCTGCCTTGACGCAGGGGGATGTCGCGGCTTTCCTCCCCGTTGGCGTTGTTTAGGACCACGATCGCTTCTTCCGAGTCCGTGCGGCGCGCGAAGGCGTAAATCTTCTCGTCCTGCCACATCTCGAGCTGGTCCCCCCGGCGAAGGGCGGCGCTGGTCCGTCGCAGGTTGAGCAGTTTCTTCGTCCAGTTGAACATGCCCGGGTTGCTGTTCCAGGCCAGGTCCTTGCGGTTTTCTGGATCGTTGCCGCCGTTCATCGCCAATTCGGTGCCCTGGTAGAGGCAGGGGATGCCGCGGATGGTGGCGATGAAGGCGAGCGCCAATCTCAATTTGCTTTCGTTGCCGCCCGCCGTGTTGATGAAGCGGGGCAGGTCGTGGTTGTCCACGAAGGTGGAAAGCAAACGGGCGTCACGGTAAACCGAGTCCTGGGCCAGACGGTCTCCCAGTTTCCTCATCGAGCCGTCATGGGCGAAGACGTCGCAGAGGGTGTAGTACATGGCGAAGTCGAAGACCGAGTCGAAGCCGCCCTCCTTCTGGTAGCGGGCCAGGTAACCCGGATCCCCGTTGTAGATCTCCCCGAGCAGGAAGGCGTTTTTGGAGTGCATGTCCCGGTTGAAGCCGGGCCAGAAGGAGAAGGGCACGTGCTTGACGGTGTCGATCCGGTAGCCGTCGGCCCCGCTCTGAGCCAGCCACCAGCCGAAGGTGCGGGAGAAGTAGGCGCTCACCTCGGGCTTCTCCTGGGCGAAGTCGGGAAGCCCGAAGATGCTCTTGTTCTCCAGTTCGGACGGATCGTCCCAGTTCTGGATGTTGCCGTTTTGGTGAACCCAGCCCTGCCTTTCGGGATGGGCGGAAAGGTAGGCATAGCCGCCATGGTTGATCACGATGTCGATCAAAACCTTCAGGCCCTTCTGGTGGGCCTTGGAGATCAGTTCCCGAAGCTTGCTCATGTTGCCGAGGTGTTCGTCCACCTTCTCGAAATCCTTGGCCCAGTAGCCGTGGTAGCCCCATAGCCCGGTTTGCCCCAGTTGCCCGTCGTCGTTGTCCACCACCGGGGAAATCCAGATCGCCGTGGCCCCCAGGTCCTTCAGGTAGTCCAATTTGTCGATCACCCCCTGGAGGTCGCCGCCATGGTAGGCGGTGATGTTTTTGGGCTCGACGTTGAAGTCGTTGGAGCGGTCCCCGTTGAAGAAGCGGTCCAGGAGAACGAAATACATGGTTTCCTCGCCCCAGGAAGCTCCTTTGGCTTTGGAAGAAATTCCGTCCCTATCTTGGTTCGAGGGTTGGCCGTTCAGCAGGGAGGCTGCACAGCCGCTCAATACCAGTACCGCCAATGCGGCGAGGGTTGTGATTCCCTTACTCTTCATTCCACCCTCCTCAATCGACGAAAAACCTTCTTCATGGATTATCCCCAAAAAAGAGAGAAATCCCCTTCTTTTTAACGCGAATTTAATCTCTTCCGATACTTCCCGGGAGACATGCTATAATGACCTGGCAATTTTTTTTGATGGGGGGCGACCTCGATTCCGATCGAACCTTACAGTATTCTGGGCTTATTTTTGCTTCTTCTGGTGGCGGCCTTCTTTACCGCTGCGGAGACCGCCTTCCTTTCGGTCAACCAGTTCCGAATCCGCGGTCGCGTCGAAGGGAAAGGGCGCTCCAGCAAAACCCTCGAGCAGATCCTGAAGCATCCCCAGTGGCTCCTGACCACGCTTCTCCTGGGGAAAACGACGGCCATCGTTTCTCTCGCCGTTTTGACCTATTACCTCCTGTTGGACAAGATCCCCTACTCCCTTCTCTTCTCGATCCTCCTCGTTTCCTTTTTCTTTTTGGTTTTCGGCGAGATCATCCCCAAGTCCCTGATATCGGCCCGAGTCGAGGAGTTCGCGCTTTATTCCGCCGGCTTTTTGAGGGGGCTCGCCTGGCTTTGTCGACCCCTGGTGGCCTTCATCCTCTTGTTCACCACCCCCTTGATCCGTTTTCTGGGGGGGCAGGAGGCGATCGCCGTTCCCCGCCTCACCGAAGAGGAAATCAGCGCCATGATCGAGATCGGCCAGGAGGAAGGGATCTTCGAAAAGGAAGAGACCGAGCTGGTCCAGTCGGCCCTGGCCTTCGACGACACCCCCGTCTCGAACATCCTGACGCCCCGGGTGGACATCGTGGCCATTCCGGAGGACTGCTCGGTTCCCGACGCCCTCAAGACCATTTCCGAACAAGGCTATTCCAGGATTCCCGTTTATCGCGAGACCGTCGACGACATCATCGGCATCCTCTGCGCCAAGGACCTCCTGATCGCGCTTTCCAGATCGGAACCCTTCGAACTGCGTTATTGGCTGCGCCCCGCTTATTTCGTACCCCAGAACAAGCGTTTGCACGATTTGCTGCGGGAGATGCAGTCCCAGGAGATCCAGATGGCCATCGTCAACGACGAATACGGTGGAACGGCCGGCCTGGTGACGGTGGAGGACATCCTGGAGCAGATCGTGGGCGAGATCCGGGACGAATACGACGAGGAACCCGTCGATATCCGCATGCTCGACGAGAAGACCGCCCTGATCAACAGCCGTACCGCCATCAATCAGGTCAACGAGGCCCTGGGGATCGCCCTTCCCCTGGACGGCTACCAAACCATCGGCGGCCTGGTGATAAGCTCTCTGGGCCGAGTGGCCAAGGTGGGCGACGTGGTCGAGACCGAGGACGCCCGCATCACCGTCAAGGCCATCAAGGGCATCCGAATCCAGCAGGTCCTCATGGAATTCTGCCCCCCTCGCCCCGTAGAGGAACTTTCTTAGCAAGTTTTTGTCGGGAAGAGGTATAATTAAAATATGGTTAAGAAAAGTTTGTTTTTGAGGGAGGAAGAACGTTGATCAGCAATCGGGCATCTTCGCCTTACGTTCGCGTTCGCCCCGTGACCTATTCCTACACCCGCCCCCTCCATCCCGGACACACCACCCGCCTCGTCGCCCCCGAAATGGAATCCCAGGGTTTGGTGGCCTTTTTCAGGAACTTCGCCCGCCAACTCTTCGACTAAAAAAAAGACTCCGCCTCAGGGCGGAGTCTTTTTTTGTTTTTTAGATCAGGCCGGGGATGAAGCGGAAGGGGACGGCCTTGAAGTAACTTCGATAACTCTCGTCTTCCAGCAGCAGTTTCTCCTCCGCTCTGGCCCGGAGGAACTGGACCAGGCAGAGCAGCGCGAAGAGCCCGCCGTTCCAGGGGCTGGGGTTTCCCAGGGTATATGCGCCGAAGAAGAACAGTTCGCTGGCGTAGAGGGGGTGGCGCACCAGGCGGTAGGCCCAGTCGACCTTGATGCCCCGGTTGGCGGCGACGATGCCGAAGCTCTTGCCCAGGCTGAGGACGCAGGCGAGGATCAATAGGGCGCCGAGCAGTTGCAGCGGCACCGCGAGGGTCGCCAGGGGGGAGGGAAGGGCGACGGGCCTCATCAATAGCGGCAGGAAGGTTCCTATTCCACCGATGACCCAGTCGAGCGGTTGTTGCGAGGTGCTTATGCTTTCCCGGCGCAGGAGGAAGAGGCAGACGATGAGGGAGTTGATGAAGAGGATCCCGAAGGAAATGAAGGAACCCGTTTTTTGCCAGTGCTGGAAGGCGGTCCTGGCCAGAGAAGCCCAGGCGATCGCCAGGATGATCCGAAAAAGGTTTTCCATGCTTGCCCTCCTTGTCGTTCCATCCTAGAAAGGATAAGTTGCCCCGGCTTTGTGCCTTTGTTTCTTCTTTTCCCGTGCGCCGTGACAGTCGGGGGGGGGGTGCGGTATATTCGAGGAAAGCGGGTTCTCCTGCCTAGTTTGAAAGGATGGATATGAAGAAATTTCTTGCTATGGGTGCCCTCGCCTTGGTTTGCGGCGTTCTCGCCGCCCCGGCCCGCGCCGAGACCTCTCCCCAGGAGACGCTCGCGGCCGTGAGCAAGG
>DOBT01000215.1 GCA_003503675.1 Cyanobacteria bacterium UBA8530 | reverse complement strand
GCTTATCGCTTGCGAGAAACACCAAGGTAGTGTTTCGATACCTCAACACGAACGGAATGAGGACCCTATTTCCGTTCGCACTGAGGTATCGAAGGGCATACCCTCGCTGTCTAACGCGATCGAAATTTGCTCTAACTTTGAAACCTTCCAACAGCACCCCGCCTTGATGGCAGGCCATGTCGGAAGGTTTCGGATGATGCAGCTAGCGGAAGCCGTTTAGTTCAAGCTGAGCTGGCTGCGGCCGTTCTGGATGGTGGTGAGGGTGCGGGAGATCTTGGCTTCGAGGTCGCACAGGACCTCTTCGGCGTATCTGTCCGCCTGGCTTTGCTGTTGGCACAGCTCCTCGTTCACTTCCTGGCGCAACCGTTCGGCCTCCAGCCTCGCTTGCTGGACGATCTCGCTTTCCGAGACGACCCTGCCGGCCTGTTGCTCGGCATTCACGAGGAGGGCCTCCGCCCTTCTCTTGGCCTCGGTGATGAGGGCCTCGGCCTGGGCGACGATGTCCTCGGCTTGCTGGAGCTTCACGGGCAGGTTCTGGCGCAGCAGATCCAGCAGGTCGATGAGTTTGTCCTCATCGAGAATGGTCTTCGCGGTGAAGGGGATCTTGATGGAGTTGATTACCTGGTTCTCGATCTGCTCGAGAAGACGATCGATCTCGCTGATAGGTCATTCCTCCCTTTGATATTTTATTCTCAGCCGCTCCTCGATGGCCACGGGGACCATTCCGCCGGTGCAGCCTCCCATGGAGGCGATTTCCTTGACGGTGGAAGAGGAGAGGAAGAGGTATTCCGGACTGGTCATGAGAAAGATGGTTTCGAGGGAAGGGTTCAGTTTCTTGTTGGTGAGGGCGATCCTCAGCTCGGCATCGAAATCGGAGACGGCCCGCAGGCCGCGGATGAGGAGGTTGGCGCCGTGCTGCTCGGCGTAGTGGGCGGTCAGTCCCCGGTAAGAATCGATGGCGACGTTGGGGTAGCTTTTCACCGCCTCCTCGATCATCTCCAGTCGATCTTCCATGGAGAAGAGGCAGTTCTTGCTGGTGTTGGCGAGTACCACGACGATGACCCTCTCGAAGATTTTCGAAGCGCGGTCGAGGACGTCGATGTGGCCGTTGGTGATGGGATCGAAAGAGCCGGGATAGATGGCGATCGCCAAAATGCCTCCTCTGAAGCCTGAAACGCCCCCATTGTAACCCAGTTTCAGCGACCCAACAAGCAAAAAATAAGGGGACCGCCCTGAAGGCGGCCCCTCGAATTTCCTCGATTATTTCTTGGCGGCGGAGCGGATCGCCTTGGCCTTCTCGACCCAGGCGGTGACGACCTTGACGGTGGGGACGTGGTCGACGAACTTGCGCTTGGAAACGGAATTGGCGACCGCCATCCGGTCCTGAAGGTTGGTGGGATTGCGCTGGGCCAGTTCGGCGCTCGAGTCCACCCCGACCGCTTCCAGAAGCTGGCTGAACTCGGGCCCGATGCCGGGAATGGTCATCAACTCGACCTTGTGGGCCCAGGTGAGGATCAGGGTCTCGGAAATCTTGGCCTTCTCGGCGAGTTCGGCCCGGTCGTCGTGGTTGCGGGTGGCAGCGAGGAACTTCTTGGTGTTGTTCATCCCGGCTTCCTGAAGCTTCTTGGCGTAGGCGGGACCGATCCCCATGACGTCTTCGATTTTATAGACGCGCAATCCTTCGATCTCTTCGGAAGCGATCTCGGTCTTGACGGGGTTGACCGTTAAATTGGGGGCCGTACCACAACCCGCCAACAAAAGCATCGCGGTGAGGGCGATCGTGGCGAAGCGGGTATCTTTCATTGCTTTCCTCCCTTTGACGTTTCATCGCGAGCCTGTGACGTAAAGGGGTTATCGGCACCTTAATGAAGGATCTTGCTTGGGTTAACCCTTTTTTAACTTCTAGAACCGGTCCGGGTCTTGAGCTTGCGCAAGCGGATGCACATCGGGGTCACCTCGACCATTTCGTCTTCTCCGATGTATTCGAGCGCTTTTTCGAGGCCCATGTCGATGGGGGGAGTGAGACGCACGAGCTCCTCGCCACCCGCCGAACGGATGTTCGTCAGCTTCTTGGCCTTGCAGACGTTGACGTCGATGTCATAGGTCTTGGAATGCTCGCCCACGATCATGCCGCTGTAGACCTTCACGCCTGGGCCGATGAAGAAGGCGCCGCGATCCTCGAAGGAGAGGAGGGCATAGGCGGTCGAAACCCCTTCCTCCCAGGCGATCATGGCCCCGTTGCGCAGGCGCACGATGTCCCCGGCGTAGGGTCGATAGTCCTCGAAGGTATGGTACATGATGCCTTCGCCGCGGGTGAGGCGGATGAATTCCAAACGGAATCCGATCAGTCCCCTGGCTGGAATGGTGAAGTCCAGCTGGACCCTCGAGCCTTCCGCCTGGATCTTCTGAAGTTCGCCGCGCCGCCTGCTCAGTTGATCGATGATCGAGCCGGAACAAGATTCCGGGACGTCGACCACCAGGTTCTCGAAGGGTTCGAGGGTTCCTTTTTCGCTTTGCTTGAGGATGACCTTGGGTTTGGAAACTTGGAATTCGAAGCCTTCGCGGCGCATGGTCTCGATCATGATGCCGAGGTGAAGCTCGCCCCTGCCCGAAACCAGGAAGGAATCGGTGGTCGCGGTATCTTCGACCCGCAAGGAGACGTTGGTGAGCAGCTCCCTCATGAGACGTGCCCTCACCTGTCTGGAGGTGACGAATTTCCCCTCCCTACCGGCGAAGGGGGAGTCGTTGACGGCGAAGGTCATCTGCAGGGTGGGCTCTTCCACCTTGATGGGGGGAAGGGCGACGGGTTCCTCGACGCAAGCGATGGTGTCGCCGATGGAAGCCTCGATCCCCGAGATGGCCACGATGTCGCCGGCGACGGCGCGGACGGCTTCGATCCTCTTGAGGCCGTCGAAGGTGAAGAGCTTGATGATCTTGGACTTTTCCTTGCTTCCGTCCTGGCGGAGGACCATGACGGGTTGATTGGTGTAGACCTCGCCGTTGTTGATGCGGCCGATCAGGATCCTGCCCAGGTATTCGCTGTAGTCGAGGGTAACGGCCTGCAACTGAAGCGGGGCCTCGGGATCCCCGGTAGGTGCGGGAATTTCTTTGAGGATGCAATCGAAGAGGGGTTTGACGCCCTGGTCTTCGGGATCGTTCATCTTCACCTTCGCGAAGGCCTGGGTGGCGGAGGCGAAGATGACCGGGAAGTCGATTTGTTTCTCGTCGGCGCCCAGGTCGATGAAGAGATCGAGCACCAGGTCCACCACTTCGAGGGGACGAGCGTCCTGACGGTCCACCTTGTTGACCACCACGATGATCTTGAGGCCCTTGGCGAGGGCCTTGCGGAGGACGAAACGGGTTTGCGGCATGGGGCCTTCGAAGGCGTCCACGACCAGGAGGCAGCCGTCGACCATGCCGAGCACGCGCTCGACCTCTCCGCCGAAATCGGCGTGGCCGGGGGTGTCCACGATGTTGATCTTGGTACCGTGGTATCGAACGGCGGTGTTCTTGGAAAGGATGGTGATCCCTCGCTCACGCTCCAGATCGTTCGAGTCCATCACCCGCTCGGTGAGCACCTCGTTTTGTCGGAATACTCCGCTCTGGCGGAGAAGACAGTCCACCAAGGTGGTCTTGCCGTGATCGACGTGCGCGATGATCGCGACGTTTCGGATGTTTTCGTTGAGCGCTGAATGGTTGTTCATAACCGGATCTTGCCTTCCTTAGAGTGTAAAAACCTTATATCCATTGTAACACAAGGGAAATAGGTTTGCTTGCTGGTGCAGGGAAGCCATGCTACCTTTAGTAAAAAAGGGGGTGAAGAGTGATGAAGAAGCGGTTTCTNNTCGCGCGAACCGAAGACGTCGCCTACCTTTTCGTCGGCGGCAAGCAAACCCTCTCTCTCGCTTCCTTGCCGAACCTGCCGGTACAGAAAAGAGCCCGGATCATTCGAAACACCATCCTCTCCCTGGTCCAGAAGGGGGGGACCGTCCAACCCTTCTCCCTCGAACCCGAGATCGGAAAAGGAAAAGAGGTCGTGCTCTTCTTGCGGGGAATCCCCGTCGTCACCGCCACCTGGACGGATGCCAGGCGCTTCGGGACCACCCCCGAAGCTCTCGCTTCTCTTTGGGCGAACAACCTCCGCGCGGGGCTTTCCCTGCTCAAGGTGGGGCTTCCGGTCCCGGATAAATTCGTCCTTCTTATGGATCGTAGCGGCAATTCGCTCCCCATCGGCTGGGAGGACCTGGAAGAAGAGGTCCGCGGCACCCTTTCCATGGCGGCTCCTGACGTGGTCAAGAACGTCAAGGTCTCGATTTCGGACGGCCTGGTGATTCTTACAGGCTTCGTGGACACCCTGGCCTCGAAAAGCCAGGCCGAGTCCCTCTCCGCCCAGGTTTCCCAGGTGAGGGCGATCGACAACCAACTCGTCGTGGTTCCGAAAGAGCCTTCTTCCGACGAGCGGATTCGCCAGGACATCGAGAGAATTCTTTCTTTTCACTCCCTCACCCGCGAGGCCTCGATCAAGGTTTCCCTCTCGGGGGGAGGCGCCCGTCTCGAAGGCTATGCCCCCACTTTGCTTTCCAAGACCCTCGCCACCGATCTGGCGGGACGGGTCAGGGGCCTCCTCGAAATCGAGAACAAAATCGAGGTGTGCCCGGTTTTTTCCCGTTCCGACGAGGACATCCAGGCCGACCTTCTCCTTCGACTGAGCGGAAACAGCACCATCGCTCGTTGTGCGGCCATCGATACGACGGTCTCGGGAGGCAGGGTTACCCTGGGAGGTTGCGCCGATTCCCTCCTGGTTCGATTGGCCGCCCTGGACGAGGCCAGACGCATCAGCGGAGTGACGGCGATCGAGGATCACATCGAGGTGAGGCCCGTTCAATAGCCGCAGGGGCGGTTCCATATGCTATGATGAACAAGCCTGACAATACGTTGGGGGAGCGCGTTTTGCTAAGGATTAAGCTTTTTCTGGCCCGCAGCTGCAACCGCGGCTATTTCTTGTCCGTGATCGCGGCTGGTCTTCTGGCGGCTTCCCTGGTTCTTTTCCAGGATTTCGACCTGCAGGCCCTTGTACAACCGACCTTCTGGCTTCTCGCCGTTTTGGGCCTGATCTCCGAGATGATCACGGTCCCCCTCCCTCAGGGCGGGCGCCTGACGGCCTCCTTCGCCATCATTTTCTCCTCCCTCCTGATGCTCGGCCTCTTCCCCACCGTCCTCATCTTGGTGGTGGTTTCCCTCGTGGGGGGGCTGTTCCTCCAGCGCCGCCACCTTTCCCTCTCGATCTTCAACTTCGCCCAGTACACCCTCGCCTACTCCGCCGCCAACTACGTCCTGAATCTGGCCGGATACCCCATCCACTCCGTTCCGAAGGCTCAAGACCTTCCGATCATCCTTTTCGCCGCCATCATCTACCTCCTCATCAACATCGCCCTCGTCAACGGCTACATCGCCCTGGAGAAGGGAGTTTCCATCGCCCAGGTGCTTTGGGAGGATGACCGTTGGGAGCTGCTCTTCACCCTGGTCGAGATTCCGATAGCCGTCCTCATGGTCATCCTGTATCGCTCTTTGGGACTGCTCGGCATCTTCCTGGTGCTCGCCCCCATGTTCGTTTCCGCCATCCTGCTCATGCTCATGCTCCAGATGAAGCAATCGCGCCAGGAGCTGGCCGTCGCCAATCAGGAGCTCTCCATTCTCCATCAGGTGGCCCAAAAAATCGGCTCCCAGATCGACCTGGATCAAACCCTCATCCTGATCGCTCAGGAAATCAAAAGGGTGGTTTTCTACCACGAATGCCGCGTCTTTCTTTTGGAAGAATGCGGAAACGTTTCCAAGCTCGTCAGTCGAGCCTCCGGGGAGTCCTTCTTTCCCACCAAGCACCTGGAATTCAATCTGGGGGACGGCGTCATCGGCCAGGTCGGATTCAGCAACCAGGCGGTGCTTTTCGACGGCGTCGCCAGTCCTCTTCCCAAGGAAGAGCTTTTGGAGCGCTTCCAGTCCCTCTTGGCGGTGCCCATCGTTTCCGAAGACCGCGGCCTGGGGGTCATCACCCTCTTCCATCGCGACCCCAAGGCTTTCACCGAGGGGGATCAACGGCTGCTGACCATTCTGGCCAGCCAGGCGGCCGTGGCCATCAAGAACGCCAAGCTCTATCACGCCACCCAGCAACTGGCCATCACCGACGGCCTCACCGGGGTCTACAACCGCCGCTATTTCCAGCGCCAGTTGGAGGCGGAGCTCTTGAGGGCCCCGCGCTACGGCTTTCCCATCGCTTTGATCATCCTGGACGTCGACTTCTTCAAACGATTCAACGACACCCACGGCCATCTGCTGGGAGACCAGATCCTGCGTTCCCTGGCCCAGATCCTCCGGGAATCCACCCGTGAGACCGATCTGGTGGCCCGCTACGGGGGGGAGGAGTTCGCGGTGATCCTTCCCGAAACCAATGCCGAACAGGCCATCGAGGTGGCGGAGCGAATCCGCAAGAACCTCGCCGAACATTCCTTCTGGGGAAGGGAGCGGGCCCCGGTATCGGTCACCGTCTCCCTGGGGATAGCGGCCAACCCCGCGGCCGATCTCACCGCGGAGGAGCTGATCGGGCAGGCCGACGCGGCCCTTTACCACGCCAAGAAGACCGGCCGCGACCGCATCTGCTGCACCTCCAACAAGCAGGACGAGCCCATCACCATCACCCAATCCCGACTGGACACCGCCCGTCCCAGGCAGAAGCGCCAACCCAACCGCGGCAAGGGAGTCATCGACGTCAACCAGTGGCAAAGCCACTTCGCCTCCATCCAGGAGACGATCGCCGCCGAATGGTGGCAGAACGTCCGGGACAGCGACATCGCCCTGAGCGAGGCGGATTTCGAGCGCTGGAAACTGCTGATCGGCCAGCTGCTTTCCCAGCTGGGGGTCGAATTCGCCCACGAGAACGAGTATCCCGCCGGACTGACCTCCCAGGACCTCATGCAGCTCCCCATCTACCCGTTGATCAAGTCCGAGATGACCCAGGTCATCCAGCACGGCTTGACCCTCACCCAGAGCGAGAACATGATCCTGACGCTCTGCAACATCATCCAGAACCAGATCCAGATCGCCCCCTTCTCCCCCCAGGATCGCCTCCTCATCCTGGCGGTGACCGAACGCTACATCCACCACATCCAGCTCGCCGTCTCCCAGGTCTGGCACGAGTTCTACCAGCAGACCAACAACCACCTCCTGGCCCTTCACCAGTTGGAACAGCAGATCTCCAACGCCTACGACCTCGACGATTTGCTGGTCGAGGCGGTCCGGATAGCGGCGAGCGCCCTCTCGGGCGACATCTGTTTCCTCTTCATGCCGGATCCCACCAGCGAATTCTTGCGCATCCGGGCCTCGTGGGGCGTGGAGCAGAGCGAGCTCTACCAGTGGCAGATGCCCATGCGAATNNTCCAGTGGCAGATGCCCATGCGCGACGGCTTCATGGGCCAGCTGATCCAGAACTGCGAACCGATTAACGTCCCGGACCTGGCGGGAGACGAGCGCACCAATCAGCCCTTCTTCAAGAAATTTCAGGCTTGGTCCGGAGTCCACTCCGCCCTCTTCATCCCCCTGGTCCACCAGGGAAGCGCGGTGGGGGCCCTGGCCTGCTTCAGCAAGGACGTCCGCCACTTCACCCCCGCCGAGGTCCGCCTGGGAAGGGGGATCACCGGACAGGTGGCCTCCGCCCTCGAGAGGATGCGCCTGGAGGACGTCCGGCAAGAGATGTACCTCGACGCGATCTCGGCCCTGGTCGAAACCCTCGAGGCCAAGGACTCCTACACCAGGGGCCNNAGATCGGCATCCCCGACTCCATCCTCTTGAAGCCCGCCAAGCTGGATGCCTACGAAAGAAGCCTGATCGAGACCCACCCCGAGGTCGGGGCGAGGATCCTCTCCTCCATCTCGGCTCTCAAGGACGTGATTCCGGCCGTTCGCCACCACCACGAGCACTGGAACGGCTCGGGCTACCCCGAAGGCATGAAGGGCGAGGACATCCCCTTGCTGGCCCGCATCCTGGCGGTGGCCGACGCCTTCGACGGCATGACCACCAACCGCCCCTACCGTTCCGCCATGACCCGCGAGGCGGCCCTCTTCGAGATGCGGCGCTGCGGCCACTTCGACCCCCGCCTGATCGAACTTCTGGCCAAGTCCCTCGAGGAATGATGGAGAAATTCGTTCTGCGCGGCGGGCTGGTGCTTCGAAAAGAAGGCTTCGAGGTGGGCGACCTGGTGGTCGAAAAGGGCCGCATCGCCTCCTTCGGAAAAGAAAACGAAAAAAAAGAAAATGTCGAAGGTCTTCCTTTCTTCGACGTTTCGAACCTCCTGGTTTGTCCGGGACTGATCGACAGCCACCTCCATGGCCAGCTCCGCTTCGATTGCATGAGTGGCGGCGAGGAAATGGAAAAGATTTCCCAAAACCTTGTTTCCCATGGAGTGACCTCCTGGTTGCCGACGGCGGTGGCTTCTTCCTTCGAGAAAACGAAATTTTTTCTGGACGCGGTTTCCGGCTGCCGAAATAGAATCTCCGGGGCCCGGGTACTGGGAGCGCATCTGGAGAGCAATTTCAT
>DOBT01000103.1 GCA_003503675.1 Cyanobacteria bacterium UBA8530 | reverse complement strand
CGAGACGCGGTTCTCCTTCCGCACCCGGGTGCTCGATTATCTCTGGGCCGGTTTGCCGATCCTTTCCACCGAGGGGGATTCCATGGCCGACCTGGTCGAAAAGAAGGGATTGGGGATCTGCTGCGGCTACCAGAGCGTCGAGGATTGGCTGGAAGCTTTCCAGAAGATGGCCAATGACGACCTTTTCCGCGGGGGGTGCCGGGAAAGCGTCTCGCTCGCCAGAAATGACTTCCGCTGGAAAAACAGCGTGGCTCCCTTGATAGAGGCCCTGCGGGCACCCGCGCGGATTCGGGAGTTGAACCGTCCTTTTTCCTGGCTTTTTCACGAACCTTTCGCTTCCCTGGCCAAGGCGAGCCTGTCCTTGAAGGAGGAAGGGATCGCCGGTTTCATGGAGCGCTTCCAGAGAAAGATCGCGAGAAAAAGAAATGAGTCTTGACGTGATGGGAAGCAAGAAAGAATTTTGAGCGATCTGCAGCCTATTAATAATTGTTGACCGGGGTTCCTTTCTATGCCCAAAACGCTCCGTAATCGATCAGTTACCCGGAAGGGCCTTTTTTGACATCGCGTAGGTTTCGACCCTTGTCCTCGGTTCACGCAACGCTATTTAATTCCATCATTTATAATGGAACTTGGTTTTTAATGTCGAAAAACGAAAGAGGCGCAGATGAACGATGATATTTGTTGTCCGGTTTTTGACCCGGCTCCCTGGGACGAGCAGGAAATCATTTGGCAGGATAAGTTATTCGCCAAGGCCCGGGTTAGGAGTTTTCTTCACATCCCCTNNAGTTGTTTCGCCGCACCCCCTTAGGAGTTTTCTTCACATCCCCTTCAACGCATCTGCGGTGATAACCAGGACGCTAAAAACGATCGAGGGATCGAAGGCCAAGTTTTTGGACAACTTGATTGTCTGGGACGATCACTCCATCTGGGGGACGGATTTGTTTTTCGCGATCGACCAGGAAGTCCCTGGACTCGAGAGCGAGAGGATTTCCGGAACTTTTTTCGCCAAGGTCTTCGAAGGCCCCTACAAGGAGATTCCCCGCTGGATCGAAACCATGAAAAATATTTTGGCCCAGAAGCAGAAGACCCTGAAAGGCCTGCTTTTTTATTACACCACCTGCCCCAAGTGCGCCAAAAAGCAAGGTAAGAACCCCGTGGTACTGCTCGCTCGAATTTAACAGGGTGATGAAATTCGCCGATCAGTGGGCCGCTATTTCCGCCGCATAGCATGTTTTTATCAGGCAGTGGTCGTAAGAATTCTACTCGCTCTATGCCTGGAGTTCAGGAGACTCGTTTCCTTGAACACGCCGTTGCCCTTCCCAACGTCAGCATTTTGGAAAATGGTGGCGGTATTGTTTCGGCAGTTACGCACGATTAATAATTACGACCTTGTTAGGAGATTCCGTGATTGAAAGAAGGTTCGTTTCAACCTTAAGCATTGCGGCGATATTATTGATAATACTGATCGCTTTGCCATCCTGCAAAGACGAACCGACCAGCGGGCCAAATTCTGGTATCCAGAATCAGATCATCATCACCTTATCCGGTCGTGTTTCTACGTTTGCAGGAACTAGCCAAGGCTTTCTGAACGGTAGACGAGAAACTGCTCAGTTTTATTACCCATATGGGCTTGCTTTCGATGCTGCCGGGAGTTGCTACGTCGCAGATGGCTTCAATAACTGCATTCGCAAGATATCTCCGAGCGGGGAAGTCTCGACTTTTGTGGGGGGATCCGTAGGATCAAGTGATGGACAGGGTTCCCAGGCACAATTCAATGCGCCACATAATATTGCCTTCGATTCACAGGGAAACTTATTCGTTACAGATACAGAAAACAACTCCATTCGAAAAGTGACTCCGGGCGGTGTTGTTTCGACGATTGCAGGGGGAACAATGGGTTTCGTTGATGGAAGCGGAACATCGGCCCGGTTCACTTTTCCATCGGGAATCGCTATCGATAAGAAAGAAAACATATTCGTATCCGACATCCAGAATCATGCCATCCGTATGATCGCACCTACTGGTGAGGTTTCTACTTTCGCGGGTGGCTCACAAGGCGATACTGACGGCGTTGGAGGGCAAGCTCAGTTCAATACACCGGGCGGGCTCGCTTTCGATGGTCAGGGAAATCTCTTTGTTGCAGACGTGGGCAACAACCGTATTAGAGAGATAACGGCCGATCGAGTTGTTACCACTTTCGCTGGCTCAACCAAAGGGTTCACCAATGGAACAACGAAGGAAGCCAAGTTTGCGTCACCAACCGACATCGCCTTTGATTCTGCAGGCCGTGTGTTGGTGGCTGATACTGCGAATAATTGCGTCCGCAGGGTTGGTCTCGACGGATCCGTGACAACTCTTGCAGGAGGATCCTACGGAAAGATCGATGGCCTTGGCTCGCTAGCTAAGTTTTGCTATCCAGAGAATTTGGCTTTTGATTCTAGTGGCTGCCTCTATGTGTCAGATACTGAAAATAGCCTTATTCGAATGATTCGGTAAGGAACGTGTCAATGACTTTTTAAGGCTCAAGGACGGGGGGGCGAGAAGGTTCAGGCTTGGAGAGTGAGAAACACAGATGTTGCCTGTATCGTGAGGGTCGCTTAACGTATCACAGGTTTGCGCTTGTTGCTTAAGACGGGTAGCATGACGAAATGAGAGAATTCACCTTCCTGCACTTCGAAGCTCGAATCGCCACTTCATCGCACTCCTTCGTAACGGCCGCTTTCCGTCGAGTGGAATCAGGTGACCACGATGCCTGGAGCGAAAGAACTGAAGTGATCGGACTTCCTGTCTGAGATGTCTGAAATTTTCGAGACTCCGAAAACCACCGATCTATCGATCTTGATCGTCTGTTGGAACTCGGCGGAGACCATCGCTGCTTGCCTCGGCTCTCTCCCGCAAGGCAGCGAGGTCATCGTCGTCGACAACGCTTCCACCGACGCCACGGTCGTCCTCGTTCGGGAGAACTTCCCCTGGGTCAGGCTGATCGAATCGAAAATCAACCTCGGTTTCGGTTCAGGTTGCAACCTGGCCGCTTCCCACGCCAGCCGAAGAAACATCCTTCTCTTGAACCCGGACACTTCCCTGTCCGAGGATTGCCTGAAGAAAATGCTCGCCGTCTTCGAAAAAAATCCCGACTGCGGGGCCGTGGGCCCGAGAGTAATGGACTTTTCAGGAGAGATCGAGCTTTCCTGGGGGCGTTTTCCTTCCATCCTGGCCGAACGGCAAAGGAGAAGGGAACAGCGCGGGAAAAATTTGAACCGCGATCTTTTCTCCGTGCCGACGCAAGTCGACTGGGCCTCCGGGGCCTGCCTCCTCCTTCGCTTTGAAGCCTGGGAAGCGCTGGGGGGCTTCGATGAAAACTTCTTCCTTTATTTCGAGGACCTGGATCTCTGTGCCCGCCTCAAAAAGCTGGGCTGGTCGGTGTTTTACGAGCCTTCGGCGGTTCTTAACCACGAGAGAGGGCACAGTTCTCGGAAGAACCTCGATCGGGTCGCGGTTTGGTACCGTGAAAGCCAGATCCGCTATTATTCGAAGCACCTCCCTTTTTACGAGCGACTGTTCTTGCACCTTTACCTGACGGCAAAGTTTTTTTTTCCAGCCTTGGCGAAAGCGGGGCCGGCCCGATCGATTTTCAAGGCGGCCCTCGCCCCTCTTGGGCCAGGTGGCTCGAAAAGCTGACTCGAGCCTGAGGATCGGCTACAATGAAAAAATCCTTCAGCAAAGGAGAAAGAAAGTTATGGAAAAAAACGCCGTCTCGATCATCGCCCCCATTTATAACGAAGAGGCGATTATCGAGGAACTTCACCGCCGATTGACCCCGGTTCTCGAGGGAATGATGAGGCCGTTCGAAGTGATCTTGGTCAACGACGGCAGTCGTGACCGTTCCCTCGAAATGATGCTTTCTCTTTCGCAGAGGGATCCCCGCTACAAGGTGATCAATTTCTCGCGCAACTTCGGCCATCAGATCGCCATCACCGCGGGCATGGACTACGCGAACGGCGACGCGGTCGTCATCATCGACGCCGACCTGCAAGACCCGCCCGAGGTCATTCCCCGTCTGGTCGCCAAATGGCAAGAGGGCTTCGACATCGTCTACGCCGTGCGGGAAAAAAGGAAGGGCGAGACCTTCTTCAAGAAAATGACGGCATCGATGTTCTACCGCACCCTCAAAAGGATCACCAACGTGGACATTCCCGTCGACACGGGGGATTTCCGTCTCATGAGCCGCCGCGCTCTCGAAAAGCTGAAAACCATCCGGGAGCGCCATCGCTTCGTGCGGGGCCTCGTGAGCTGGATCGGCTTTCCCCAGACCGGGGTGAGCTTCGTGCGGGAGGAGCGCTTCGCCGGGGAAACCAAGTATCCCTTGAGGAAGATGCTCAAGTTCGCCTTCGACGGCATCACGTCTTTTTCTTTCCTGCCCCTGCAACTGGCGACCTATATGGGCTTCCTGGTTTCGGGATTCGCCTTTCTCGGAATTCTCCTGGTAGTGCTCATGAAGATCTTCACCAACGCCACCATCACCGGGTGGTCCTCCACCATGGCCGCCGTCCTCTTCATGGGCGGCGTTCAGTTGATCACCATCGGGATCATCGGAGAGTACATCGGCCGCATCTACGACGAGGTCAAACAGCGGCCTCTCTATATCGTTCAGGACCTCGTCGGCCTCGACGAGTCCAAATTATTTGAAGAGGAGATCGCGAAAAAATGAAGGGGTTGATCCTCAGTGGCGGGAAGGGCACGCGTCTGCGGCCCATCACCCACACTGCCGCCAAACAGTTGGTCCCGGTCGCCAACAAGCCGATTTTGTACTACGCCATCGAGGCCATGAAGGAAGCCGGCATCGTCGAGATCGCCATCATCATCGGGGAAACGGGTCGCGAGGTGCGCGAGGCGGTCGGAGACGGCAGCCGTTGGGGCGTCTCGATCACCTACATCGAACAGGAAGCCCCGCTGGGCTTGGCGCATGCCGTCAAGATTTCCGAGGGCTTCATGCAAGAAGAGCCCTTCGTCATGTACCTGGGCGACAACCTCATTCGAGGCGGCATTTTCGGCTTCGTCGAACAGTTCGAGAGGGAAAAGCCCGATTCCTTGATCCTGCTTTCGAAGGTCCAGACCCCCGAGCAATTCGGCGTGGCGGAATTGGGAGAAGACGGCGTGATCATCGCTCTCGAGGAAAAGCCGCAGCACCCCAAATCAGACCTCGCCCTGGTGGGCGTCTACCTTTTCACCAAGGAAATCTTCAAGGCCGTCAACGCCATCGCGCCTTCGAAGCGCGGCGAACTCGAGATCACCGACGCCATCCAGTACATGATCGATCAGAAGAAACAGGTCCGCCCGCACGTCATCACGGGTTGGTGGAAGGACACCGGCAAGCTTTCCGACATGCTCGAAGCCAACCGCATCATGCTCGACGACATCGAGAGCGAGAATCTCGGCCGCCTCGAGGGGAACTGCGAGATCCAGGGAAGGGTGGTCATCGGGCGCGACACCGTCCTCGACAACTGCACCGTGCGTGGGCCGGCCATCATCGGGGATGGCTGCCGCCTGACCGATGCCTTCGTCGGCCCCTACACCTCGATCGGCAACTTCGCGCGCATCAGCCAGGCCGAGATCGAGCACTCCATCATTCTCGCCGGTTGCTCCATTCTCGATCTGAACGGACGCATCGTCGATAGCCTTCTGGGCAAGAACGTCGAAGTCACCCGTCAGAACACCAGGCCGCGCGCCTACCGCCTGATGCTGGGCGATAATTCCCAGATCAGCGTCACGAACTAGCACTTTTGACAAGGAAAATTTGAAATGAAGACTTTTCTCGATGACCGCGGCTTTTCCATCCACGACGTCTTTCCCCTCAAGGATGGACAAATCAATTACTCGGAACTGGTTCCGGGGGTGGTCAAGGCCTTTCATCGCCACCAGAAGCAAACGGATTACTGGTGCGTGATCCGCGGCAATGCCAAGATCGTCCTGGTCGACGAAAGCTCAGGCAAGCCCGAGATCAAGGTTCATTGCATCGGCGAGCAGAACGTCCAGGTCATCGCTATTCCGCCCGGTGTCTGGCATGGCTATACCTCCATCGGCAACGAGAAGTCCGCCATGCTTTACTGGGTGACCGAAAAATACGACAAGAATCAGCCCGATGAGGAACGCCTGGCTTGGGATCACTTCGGGGCCGAAGTCTGGTCGGTGGATAACAAATGAAGCCGATGAAGATTCTCGTCACCGGGGGCTGCGGTTTCATCGGCTCCAACCTGATCCGGCATTTGGTCGAGAAATATCCGGCCTACCAGATTCTCAACCTGGACCTCCTGACTTACTGCGGCAACAAGGAGAACCTGGCCGAGATCGAGGGGAATCCCCACTACGCCTTCGTGCAGGGCGACATCTGCGATCGCCCCCTGGTCCAATCCCTCATGAATGGCGTGGCCGCCGTCCTGCACCTGGCCGCGGAATCCCATGTCGATCGCTCGATCAGCGATCCCGAGGCCTTCGTGCGCACCAACGTGATGGGAACGCAGATCCTTCTCGACGCGGCCAAGAAACACGGTATCGAGCGCTTCGTGCACGTTTCCACCGACGAGGTCTATGGAAGTCTGGGCGCGACGGGGCTCTTCACCGAGGAGACCCCGCTTGCTCCCAACAGCCCCTATTCCGCCTCCAAGACCTCGAGCGATCTTTTCGCCCGGGCCTACTGGGAGACCTTCCGCTTCCCCACCCTGATCACCCGCTGCTCCAACAACTACGGCCCCTATCAATTTCCGGAGAAGTTGATTCCCTTCTTCGTCACCAATCTGGTCGACGGGGAGTCGGTACCGGTTTACGGAGACGGGCTGAACGTGAGGGATTGGCTCTACGTGGCCGATCACTGTTCGGCCATCGACGCCGTGCTGCACCAGGGGAAACCCGGGGAAGTCTACAACATCGGCGGCAACAACGAAAGAACCAATCTGGAGATCACCCGCAAGGTCCTGGGTTTAATGGGGAAGGGCGAGGAGTCCGTCCGCTACGTGCAGGACCGCCCTGGCCATGACCGCCGCTATGCCATCG
>DOBT01000109.1:552-25002 GCA_003503675.1 Cyanobacteria bacterium UBA8530 | reverse complement strand
AGAACATCGGCAAGGCCGCCGGCAACCCCGACGGCACGGCCAACACCATTTTCGGGATGTGGATGAATTCCTCCGGCCACAAGGCCAACATCCTCAACACGAGCTACGGAAAGATCGGCATCGGGGCGGTGCAGACGGGAAGCACCACCTATTTCACCCAGGTCTTCACGAACTGAGCGAATCCGGGTAGGGGCGAACCTACGTATTCGCCCGAGGGTTCTGGGCGAACACATAGGTTCGCCCCTACAGCTTGTCTTGTCATTCTGGCTTGTCCAGAATCTTTCCGTTTTTANNCAGGTTCGCCCCTACAGCAGGACCGTGTTCGAATAGGTATGGGCTTAGGGGGATAGGTTTCAGTTGATCGCCCATCCATCATCCTGGCGACTGATTACCCCCAACCCCTCCAACGCTTCCAGTCTTTGCCGAACGGCCTCTTTTCGAGAGTTCTTGAAGCAAGCTTGAACCTCGTCCGAGGACCAGGATCGGTTCTCGCCGCGCAAAAGGTTGCGGACGGCGGTGAATTGCTCCGTGACTTCCGAAGGCCAAGGCATCTTTTCGATTTTTTGATGGGATTTCTCGGGCGCTTTCTTGGATGATTGCGCCACCACCAGCAGTACCTCCTGCTCAGGCGTTCCGCTCGGCTTCTGGTAATCCGGACGTAGCCAAGATATTTGGCCCGACGCCTCTTCTTCGTGCCGTTGGCGGTTGAGTTCAACGACGCGTTCGAGAATCTCTTCGTCGCTGATGTCTTTCGACCAGCCATAGGCTTCCAATACTGCGGCGTCGGAGTCGTCGTGGATCTGCCCGAGGATGCTGGTCAAGGATTTTTCGTGCAGGATTTTTTCCTTATCGGCGAATGGTTCGCCCTTGCGCAGCTTCTCAAGGAGGTTGTACATGCCGGTCAGGGTAAGGTCGGGATGGGCGGCTTGGCGCTCCTTGCGGAAGGCATCGAGTTTTTCGCCCAGGGATCGGATATTTTGCCTGCTTTCGGGCGAGGGAAGCGGGAAGGGAAAGGGATCGAAGCATTTGGTTTTGTTGTAGCACGGGTCGTTTCCGACTCCGAGTCGGCCGCCAGCAGCTAGCGCCCAGGCTACATGCACGCGGCTGGAAAGTACGCCGAGATGAAAGGGGTCGTCGAGGGCGATAGCGATGAGTTTGTTGTCAGGCAGGATGGAGCCGTCTAGGAAGACGAATACTCGGTGTTTTGCGGTTTCGACTGTCGCAATATAGCGTTTAAGATTGTTCAATGTTTTGCGAAGCTCCGGTCGTTCCCATCCAAAACGCCACCATAGATTCTTTATGCTATCTCTGCGGTTTAGTTGGCGGTCTGGCAACACGTGATCGATGACGTGTTGGAAGGCTTCTTGGTATTTGGCAGCTTGATTTTCATTTAATCCAAAAAAATCGATAATCATGGCTTTTCGTGATGTTGACATTAGGTCTCTTCCATTGACGTAATGTTTTATGACGCTTTTTAAGGCATTTTCGCTATTGTCTTCCGTGTCGTATCCCCAGTTTGTTGCAACTTCTTCAGTAATAATAAATCCGGCGCCATAAAGAGCAACTCCCATGCTGGAAATGCCTTCGTTGGCTTTCAGTGACTTTACTGCGGTAATGTTGGCTCCGCCGGTCAAATCGGCATGTAGTTCGGGAAAAATCTTCTCTTCAAGTTCAATGACAAGGGCATCTTCTCCTTGTTCTCGTTCGGAGACTACTTTCGATAGCCGAGCAGCGAAATCCTTTTCTTTCGCTCCGGCGCAGGTCATGGCAATACGGACGGCGGCTCCATCCGCACTGTCTACCCAAGGGTGATTGGGGATGGCCCAAATGAGTTTGAGCGGAGGCTTACCGGATAGATGATTTTCGAGGACTCGCCGGTTGAATACTTGGGTCAGGCTGTTGGTCGTGATGAAGCCGAACCTTCTTGTTTTTCCCGATCGCGCGTATTCCGCCGCCTTGTGCCACCAGTACATCACCAAATCGGCACTGTCGGGAATTTCGTCATAGGTTTTGCGGAGGGCCTCCACGTAGCCGTCTCCCAAGGCCAAGCGCATGCGGTGTTTCCCGATGAAGGGCGGGTTGCCCACGATGAAGTCGGCGGTGGGCCATTTTGCTTGCTTCGGATCGAGGTACTTGGTTCCCTCGATCAAGGCCGTTTCGTCGGGGACCGATTCTCCGGTAACGGGATGAAGCTTGAAAGTGATGCCATCCCAGCGAGCTCTGATCTTGCCCGTCTTGGGATCGATATCCGGTTCGGTTTTATCCCATGCGATCAGGGCGTCGCGGCATTCTATGTTCCTCAGGTCCTTCAGGACCGGCTCCAAGGGTGGCTTCTCGCCGTTGATGCGGTGGTGCCATTGCAGATAGCCGATCCAGACGACCATCTCGGCGATCTCGCGGGCCCAGGGCTTAACTTCGATACCATGGAATTGCGCGGGATTGACGGTGATCTGTTCCATCTCCATCTTGATTTGTTTGAAGCCCAGGTCATGGAGTCGTTGCAGGACCTCGAGTTCCAGGCGTTTCATGAGGTCCAGGGTGACGTAGAGGAAGTTGCCCGAGCCGCAAGCCGGATCGAGGATGCTTATTTTCGTCAGGCGCCGATGAAAGTCCTGGATCTTATCGACGGCCAGGTCCTGGGCCTTCAGGCGGGCGGCTTTATCCTCGTCCTTGTTTCCGGTCTTCTTGGCCTCGACGTTTTGCATGAGGCCTTCGACTTCGGCCTGGATCGCCACCCATTCGTCGCGCAGGGGTTCCTCGATGACGACGGAAACCAGTTTTTCGATGTAAGCGCGGGGGGTATAGTGCGCGCCCAATTTGTGGCGTTCTTCCGGCAACAACGCTCGCTCCAGGAGGGTTCCGAAGATTGAGGGCTCGACCTGCGACCAGTCCATTTCGGCGGCTTCGAGCAGCAAAAAGAGTTGCTCTTCGGTAAGGGGCAGTGCCTTGGCCTTTTGGAAGAGGCCGCCGTTGAATTTCAGGAGTTTTCCCACCAATCCGAAACGTTCCCCCGAGTTCATGGCGGCCCAGAGGCTCTGAACACCTTCGACGAAGGATTTAGGATGCTTGGTCCATTGTTCTTCCAGTGCCTTGGTGAAGAGGTGATCCGGCAACAGATCGATATCTTCGACGAACATGGTGAAGAGGCAGCGGATCAGAAATTTGGCGATCTTTTCGGGCGGGTGATCTTTTTCCAGGGATTTTGCCAATGCGGCCAGCCTGGCTGCCACTTCCTTGGTTATTTTGGCGGAGACTTTGCTGGGATCCTGGGCGGAGGGATTCTCGAAGATGTCTTTGAAAAGTTGGAAGATTTCGGGTTTTTCCAGTTCTTCCAGCGGGATCCTGCGGCGCGCGCCATAGCCGCCGTAATTGCCGGAAAAGCTGGTCCATATTTCGAAGCAATAGCCGATGTCGCACGTGAGGAGGAAGGGGGGGCGGCCCTCGGGCAGGTTATTCGCGTAGCCGAGTGCCTGGACGAAGGCGGCTTCCATGACGCGCGCCCATTCGTAGGTTCCTCTGATCGCACTGCCCTTGCTCAAGCCGCGCTCCCCGCCCTGCTTGGCCTCGATGACGCAGCAACCCNNCAACCCTTGCGGTAGAAGTCGATGAACTTTGTGGTTTGGCCTTTTTCACCGTAACCGGCCACCGTCTTTTCAAAGCAGAAGTCGGGATCGTTCGGTTTCGGCCTGGGCACTTTCAGCGCGTCGCAGAGTTCGTTGAAGAAGCTGTCCTTCTGGGCCCGTTCGCTGCCATGCGAGCCCTTCCAGCGTTCGACGAAGGCTTTCAACTTTTTCGCATCGTAGTTTTTGGGAAGAGGGCTCTCCGAAACCTTGAAAGGCAAAATCGCCTCCGAATCGTGAAGGGTTGCTCGCTTTTTGTTTATCTTATCAAACGAGAGAAAGTTCGGCAAAAGTTGACGCCTAAAATCAGTCATGCCATGATTCGTAAAATATGAAGCTATTACTTCGATTGGCAGGCATCTCTGTGCTGGCGGCGGCGTTGGCCGTAGCCCTCCGTGCCCCCCGGGGCTCGGCGGCCCCTTTCCCCTCGGCGATCCCCAAGGGTTTCGTTTGGGGCGTCTCCTGGCATCCCGAAAACTTGAAAGAGGGAGAGACCTCCAAGCGCCAACTGGATGACATCGGGGAACTGGGCTGTGGCCTGCTGCGCTTCGATGCCCGCTGGAAGGACATTCAGCCCACTTCGGGCGAGATCGAGGAAAAGAAGATCGCCCGGTTGCGCGAAATCGCCGCCGAGGCTTCGCGGAGGGGCTTTCAGCTCAAGGTCAACCTGGGCAGCTATCCTTCCTGGGCGCTCGAGCTCTTGCGGAAAGACCCCGACAGCTTCTTCGCTCGCTACCGGCAGTACGTGAAGGCGGTGGTTTCGGGGCTCGACGACAACATCGCCTATTACCAGCTGGGCAACGAATTCAACACCATCCTCGATCCCATCCCCGCCGAATACGACAGCCGGATCTTCCGGGAGGCGCGCTTCGAGATCGACCAGGTCAAGAAGGATCGCCCCGATTGGAAGGTGAAGACCGTCATCAACGCCTGCGATTCCTTCTATCTCCCCTGGAAGAAGACGCTCGAGAAAGCCCTCGACGAGGCCTCCTCCTCCATCGACGTGATCGGCTACGACTTCTATCCCGGCAACTACTGCAATTTCACCGACTGGTCGGCCTGGCAGGAAATCCCCTATCTGACCGAATTGATGAAAAAATACGACAAGGAAGCCGCCATCTGCGAAACGGGTTGCCCGACCATTTTCGGGGAGAACCGCCAAGCGAGATGGATCAAGGAATCGACCAGGGGGATGCTGAAGGCGATCGCCGATTCCCCCCTGAAAGACCGCTTCCTTTTCGCGGTCTTCTACGAATACGCGGATTCCCCGGCGGGCATGATCTGGCCGCCCCCCTCCGAGGCGACCTTCGGCATCACCACCCTCGAAGGCCGCCGCAAACCCGGCTTCGAAGCCTTCAAGAAATTGATTTCCGAGACGCGGACCACCCAGCACCCTGCCAAGGATCAGCTGATCTTGAATTTCTGACGGTCGCGAAAAGCGCCGGTCTGCTTCAGGTATTGCCGATTAAGCCCAAGGCCCGTAATCCTCGGTAGGGGCGAACACATAGGTTCGCCCCTACGGGATTTCACGATAACGTCGGTCGGAAACCCGCCTTCAAAGCTGTAGGATTTCTTCCTTCGTTCCGGAAGCGACGATTTTTTCATAGAGTTTCAGGGTTTGCTCGGACATGATCCGGGCCGAGAACTTTTTCCCCGTTTCCCTGGCACTTTCTCCCAGCCTGTGGCGCAAGAGGGGATCCCCGATCACTTTTTCGAGGGCCTCGGCCAAGGCTCCATGCTGGCCGACGGGAACTTGCAGGCCGTTGATCCCCGGTTCGATGAAATCGGAAAACTCCGGGATGTCGGTGCAAACCACCGGAAGTCCGCTCGTCATGGCTTCCAGGCAGGCCAGAGGCAAGCCTTCCCTTTCGGTAGGCATGACGAAAAGGTCGAGTGAAGCCAGGATGTCGGGGACGTCGTCCCTTTGTCCCAGCAAATGGAAATTCTTTCTCAGCCCCAGCTTGTCGAGCCTTCGCACCAGCTTGGGCAGTTGCGGCCCCGAGCCGACCACGGCGAAATGAACCTCGGGCAGGTTCTTTTCCAGGATGGCCGCGGCTTCGATCAGGTCCTCGATCCGCTTGGAGGGAACCAGCCTTCCGATCGTCCCGATCAAGAGCTCGTTTTTTAGCCCCAGCTCTTTCTTCAAGCCTCCTTTTTTCTTCCCGAAGCGCTCCACCTCGATGCCGTTGAATATGAGGCGATTTTCTTTTTCAGCGAGGCCCCAGCGGAGCAGGCGGTTTCTTTCGGCGGTGGAGACGGCGATCGTGGCCTGGCAGGTGGGGTTCAGGAAAAGGCCGGCCTTCATGTAATCCCACTCGGTGTGGTAGCAGTGGGCCGTGAAGACGAGGGGCGTTCTTTTTTCGAAGAGCCGCAGTCCCAGGCAAAGCTCCATGGCGGCGTGAAAGTGGCAAAGGTCCTGTTGAGCCGCGCTCTCGGCCAAGATCCCCGCGACCCTCAAGAAGCTCGAAGGCCGAATGGGCGGCAGGGAAAGGAAACTCGCCCCGGCCTGGACGAAGGCTTGCTCCATGGGGCCGGAAGGCGCCGCCACGGTAACCGAGTGGCCATGCTCGCTCAGGTATCTCGTCAAGATCAGCACATGCCCTTCCGTCCCATTCGGATTGCAGTAGGGCAAGGCCATCAGGATTCTCATTCCTGGGGTCGGCCTTCACCGGAGGAGTCGACATTCATGAAAATGATCAGGAAGAGGGCGGTGAGGGCGAAGCCGAGAATTCCCGAGGTGGGGGAGCCGTTGCCGTGGAAGAGGCCGCCCTCCCTGGTGAAGGAGAAGACGTTCATTTGGCCCGAGACCGAGATGAAGTAGATCCAGCCCGCGTGGATGCCGATGGGGGGCCAGAGGGAGCGTGTCGAGGTGTAGGCATAACCGAGCAGGATGCCGGCGGTGCAGAGCCCGAGCATGGAGACCAGGCTTTCGGGGAAGGAGAGGCCGGGGTGGAGGAAGTGGGCGAGCGCCCAGATCCCGGCGGAAATCAGGATTGCCCGGTATTTTCCCATCCCCTTCAGGAGGGTCTGCAGGATCAGTCCCCGGAAGACCACTTCCTCGCTGATGGCGAAAAGCAGGGCCACGGCGATGTTGGAGAGAAAAACCAGGGAAAGGCCGGGAAGACGGACGAAGGCCAGGTGGAAGAATATTTCGATCAGGCGCAGGAGGGCGAGCATGACGAAGCCGAAAAGGCTCCAACCCAGCAGGCGCTGGAGGGAGCGGCGAGAAAAGGTCAGGCCCATTTCCAGCAGGGAGGATTTTTCGATTTTTAGCCAGAACCAGGCCGTCAAACCGAGCAGGTAGAGGTACATGACGGTGGAATAGATGGCCGAATCGGTCGCGGAAACCTTCAACAGGGGGTTCTCGCCCCGGAGGAAGAGGAAGGTGGCCAGCAGGCCGGCCCAGAGCGAAGCTCCGGCCAGGAAGAGGATGAAGAAGGCGAAGACCCTCCGGGGGGACGAGAGGGCCGTGATGCGTTCGCGCAACTCAATCATGCGGGTTCTTCCTTTTGGAATGGAAGGCCAGGCTTTCCTGCAGGACGTTCCGATAAAAAGCCTTTTTTTCGGGTTCCCGGAACATGGCGGCGAGCAGTTCGACCGAGGATTGGGCGCGCGCGTAGAAGAGCCCCACGGAGCCGTAGTGCTTCTTGTAGAAGTGCTGTCTTCCGAGGTGGCGCGCCTCGATGGTCCTGTCGCGCATCATTCTTCCCGTCTGGGCCCCGAAGTGGATCACCCTGGCTTTGGAGGCGAAGGCGACCTTCCAGCCCGCCTTGCGCGCCCGCAGCCCCCAGTCGAAATCTTCCCCGGTATAGAAGAAGATCTCGTCGAGCAGTCCGATTTCCTGGAGGGTTTCCCGGCGGATCAGCAGGCAGGCGCCCGAGACCCATACCGCCTCGCAATCCTTCTCGGGGCTCGAGTAAGGCCGGGGAAAGCGCAAGGGAACGCAGGAAGGCTGCGGCGAAAGGTCGGGGTTCAAGAGTTTGCCCCCCAGGATCCCGATTCTTTCGTTTTCATCCATGGCGCGAACCAGGGCCTCCAGCGCCCCTTGCTGGAGCAGGGTGTCGCTGTTGAGCAAAAGGATGTATTGGGCTTCGCTCTTCAGGATTTCTTTCAGTCCCAGGTTGTTGCCGCCGGCGAAGCCGAGGTTCTCGGGGCTTTCGATCAAATTTACCGAGGGGTGTTCTTTTTTCAGCAGGGCGACGCTCTCGTCCTTCGACCCGTTGTCGACCACCCAAAGCGAGAAATCGAAATTTTCGTATTTTTCTCCGATGCTTAGCAGGCAGTCATTCAGCATTTTTTTTGTGTTGTGGTTGACGATGAGAACGGCGAGTTTTTTCAACGGATCAGTCCGCTTTCTAGGTTTTTTTCCATTTTGGGGTAAAGGGCGAGCAGTTCCTCGTAGGAGGACAATTCGGAGAGGCGGCCGTCCTGGATGATTCCGATCCGGTCGGCGTTGCGGATGGTGGAGAGGCGGTGGGCGATGACGATCACGGTGCGCCCCCGCATGAGGCGTTCGAGGGATTCCTGCACCCAGGTTTCGGATTCGTTGTCCAGGGCGGAGGTGGCCTCGTCGAGGATGAGGATTTTGGGGTTGCGGAGCAGGGCGCGGGCGATCGCCAGGCGTTGTTTCTGGCCTCCGGAAAGGTTGGTGGCTCTTTCTTCCAGCAGGGAGTCGTATTTCTGGGGCAGGTTTTCGATGAACTCGTCGGCGTTGGCGGCCTTCGCGGCGGCGATCACCTCTTCGAGGGTGGCTTCGGGCTTTCCGTAGCGGATGTTCTCGAAGACGCTCGTCCGGAAAAGCAGGTTGTCCTGTGGAACGTAGCCGATCTGGCAGCGCAGCCAATCGAGCGACAGGTCCTTCAGGTCGAATCCATCCAGGAGGATTCTGCCCTCGGAGGGATCGTAGAAGCGCAAAAGAAGGTTGGCGAAGGTCGTTTTTCCGCCTCCGGAAGGTCCCACCAGGGCCAGCATCTTGCCGGGCGGCAGGGAGAAGTCGAGGTTTTCCAGGACTTTTCTTTCGCCCTCCGGATAGGAGAAGGAGACTTTGTCGAAAACCAAGCTGCCCTGGCTGCTTTCAGGGGAGAGGGCGTCTTTTTTTTCCTGGACGGAAGGGACGGCGTCGAGGAATTCGTAGACCCGGACGAGGGCGGCGGAGGCCAGCTGGAATTTGCCCCAGGCGTTCGAGATGGCCAGGGTCGGGTCGATGGCGACCCCCATGGCGGCGCCGAAGGCGAAGAGATCGGGGGTCGACAAGCGGGCGTGCAGGATTTCCCAGCCGGCGAACCAGATCACTCCGGCGAAGGCGACGATCTGGATGGTGGCGATGGCGGGGTTCTGAAGGGCCTGGATCTGCGCCCCCCGGAAGGTGGCCAGGAAATGGCGATCGTTGATGAGGTCGAAGCGGGCTTGTTCGGCCTTTTCCTGCCCGAAGCCCTTCACCACCAGGACCCCCGAGATGATCTCCTGGATGTAGGCGAGGATATCGGCGATCTTTCCCTGGATCTGGTGGGAGGCACCCCTGATGCGGCTTCCGAACTGGTTGATGGCGAATCCCACCAACGGGATTCCGATCAGGGAGAACAGCGCCAGCCGCCAGTTGATGACGAAGAGATAGGCGATCGCCCCTATCAGGATGGCCCCGTTGGGGAAGAGTTCGAAGCCGAAGGCCAGGGCGTCGCGGACCAGGGAGACGTCGGAGACCAGTCGCGAGGCGACTTCCCCTGCCCGCTGGTTGCGATGGAAGTCCAGGGAAAGCGAGAGGATCTGCCCGAAGAGGCGGGACCTCAGTTTCGCGACCACCTGGAGGCTGATGTTGGCGATCAGGAGGTTCTGGCTGTAGGCGAAGAGGTATTTCAGGAAGTAGGCCAGGATGGCCAGCGAGACCGCCAAATTGAGTTTTTCGAGGGTGAGGCTGCCGAAGGCCTCGCTGATGAAGCGGGCCAGGGGGACCATGGCCAGGGAGGAGGCGGCCGAGATCACCAGGCAGAAGATGGCGAGCAGGGCCTCGAGGAGGTGGTCCTTGCAGAGCGGGAGCAGCCTGAGCCAGTATTTCTTTTTCATTCTCTTCCCCTGGTGGCGGGCAACTTGTCCGAGAAGCGGATGGCGAGCTGGTCTTTGATGGCTTCGGAGATGGCCCCGGCGGCGCCGTGATGGCCCATGACCTGGAGGAGGTCCAGCTTGATTCTCCGCCTTTGTTCGGGGTCTTCGAGGAGGGCGATCGCGCTTTTGGCGATCGATTGGGGGTCCAGGACCCCGACCGACTCGGGGGTGATCGTCCTTTTGGCGCGCTGGTTGGGAAGAGCGACGAAGGGCATGCTTCCGGCGAGTCGGGGGATCATCCAGCGCTTGAGCCTCGCTCCCAGGAAGGGGAGCTCGCCGATGCGGCCGATCAGGCCGTCCAGCGGAATCTCTTCCGGCTTGTTGAGCGGCAAAACCACCAGCATGGGGATCCCCAGGATGGCCAGTTCGGCCGTGTTGGTGCCGGGAACGGTGAGGGCGAGGTCGGCGATCGCCATCCCGCTGTACTGATCCTCCGGCCCGATGACCCGAATGCGCGTTCCCCCGTCGGTGACGATCCAAAAGAAGTTCTTTTCCTCGTCGAACTCGATCCGGCCTCCGGTGCCGCCGGTGATGCTTCGGTACTTCTCTTCCTTGACGATCTGCTCGAGTTGCTCGATGGGGGTGAAGGGCGAGCGGTGAAGGACGAACTGGGTATCCGGCTTTTCTTTCTCGATCTCCTCGGCGACCCTGAGGAACATCGGGGTGAGGTATTTCAGCTTGAAGGGCTTGCTGCCGGGAAGCAGGGAGAGGACGGGACAGTCGGTCCGCACGTCAAGGCGCTCCCGAACCCGGGCGGGATCGAACTGGGGTTGGATGGCGTCCACCATGAGGTTTCCCACCACCGAGAGCTTCGAGGCGGGAATGCCCCGGCTCCGCAGGGAAGCATGGAGGTGGAGGTCGGAAAGCAAAAAGCGGGAGGTCCAGGGAATCCAGCGGACGAAGCCCTCGGTGTAAACCAGGAGGGGGAATCCGGAGCGGCGGCTCAGGCCCAGTCCGAAGAATTGATCCCCGCCCAGAAAGAGCACGATGCCCTGGGAGGAAAGGGGGAAATGAGGTTTGAGGAGGAAGGCGAGGGTTTCCCGGGGCGTCCATACGATCAGCCCCTCCGGCCAACCGGCAGCCGTCTTCGCCTCGTTTCCGCTGGCATAGGGACAGGGAACGAGAGCCAAGATCAGGCGCGCCTCGGGCAAATCGCGTCGCAACTGCCTGACGACCGGCCGAACCCAGGCGGCAAGCTCGCCGGGGCCGTTGCTTACCAAAATGATATCTGCCTGCATCGCCGCCTCGAAAGCAAAAGGTGGGCCACCCCTTCCAGGCTATTGTAGCAGGCTGCCCGGCGTAATTGTAGCCCTCAGCCGGAGGAAATCTGCTCGGCCCCCGCTTCCCAAAAGGCCTGGCTGGCGTTGACCTGAGCGGTCAAGCCGAGGATCGGGATGGTTTCGCCCCTCGTCCTGCAGGATCGAGTCGAACCCTTCGGACATGAGGCAAGCCGGGGCAATTTTACCGTTCACCGCGCTCTGGCAGGTGAAACCGGCAAGTAGAAGGATCGCCTCGATGAGTTCGAGGTGAGTCGGCTCGTCTTCCACGATCAGGACGCGCATGATCCTCTTTCTTATCGCAGCATGAACGTGGTGATATTCTGTCGATTTTTTAAAGTTTCGTTAAAGCGAGTAAGTTTGTGACCCGGGGAGGGCATAATCCCCTAGCTCAACATCGGTTTTTTCTCCGTGCGAAAGGGGTGGAAATATGAAGGTCGAAGGAACTAGTCCCCAGTTCACCAAGCCCAGAGGGGCGATCGATACGGCCACCAGCGGGATGGACAAGATCAACGACAGCAAGAAGGAACTCAACGAAAAGCTGTCCAAGGCCCAGAACCCCGGCATCATCAAGAAGATCTTCACCAGCAAGGCGAAGCGGGAGAAGGAAGTGATGGGTCTCGAGAACGCCCAGAAGAACGTCGACCTGATGATGGACGTTCTGAGGGACTTCATGAAGCGGTATTACGGCGGCTGAGGAAACGATTTTCTCTCGCGCGGGCTCTCGCCCGCGCTTTTTGTTTGCGCCGGGGACGGCTTGAACGTATAATCTTTTTCTACTCGGGCCCAAGGGAACAGGGAGCTTGGAATGTCCTACTTGCTTGCCATCGATCAAGGTACCACCGGAACGACGGTCATTCTCTTCGACGAGGGGATGCGCCCCGTTTCCCGTGCCTACCAGGAGTCGAACACGAACTATCCCCGGCCGGGCTGGGTGGAACAGGATCCCCGAGAGATTTACCAAGGGGTGTTGAAGGCCATCGGGGACTGCCTCGAGTCGGCCCGGGTGCCTTCTTCCGAGCTGACGGCCATCGGGATCGTCAACCAGCGCGAAACGACGGTCCTCTGGGATCGCACCACCGGAGAGCCCTTGTGCCCCGCCGTGATCTGGCAGTGCCGTCGTTCCATCGAATACTGCGAGCGCGTCAGGCGCTATGGTTTCGAGAGCGCCGTCCGCACCCGCACCGGTCTGATCCTGGATCCCTACTTTTCCGCCACCAAGATCTCCTGGCTCTTGGACGAGTACGACCTGCGCGATCTCGCCCGCAAGAACCAGGTCGCCTTCGGCACCATCGACTCCTGGCTGCTTTTCAAGCTGACGGGGGGCGAGGTTCATGCCACCGACCATTCGAACGCCAGCCGCACCCTGCTCTACAACATCTACACCCAGGACTGGGACGAGGAGTTGCTGGCCATCTTCTCCGTGCCCGCTTCGGTCTTGCCGGTCATTCAGGACAACGCCTCTTCTTTCGGAGTCGCGAAAGCCCAGGGGGTCTTGCCGGACGGGATTCCCATCACCGGAATGGCCGGTGATCAGCAGGCCTCGCTCTTCGGTCAGCGCTGCTTACAGGCCGGGATGGCCAAGAACACCTACGGGACGGGCTGTTTTCTCCTTTCGAATACCGGAGCCAGGATTTTGCGTCCCACTGGCGGCCTGTTGACCACGGTGGCCTGGCGCCTGGGAGGCGTCGCCACCTTTGCCATCGAGGGCAGCGTCTTCGAGGCGGGCTCCGCGGTCCAGTGGCTGCGCGACGGCCTCGGAGTCATTTCTGCGGCCTCCGAAATCGAGGAGTTGGCCCGAAGCGTCCCCGACACCGGCGGGGTCTACTTGGTGCCCGCCTTCAGCGGACTGGGCGCTCCTCACTGGGATCCCTACGCGCGGGGAGCCATGTTCGGGCTGACCCGGGGCACCAACAAGGCCCATCTCGCACGGGCCACGCTGGAGGCGATCGCCTTTCAGACCTTCGACCTTCTCGATCAAATGAAAATCGAGGGCGCTCGCGTCCTGGAATTGCGCGCCGACGGGGGCGCCTCCGGCAACGACCTCTTGATGCAGCTCCAGGCAGACATCCTCGGCCTTCCGATCGTCCGAAGCGGCTTGGTCGAGAGCACCGCCCTCGGGGCCGCCATGCTGGCCGGACTCGGGGTGGGAATGTGGAAGAGCCCCGAAGAGATCCCCTTCGAAGGGGAGGGAAAAGCCTTTTTACCCGAAATGGAAGAGAAAAAAAGAAGCGAGCTGTTGCGCGGCTGGAAAGAAGCCGTCGATCGCTCTCGGGGCTGGGCCAAGCCATGCGTGCCGACGTCGCCGTAATCGGCGCGGGCATCATCGGCAGTCTGATAGCCTTCGAACTCGCTCACTACGACCTGAAGGTGGCCTTGATCGAGGCGGGAAGCGACGTCGCCTGCGGGGCCACCCGAGCCAATTCCGGCATCGTCCACGCCGGCTTCGCGAATAAAACGGGTTCCCTCATGGCGAGCCTCTGCCTCCAGGGCAACGCCGCTTTCGATGAACTCGCCCGCATCCTGGATTTTCCCTTTCGACGCATCGGCTCCCTGGTCCTCTCGAAAGAAAAAAGGGAAGAGAAACTTCTCTTCCTAAAGAAAAGGGGCGAGGATAACGGGGTCGAGGGCCTGGAAATCTGGAACGAAGAAAGGCTCCGCTTCGAAGAGCCGAACATCGAGGCCTGCGAGGCCCTTTTCGCTCCTTCGGCCGGAATCGTCTCTCCCTACGAGATGTGCTTTCGGGCCGTCCTTTGGGCCCGGAGGAACGGAGTCTCGCTTTTCTTGAACTCTCCCCTGCGCGAGGCCAGGCTCGAAAAAAACGCCTTCCGGTTGATAGCCGGTGAAAAAGAAATCTCCGCCTCTTACTTGGTCAATGCGGCCGGGCTCTTCGCCGACGAGGTGGCGAGCCTGGCGGGCGACGACTATTCCGTCCGGGCGCGCAAGGGGGAATATCTCTTGCTCGATCGCTCCGAAGGGAACTTGGTTTCCCATGTCCTTTTTCCCTTGCCCGGCGAAACCAGCAAGGGAATCCTCATCACCCCCACCACGAGCGGCAACCTCCTGCTTGGACCGACGGCGATCATTTCTTCCAAGCAAGACAAGGCGACCACGAGGGAAGGCCTGGGGGGAAATTTTCGAAAAAACCGGGGCGACTCTCCCTTCGATCGAAAAATCCAAGGTCATCGCCTCTTATGCGGGCCTGCGTGCCGTCGGAGGGGAGGACTTCGAGATCTCCTTCTCGAAGAAGTTCCCCCGCTGGCTCAACCTGATCGGGATCCAGTCGCCCGGTCTCACCGCGGCCCCGGCGATCGCGAAAAAAATCGTCGAACTGCTGAAAAAAAACGGACTGATTTGCCCTCACAAGGAAATTCTTTCGTCCTGCCAATCCAAGGAAATTCTTTTTCGGGCGGATCGGGTAATTTGCCGTTGCGAGGAGGTCGGGAAAAAGGAGATCCTCGCCGCCGTTCAAGACGGGGCGACCTCCCTCGATGGGGTGAAATTGCGGACCCGGGCCACCATGGGGCGCTGCCAGGGGGGGACTTGCCGGGCGTCGATTTTGACCATCCTGTCCGAAGAGCTCGGGATTCCCCTCGACGAGGTCAGGAAAAACGGACCGGGCTCGGAGCTCCTCGCGGGCCCCGTCACCAAGATCCTTCCATGAGGGAAGTCGTCGTCGTGGGGGGAGGCCCAGCCGGGCTCGCCGCCGCCATCGCGGCGCAGGAATCGGGAGCGAGTGCGAGGGTCTACGACCGCGGTGATTTTCCCGGGGGCATCCTCAACCAGTGCATTCACAGCGGTTTCGGGCTGCGACTCTGGGGAGAGGAATGGACCGGTCCCGAATTCGCCGAGCGCCTCCTCGCTCAGGCCTTGGCGGCGGGGGTGAAAATATTTTCTCGACACGAGGTGGTGGCCCTGTCGCCCGACCGGAAAATCCTGGTTCGCTCCGAGGAAGGCCGGTCGGAGATTTCCGCCGATGCCGCCATCCTGGCCAACGGCTGCTGGGAGCGCAACCGGGGCCCCCTCCTGCTCCCCGGAACCCGACCCGCCGGGATCTTCACCGCCGGAGAAGCCCAGCAATGGGTCAATTTATTCGGTTTCCTTCCCGGCAAAAAGGTCTTGATCCTCGGCTCGGGGGATATCGGCCTGATCATGGCCCGCCGCATCCATTACGAAGGAGCCGAAGTATTGGGAGTCGCGGAGATCTCTTCCTTCGTCAGCGGCAACACCCGCAACCAGATTCAATGCCTGGAAGAGAACGCCATTCCCCTTTGGCTGAATCGTTCCGCCGTCGAGGTCCACGGCGAAAAAAGGCTGGAGGCGGTTACGTTGGCTCGCTTCGAGGGGGGCGAGAGGGTTCCCGGAAGCGAGGAAAAAATCTTTTGCGACACCCTTTTGCTTTCGGTGGGACTGGTGCCCGAAAACGAGCTGGCGCGGGAAATGGGCATGTCGATCGATCCGAGCACCGGCGGGGCGGTCTGCGATCAGGCGCGCACCACGTCCCTGCCCGGCTTCTATGCCTGCGGGAACGTCCTCCAGGTTCATGATCTGGTCGACAACGTGGTGCTCGAGGCCCGGATAGCGGGAAAAAGCGCCGCGATGGGCCTGGAGCGGGACGTTGCCAAGGTGGTGGCTTTCACCGGGAACATCCGGCAGGTCGTGCCTCAGGTCCTTTCGAAATCCGAGGAGGCTTTCGTTTTTTACCTTCGAGTGAAACGTCCGGTAGAAGGGGTGATCCGCCTGCATTCGGGCGAGAAAAGTCTTTTCGAGCGCCCGGGAACCTTCAAGCCCGGGGAGATGATCGAGATTCCGGTGAGTCGGGAAAAAGCCGGGGCCTTGCTGGGGCCCGGGGAGGTCGTGTTTTCATGCGACGGTTGACTTGTCTTGTTTGTCCTTCCGGTTGCCAGTTGATCCTCGAGAACGGGGTCGTCAAGGGACACCGCTGTCCGCGCGGGGAGAAATACGCCATCGAGGAGGCCCTCACCCCTCTTCGTTTTCTGACCACCACGCTGCCCGTCCAGGGAGGAAAAGTCCTTCGTTTACCCGTCAAGACCAAGGAGAGAGTCCCATTGCAGCGAATCAAAACCATGCTTTGCCAGTTGTCCACCCTGAAGGTCCGCCCGCCCGTGCGGCTGGGTGAGGTCGTCGCTCGCCTGCCCGAGGAAGTGATAGCGACCCGTACCCTGTTGGCTCTGCTGTTCTTCTTCGGGCTCGGCGCCCCGGCCTATGGCTGGGCCCGCCATGACCTCCTCGTTCGCCAGGTCTTCGGGGAGACGGTGTGGCTCGATCGCTACAAGGACATCGTGGTCACCGCCTACGACTACGAGGAAAAAGCGCCCTACAACCCGGATTACGAAGCGAAGTACCCCGACAAGAAGGTGGGCGAGAGGACGACGGCGCGCGAGATCCTGATCCACTACGCCGATGAACCGGATTGGGGCATGGACGCCAACCTCAACTTGTCCTCCTTTCAGCCCATCATCGGGGGCTCGAGAGGCTATCGCCACCAGTATTATTTCTTCGGCCTCCTGAGGCTGGGGCAAGGCCCGGAGCGCGCCGCTTACTTCTACGATATGTCCAAGCAGGCCTTCGCCAAGGGGGACTCCTACTGGGGCTTCCGCTTCTTCGCGCGCTGCCTCCACTACCTCCAGGACCTCGGCCAGCCTCTCCATACCCAGCCGGCCACCATGGGGCAGATCGGGAAGCTCATGTTCCAGCCCCCCAAGCTGGTCAATTTCGCCACCAACCTCCACTACGCCTACGAGCGCTACGTGGCGGCCCATCTGGGCAAAAGGGACGAATCGGGCGAAATGTTCGCCCACAGCCTGCGCGATCCCGGCATGGCAGAGCTCTTCGACATGAAGGAAGCCGCCCAGGCCCTGGCAGAGTATTCCCACGAGAAAGCCGAGAGGTTGCTCATCGCCAACGAGAATTTCTGGCCCAAGAGGGTGAAGAGCAAATCGAAGCTCATGACGGCCAATCCCGAAGAAATCTTTCCGAAGAAGAGGTCCCTCGAGCAGGGGCAGATCGACGCGATCACCGTGAACTCCCTCAAGACGCTGGGCCAGATGTCCCGGGGAGCGCTCGAACTCCTGAGAAAGGAAGCGCTGGAACCCCCCCCCGCCAAGCCGACCGAAGAGGAATGAGCTGTGTTAAATTTTAACTAAAATATGTTAAACTGAAGGAGTCAGAGTCCGGCTCCTTCGTTTCGGGAGGAGGCGGGGGCACTCGAAGCGAAGGGAGTAAAAAATAATGAAGGCATCCCTCACGGCGCTCGCGGTCTGCGCGTTTCTCCTGGTGGCCCTTCCCCTGCAAGCCAAAACCACGCTGACTTCCCGCGAGACGGCATTCATGACGGAGGCGGCGCAGGGTGGGCTGGCCGAGGTCTCCATGGGCAGTGTGGCCGAGAAGCAGGCCGAGACCGCCGAAGTCAAACAGTTCGGCCAGCGGATGGTGAAGGACCATACTTCGGTAAACAACAAGCTCATGGCTCTCGCCCAGAAGAAGGGCGTAAATCTTCCCAAGGAGCCCAGTGCGAAACAAAAGAAAAAGGAAATGGACCTGGCGAAAATGAAGGGAATGGAGTTCGATCGCGCCTATATGAAGGAGATGGTCACCGATCACACCAAGGACGTCCAGGCCTTCCGGAAGGCTTCCAAGGACAGCAAGGATGCCGATCTGAAGCGTTTCGCCGCCGATGCCCTGCCTTTCCTCGAAGAGCACCTGCGTTTGGCCAAGGATCTGTCCAAGCGTTTGAAGAAGTAGCGAATGCGGGGGAGAGGCTTTGCTCTCCCCCGAAGCCCCGTGCAAGCGACAAATCCTTGGAGCAGCATTGGCGGAAGTGATCCTATCGGGTATTCCGACATCCCCTTATCCTTCCTTGGGTTCTCGACGAGTTCGAGTGCCCTAAACCTCGCCTTGTTCGTTACGAGGTGCGGGATGGAAGGAGGTTGCCTGGATGTTCAAGAAGAGTGGGGCCTTGCTTCTCGGTTGCGCATTCGCCTTGGCGACGACGAACTGTTCGCTCTCGCCCAATGCCGAGCCGAAGAATCGTTTGAATATCTTTCAGGCGGACATCGACCTGAAAACCTTGCCGGAAAATCCCGAACCGGACGATCTGATGGATCTGCCTTCCGATCGGGTGAAGGGCTTGGAGGAGACCATGGCCGGGGAGCGCATAGCGCAGGCCTTTCGTATCCAACAGGAGGCCGGGCGGAACTTCCGTTGGCTGAGGAGAGGGAATAACTGGATTCCCTATCGCTACTACGGAGGGCGTTACCATCCTCACCGTGTCTTCCGCAATGGGCGCTATTATCGTGTCGTCTACATCTTCGTCTCCCCCAACTACGTTCCCCGCTACATTCCGGACGAAGGCCCCATCTATCTTCCCTGGGAGAACCGGGTTTCCGTTGCCATCCGCAACTACAGCTTCATGCCCTCTTCCTTGCAGGCCGTTCGCGGAACTACCGTTACCTGGGTCAATCGCGACAGCGTTCCTCACACCGTTACCGCCAACAGTCCGGGCATCGATTACTTCGATTCGGGGGTGTTGTCGCCCGGCAACAGCTATAGCCACACCTTCAACCTGAACGGTTCCTACGCCTATCACTGCCGCCTCCACCCCTACATGAACGGCGAGGTCGATGTCGGGAATCGCTAAAGAACCGATACTTGGGGGGCGTCCAGGGGGCGCTCCCCTTTGCGGGCGACATTTTCTTGACATCATGTGGGCTTTCCGGTAGGATCATTAGGCCATATCAGCGGAAGAAAAGATGTTCGAATCCTTAAGCGAAAAGATCCAAGCGGTTTTCAAGAAGCTTCGTAACCAGGGCAAGATCACGGAGGAAAGCCTCCAGGAAGCCCTGCGTGAAGTCAGGCGCGCCTTACTCGAGGCTGACGTCAATCTCGGCGTGGTCAAAGAATTCATCACCCGCATCAAGGAGAAGGCCCTCGGACAGGATGTCCTCGAGAGCCTCACCCCCGGCCAGCAGGTCGTAAAGATCGTCCATGAGGAGCTGATCAATCTCTTGGGCGGCACCCGCGAGCCTCTGGCCACGGGAAGCCCCGCCGTCATTCTCATGGTCGGCTTGCAGGGCTCGGGAAAAACCACCACTTCCGCCAAGCTGGCCCTCCATCTCAAGAAACAGGGGCACAGCCCTCTTCTGGTCGCCGCCGACATCTACCGGCCCGCCGCCATCAAGCAGCTCCAGGTCCTGGGCAAGCAGATCGGAGTCCCGGTCTTCGCTTTGGAGGACGAGAAGCCGCTCGAGATCGTTCGACAGGCGCTCGAGCAAGGCGGGCACGACACCCTGATCGTCGATACGGCCGGGCGATTGCACATCGACGAGGCCCTGATGGGCGAGCTCCATGGCCTCAAGGAAACCTTCAAACCCCAGGAGATCCTCTTGGTGGTGGACGCCATGACCGGGCAGGACGCCGTCAAGATGTCCGAAGCCTTCAACCAGACGCTCGGTCTTTCCGGGGTCATCCTCACCAAGATGGACGGGGACACCCGCGGTGGCGCCGCCATGTCCGTCCGCAAGGTCACCGGTTGTCCCATCAAGTTCGTGGCCGCGGGAGAGAAGCTCGACGCCCTGGAGCCCTTTCATCCCGATCGGATCGCCACCCGCATCCTGGGGATGGGGGACGTGCTCACCCTGATCGAGAAGGCTCAGGAGTCCATGGACCTGAAGTCCGCCAAGGAACTGGAAAAGAAGTTCAAGAACAACCAGTTCACCCTCGAGGACTTCATTCAGCAGTTGCGCCAAATCAAAAAAATCGGTTCAATGGAGCAAATCCTTGGGATGTTGCCCATCCCGGGACTTTCGGGTGCCCTGAAGGACGAGGACTTCGCCAAGGGCGAGCAGCATCTGAAGCGCATCGAAGCCATCATCAATTCCATGACCGTTCAGGAGCGTCGCGCCCCCCAAGTGATCGACAACTCGCGCAAGAGCCGGATCGCCCGCGGAAGTGGCACCCAGGTCCAGGACGTCAACAAGCTCCTCAAGCAGTTCGAACAAATGAAGAAAATGATGAAGCAGTTTTCCGGAATGGAAAAGACGCTTGGGAAGAAGATCCCAAAGCTCCCACGGGGGGGGTTCGGCTTTCCCATGTAGCCCAAAAAAGAAGAACGAAGGAGGTGAACGTCATCGTTAAAATCAGACTCAAAAGGGTAGGTACTACCAAGCGTCCCCGCTATCGCGTGGTCGTCGTGGACAGCGCGGCCAAGCGCGACGGTAGGGTCATCGAGGAGATCGGCTCCTATGATCCCACTCAGCAACCGGCCGTCTTCTCCCTCAACGAGGAATCGGTAATCAAGTGGCTCAAGGTGGGCGCCCAGCCTACGGAAACCGTCAAGTCCCTGATCACCAAGGCCGAGTTGTATCAGAAGCTCGCCCAGTGATGGAGGCGATCGCGAGGACCATCCTCGAAGCGCTGGTCACCGCTCCGGACGCTCTGCGTATCGAATGCCAGGAAGAGGACGAAAACCGCTTCAAGGTCTCGATCCAGGTCGACCCCGTCGACGTCGGCAAGGTCATCGGCAAGCAGGGTCGCACCATCAATGCGATCCGCGTGGTGATGAAGGCCGCCGCCAGCAAACGTCAGCAACAGGTCAACGTCGAACTGTTGACCTAAAGCCCAAGCCGCCTGCCTTGCGCAGGCGGCTCTCTTTTAGAAGGTGTCTTTTTTCGCATGGAATTGGCCGTTCACTTTCTCGGAACCGCCGGTGCGGTGCCCACCCCTCATCGGTCTTCGCCTGCCGTTCTGATCCAGCGCGGGGGGGAGAGGATCCTGTTCGACTGCGGTGAAGGCACTCAGCGTCAATTGATGCGCGCCGGGGTCGGCTTCAACCAGATCGGCCTCATCTTTCTCACCCACCTCCACGCCGATCACTATCTCGGCATTCCGGGCATGCTCAAGACCTGGCAACTGTGGGGCAGGCTGGAGCCGGTCAAGATCTACGGGCCGAAAGGCCTGCGCGACCTCTCGGAGATCATCCGCAAGATCCTCGGCCGCTTCGACTTTCCCGTCGAGTGGATCGAACTTTCCCTCGGGAGTTCCATCAAGGGGGATGGCTATTCGATTTGCCCGATCTCGACCTCGCACAAGATTCCCAGTTTCGGCTATTCCCTGGTGGAAGTCCCGCGCCCGGGCAAGTTCTCCCTGGAGAAGGCGCTCGAGCTCGGAGTCACCCCCGGCCCGGATTTCGGCCGCCTCCAGCGCGGCGAGGCCGTGATGGGGACGCGCGAGGTTCGACCCGATGAGGTCATGGGAGAAGGTCGCAAAGGACGCAAGATCGTCATAAGCGGCGACACCCGGCCCGTCCCCGAGGTGATCGAAGCGGCCAGAGGGGCGCAATTGTTGATTCATGAGGCCACCTTCACTTCGGACGCCCTCGACCGCGCCAAGGAAACCGGCCATTCGACCGCCGCCGAGGCCGCGGAAGTGGCCCTGCAAGCCGAGGTCGACTACCTGGCCCTCATCCACTTGAGTTTCCGGCACACCGCACGCGACCTTTTGAACGAGGCCCGTGCCATCTTCCCCAGGACCGTGCTCCCCTCCGATCTGGATCGGGTGGTCCTCCCCTACCCGGAAAAAGGCGAAGCCCTCTTCGAGCTTCGCAACGGTTGAAAAGATAAAGAGAGTTTTTTCCTTTTTCAATCCTTCAGGGTGTTGATGATGCGGTGCATCTTGAGGCCCAGGTGGAGCATGAGGCGGTTCTCGGAATCGTCCAGATCGATCTGGGTGATGTCCCGGATGCGCTCGAGGCGATATTTCAGGGTATTCCGGTGGATGTAGAGCTTCTCCGAGGTTTCCGTCAAATTTCCGTTGCACTCCAGGAAGGCTGCCAGGGTCTTTACCAGCTCCTTGTCGGCCTGCTTGTCGTATTCCAACAGGCGATCGAGGGCTTCGCAGAAGAACTCGTTGGGGTTCTGGCTCTGGGCGAACTGAAGCAGCATGCGGTAGATGCCGAGTTCGGCGAAGCAGCTCACCGCGTTGGGGCCGTTGAGGGCCCGGCCGATCTTGACGGCATGCTGCGCTTCCCGGAAGGATTTGGGGATGCTCAGTAGGTCGTGGTAGAGCTGGCCGATGCCGATCGAGACGGTCTGCTCGGGCATGGTCGCCGCGATCTTCTGTCTTATCGTCTCCGCCAGGTGCTTGACCTTCTCGACGGTGGGCTGGCTTTCCTTGACTGGATAGAGGATGGTGGCCCCCTGGGTCTGGTTGATTACCAGGGCTTGGCGGAAGGAGAGCAGGGAGTTCAGGGTGCTCGCCAGGCGCTTCACCTCGTCGGGCAGGAGTTCTTCATTGGGGACGGAGTCGAAATCGACCGTGATCGCCCAGTAGCTCGAGGAAAGCTGGTAACCGAGGTAGGTCGCCCTCCGGTGCAGGGTTTCGGGGGAGATGTTGCCGTGGGAGAAGAGCAGGTCCCGGAAGAAGTCCCGCCTCATCTTTTGATCGGTTTCCGAGATGCCCCTTTCCTTGAGGAGCTCGATGGCGATAGCCGAGCAGGAGTTTTCGAGGATGAGCCGGCTGTCCTCCTCGCCCTTTCCGAAGGAAGACAGGAAGCCGAGCGCTTCTCCCCCGACGAGGATGGGCAGGATGGTCCTTTCCGGGGTGTCGAGGGGCATCTTGTCCATCCGCAGCCTCTTCAGGCTGCCCTCTTCCTCCATGACCTTGAGGAGGGAAACGGGGGTCCCGTTCGAGGAAACCACCTGGTTGAAGAGCCCTTCCTCTTCGACCGAAGGGGAGGCGGATATCAGGTTGAACTGGCGATCTTCGAGGATGAGCGCTTGTCCGGTCCGGTTGGCGAGCAGCCTCAGGATCTCCTCGATACCCGCTCCGTCGAGGGCGATCTGGATGAGCTGTCTTTCGGTCTCGACCTCTTTCCGCAGGGTCGCCGTCCTGGCCAGGCAAACGGCCAGATTGACCGCCTGCACCGGGGTGGTGAGTTCTCCCGTGAAGGGAAGGATGATCAGGGGGAAACCGAGCGGTTCGGTGATCTTGATGGCCTCGGAAGGCAACTCGTGGCAGTAGGGCCCCAGGACGACCACCAGGCCGGCCGCCCCCGATGCCGCCAGCTTCTCGATAAAGGAACGCCAGTTCTCCGTGTTCATCCCGCTGCCGGCGGAAAGCACCAGCTCTCCCCCTCTCAACCAGGTGGCGTGGGGAGGTTCGAGGGCGATCGCGGCGGTCACCTTTCGGTCGAGTCCTCCCGCTCCACCGACCAGACGAGCGTTTCCGTACTCCGGAAGAGCCAGAATGCCCGCGATGGTCAGACCGGTCGTCTGATGGGGGATTCTGAGGCTTGGAACGGGGATCTCGTTGGAAGTCAGGTTTACTTGCATGCTGATCCTCCTGATGTCTTTCTGCAAACGGGCTGCGAGCGCTGGAGCGATTCGAGCAATGTAAACTTTTGTGAACTAAGGCTACCTTCTTCCTCATAAAAATACAAGCATGCCTCTGTTGGTTTTTCGATAAAGCTGTGTTGGATCCCTTCAGAGGCGATAAATTGACTTGACACGGAGAGACTAAGGCCGTTTATAATGGTCTCGCCCAGGAGCCTGATTCAACCCTTTGAAACGGAGGATCGCCATGCGCACGGATCGCTTCACCCTCAAGGCCCAGGAAGCAACCTTGGCGGCACAGGACCTCGCCGGAGAGCACGGTCACCAGCAGGTCGAGCCCGAGCACCTTCTCCTCGCCCTTCTGAACCAGGAGGATGGCTTCATCGTTCCCATGCTCTCCCGTCTGGGTACCGATACCCCGGGCTTGATCAACACAATCCAAGAAGCCATCGAACGTTTGCCCGTCGTCCAGGGTGCCGGCGGCCTCTATTTCTCCCCCGCGCTCAAACAAATCTTCGATCTGGCCTGGAAGGAAGCGACCCGCCTGCGGGACGAATACCTATCCACCGAACACCTCCTGCTCGCCATGTCCTCCGAGGAAGCGAAAAAAAATAAGGTCTTCGAGCTCTTGAAAAAGAACGGCATCACCCGAGATCGCCTCTATCAAGTGTTAGCTCTCTTAAGGGGCAACCAGAGGGTCACGGACGAGAACCCGGAAGCCAAATACCTCTCCCTCGAACGCTACGGCAGGGACCTCAACCGCCTGGCCCTGTCCGGCAAGCTGGACCCCGTGATCGGCCGCGACGAGGAGATTCGAAGGGTCATCCAGGTCCTCTCGCGCCGCACCAAGAACAACCCGGTTCTGATCGGAGAGGCGGGAGTCGGCAAGACGGCGATCGTCGAGGGCCTGGCCCAGAGGATCGTTTCGGGCGACGTTCCGGAGGGCTTGAAGGATAAGAGCGTCATCGGGCTCGATCTGGGGGCCATGGTGGCGGGGGCCAAGTACCGCGGGGAATTCGAGGACCGCCTCAAGGCCGTGCTCAAGGACGTGATCTCCTCCGACGGAAGGATCATCCTCTTCATCGACGAAATGCACACCCTGGT
>DOBT01000109.1:0-406 GCA_003503675.1 Cyanobacteria bacterium UBA8530 | reverse complement strand
TCGAGATCGACTCCATGCCCACCGAACTGGACGAACTCGAGAGAAAACTGCGCCAGCTCGAAATCGAAAAACAAGCCCTCAAAAAGGAAGAAGGGGTCGAGGACCGCTTTTTGGCCAACGAAAAGGAGAGAGAGCGCTTGGCGATCCTCCGGGACGCCCTCCGGGAGCAGTGGCTGAAGGAAAAGGACTTGATCGCCCGGATCGGCCAGATCAAGGAGCGTGCCGAAGAAGCGAAAAGGGAGGAGGTTTCCGCCGAGCGGGAAGGTGACCTGGCCAGGGTCGCCCAGATCCGCTACGGAACGATCGTCCAGCTCGCGACCGCCCTCAAGGAAACCACCGAGGAATTGTTCGAGCTGCAAAAAATCCAAAAACTCCTCAAGGAAGTCGTGGACGAGGAGGACATCGC
>DOBT01000027.1:3625-10660 GCA_003503675.1 Cyanobacteria bacterium UBA8530 | reverse complement strand
GCAGGGGCTGCACCGCGAAGGGCAGGCTGCAGCACACCGAGGCCAGCACCAGGCCCGCGAAGGAAAAGATGATCCGCTGATGGAAAAGCCCCGACCAGACCTTACCGAGCCAGCCATTGGGACCCATCGCTAGCAGGAGGTAGAAACCCAGCACGGTCGGCGGCAGGAGCATGGGCAAGGCCACGGTCGCTTCGATCAGCGGCTTCCAGCGCCAGCGGGAATAGGCCAGCCAGTAGGAGATGGGGAAGGCCACCAGGACGAGGATCGCGGTCGCGGCGAGGGCGAGTTTCATGGAAACGAGAATCTCCATTCGACCCTCTCTAGCGTGCGGGGAGAGAATAGGGGAGGGACGAGAGGCGGGACCAGATTTCCTGTTCCTGGATCCATTCCTTCCATCCCTCCAACTCTTCGGCCTGCTTGAGGATGAGGATGTCGGCCCGTTCGACGACGCGCGCGCCCCTGACGGTGATCAGATCGGGGTGGGTTCCCATCCCGACGAGGTAGAAGCATCCGGTTTTTTTGTCATTCATCGCGTGTGCTCCTTGAAGAATCCACTGTGATCGCGACCAGCAGCATGGCTTATTCGAGCCCGAAGCGGTGCCAGACCTCCCGGGTCTCGCCGGAGGTGCAGAAGGAAAGGAACTGCCGGGCGGTCGCGAGTTCCTGGCTGCCCTTGAGGACGGCCGCATCCTGATCGATGGGTTGGTGGAGGTTCAGGGGGACCATCCAGTACTTCCCCCGCTCTTTCAGCTTGGGGGAATAGGCGAGGGAAAGGGAGAGGAAGCCGATATCGGCCGCGCCGCTATCTACGAACTGGGCAGTCTGGGAGATGTTCTCCCCTTTCACGAGTTTCTTTTCGACCTGCTCGTACACCTTCGCAAAACGCATGGTCTCGACCGCCGCCCGACCATAGGGGGCCACCACGGGGTTGGCGATGGCTACCTTCTGGATCCGAGGATCGAGCAGGGTTTTGAGCCCCTTGTCGATGTCCAGGGGAGAGGGCTTCAGTGTCCAGAGGACCAGGCGACCTCGACCATAGCGCTTCGGGGGCTCGCACAGGCCTTGTTTGAAGAGTTCGGCGGGGGATTCGGTATCGGCCGAGAAATAGAGGTCGAAGGGCGCGCCCTGGCTCACCTGGGTGAACAGCTTCCCGGAAGACCCGTAGGTGACCGAGACGTGGTTTCCGGTTTTCTTCTCGAATTGCCCGGTGATCTCGTCGAGCGCGTCCTTGGCGCTGACGGCTGCCGCCACTTTCAGTTCCGCAGCCCAGGCGGGAAGCGCCACCAACATGGCGAACACGCTACTCAGCGTGGTTTTGAACAGCTTCGATCTCATCGATTTTCTCCTTTTCACAGCATGGCCTGCCAGAGGCCGCTGAAAGGGTGGTTGTCCGCACCCTTTTCTCGATCCGGGAAGGTGTAGGCGAAGTTGTTTTTTCTACGTTTGGTTCGATAGTCCATGGCGCTTCAGGGTATTTTGGTTTTTCTCCAAAAAGCCGAGAAAGGCCTCAGCATAGGGGTGCCGCGAGGAGATGCAGGTGCTCGCGAGGGCATATTCGATCGGGGCCGCGGGCAGGAGGAGGGAAAACCCGTGGTTGGAGGGGATGACGGCGAGGGAGGTGAGGGCGACTCCCCCGTTCTGGTCGGCGACATCCAGGGCCTGGACAGCATCCCGACCAAGGATCAGCCTGGTCTGGATGGCATCCCAGAGCCCCTCTCGCTTCAGAAGGGCTGTCGCCAAGGCTCCGCAAGGAGCGGAAACCGGGTTGGCGATCACCACCCAGCGGACCTGGAGCAACGCAGCGAGCTGGTGGATCGGCGCTTCCTGCTGCCAGAGGGCGAGCCTCGAGCGGGCGAAGAAGCGCTCGAAATGGAAGAGCCCTCGCTTTTCCAAGGGCTTGATGGCTTCGAGAGAAGAAGCGGCAAAGAGGTCGGCGAACTGACCCGAAGCGAGTTCTGCTGCGAGGGCGTGGCTTGCCCCGAACCGGAAGCGCACTCGAATGCCCGTCTTCTCTTCGAAGGCGAGCCCGATTTCCTCGAAAGCGCGGGACAGGCTTGCGGCGGCAAAGATCACGAGATCATCCCCCGGCTTCGGTAGGTCCCGCTCTTCGTCCAGAAGGGCGAGGAGGTCGTAGAGCGCCGAACTCCGGGTCCCCTGTCCCGACGCCAAGAAGCTCGCAAGGGTGGGGATCGAGCAGATGATCTGCTTTCCTACCCGGCGATCCCGGATCAGGGACTCGGCACGCAAGATCGCGAGGTGGTGCGAAATCCGTGCAATTGGCAAACCAAGCTGATTCGCCAATTCTCCGACTGTCCGGTCCTGCTTGATCAGGAGCCTCATGATGCCGAGGCGGGTCTCGTCGGCCAGCACCTTGAACAGCTGAGCGTAGTTGTGGTAAGAGGTTTCTTGCGACATGAGTTCCTTAGTTTGAAAGTTCTAGAACACTATAACTGTATGCCGTTTTTGCCATTTAAGCAAGCCCCGGCAGGAACGATGGTCATTGACTCGAGCCAGGTAATCACCTGGCCTGAACTCCCCCGCGATCTTTCATTTTCCAGGCAAGATAAAAATTTATTTTGCTATAATACTCGCATAGTTGCTTCTTGAACGAGGGAAGCCGGTGAGAATCCGGCGCTGTCCCGCAACTGTGATCCCGACANNTCCGGCGCTGTCCCGCAACTGTGAGTGGGCTCTTTGCCCACGAGTCAGGAACTTCGTCAAGAATGCGCTTGTGGTCCCTTCGAGGCAAAAGGGCAGCAAGCAGTCATGCCTTGGCATGCTCTTGTCCCTTTGCCCTTGCGGCAAAGGATTTTTTTATGCTTACAGTCGGAATGTTGACCTTGGCCGTGGCGACGGGGTCGGTGCTGACGCCGGTTCGGGTTTTCTCCAGGCGCCCCTCCTTCAAACCCGAGACCCGGGTGGTGCGAGTCCTCGAAAAAGATAAAATTCGCGATTCCTCCCGCTTGCCGGAAGTCCTCGGTAATATTCCGGGCTTCTTCGGACACGAATACGGGCCTTCTGGCTCGTTGTCCTCGCCTTCGGTACGGGGCTCGAGCGGGGAGGGGGTTTTGGTCGAATTGGACGGCATCCGTCTCAACTCCCCCCTTACCGGTTCCGCCGATCTGGGAAGGATTCCCCTGCTCGGAATCGGAAGGGTCGAGGTCGTCAACGGGGCGGGAATCGGGGGGGCGTCCGGTGGCACCATCCGCCTCGATACCAGCGAGGAAGTTTCTTCCTCAATGGCCCTCGGACTGGGGAGCTGGGGAAAAAAGACTTTTCAGGCCCAGTTCGGCGAAGAAAACTTTTCCCTGGCCATCCAAAAGGAAAGCGCGACCAACGACTACGAATTCCTGGATCGAGGCGCGCCGGCCAGCCGGAAAAACGCCACCCTCGACACCACCACCCTCTTCTGCAAGGGGAAAAAGGTTCTCGGCGATCCGGAACAAAACCCCCTGACCGCTCGTTTCATGGCCCTGGTCGATTTCAGGGACCAGGGGACTCCCGGCGCCATCAACTTCCCCACCCCGAAAGCCCGACAGGAAGATTCCGGCTTGTTGGCCTCCTTCTCCCTCGAAGGAAATCTGGCGGATGCGGAAGGAAAAATCTCTCTTTCCCAGCGGAGCGATCGCTGCTATTTCCAGGATCCCGACGCCGTCTTTTCTCCCAAGAACAGTAATTTGGGGGTCGATTCATCTGAACTCAAGACCGACTGGAAAAAAACAGAGCCGGTCGGAGGGCATTTCCCTTCGCTCTCTCTCTCGATTCGCCAGGACGAAACCACCGGAACCCTCAAGAATCAAGAAAATATCGCTCGAATCCATGTGAAGGACGAGGTCCTGGGCGACTGGGGAACCCTGGAGGGAGAGTTGGGGGTCGATCATTTTTCGAACGTGGGGACCGCCTTTTCCCCCCGCCTCGGGTTGAGCCGGATCGACGGGGACTTCCGCACTCATGGCAGCCTGGGCAGCGCCTTCCGGGCCCCCACCTTCAACGAGCGCTACTGGCCCGAGGACTCTTTCGCCAAGGGGAACCCCGCTATCCGGCCCGAGCGGACCTCCAGCATCGACCTCGGGGTGGACCGAAGAATCGGCTTCATCAAAACCGGCCTCACCCTCTTCGCCTCCCTCAGCAAGGATCAAATCCATTGGCAGCCGGTCGCTGGGAAGTGGACGCCCCTGAACCTCTCCGACACCATCGGTCGCGGCAGTGAATTCGAGGTCTCCCTCGATCCACTTCCCGAATTTTCCCTTTCGGGTACCTACACCTTTTGCCAGACGACCTCCGCGGGGAAGCAACTCGTCCAACGCCCCATGGACCAACTCAATCTTTCCGGAAGGCTGGGGAAAGAGGGCAGAAAAATCAGTTGCGATCTCGCCTACGTGGGGGAGCGTTTCACCACTCCCGACAACACCGAAAAGATGCCTGCCTACTGGCTGCTCGGACTTTCCGCCGACTGGAGGATCGGCGATGAAACACTTAGCGCGAGAGTGGACAATATTCTGGACAGCGCCTACCAGACCGTCCCGTACTACCCCATGCCGGGAAGAAGTTTCCTTTTGGGCCTTTCCCACGCTTTCTGAAGGGAAATTTCGAAGTTTCCTGTTCGCCCATGCTTTTTTGAGGGGAATCATTGAAGTTTCCTGCTCGCCTATTATTGAAGGGAGTTTTTTCTTGAAGAAGACGTATTTGTTGGCCCTTACCCTGCTGACCGGTTGCTCGACACTTTTCCCGTTGCAGGCCAGCAACACGAAGGCCACTCCCACCCCGTCGCCTTCGCCGGGTGCGACCGAAAAGCCGAAATCTCCCTATCTCCTGGTGGTCAACGGCACCTCCAAGACCATCTCGAAAATCAACCTCACCACGGGCGAGGTCCTCGAGAGCTTCCTGCCGACCGGTCAGTGGCCGAACCAGCTGCTCGTGAAGGATACGACCGGCTTCCTGGTTTCTTCCGGCGACAACTGCGTGACCGCCCTCGACCTCGCGCAAGGCAGCAAGATAGGGGACATCAACCTCGCGGCCGGCTCCAACCCCTACGAGATGGCCTTCGGAGCGACCGATCGGGCTCTGGTCACCAACCTGATGACGGGCAAGGTCGCCCTGCTCGACCTCAAGGAACGCCGGGTGCTCAAGGAAATCGGAATGCCGAGCGCGACCGCGGTGGCCTATGCCAACGGCAAATATTACGTCGGTTGCGCTCCGACCGATATGGCGAACTATCCCGTCGTCGCCTACGGAATGGGGACGGTCGCGGTATTGAAGGAGGACACCCTCGAGGTCCTGAAAACGATCGAGACGGGGGCGGGCTCCAACCCTCAGTTCATGGGGGTCGATTCCCAGGGCGAGGTGAACGTGGTTTGCACGGGAAACTACACCGACCTCGGCAAGGTGGCGGTCATCGATGCGACGGCGGATACGATCAAGGTTTCGATTCCGACGGGGGGGGCACCGGGGGCGATCGCCATCCTTCCCGGCGGCAAGGCCTACCTCACCGATTCGNNACCGATTCGAACGACCGGGTTCTTTCCTACGACACGCTCGGTGAAACGGTGTTGAGAGGTTCTTCCAACCCCATTCCCGTCGGGAAGGTGCCCATGGGGATCGCGACCGACGGCAAGAAAGTTTTCGTGGCCAACTTCGGCGACAACAACGTCTCGGTCATCGATTCCTCCACGGACACCGCGGTCGGGCAACCCTGGGCAGTGGGCAAAGGGCCGGGAGCCCTCGCTTTCATCAACCTTTGACCGCGTGGTACTGAGGTTGTATAGTTAAGGAGATATGCCAATTGAAGGAATGAACCCATGAACCGCAGCGAAGCCTTTCCTCGTCCCAAGCTCAAGTACGATGACGAGAAGGCCATGGTCGATTTTTTGTGCGACCTCATCGCTCTTCCGAGCACCTCGACGAGCGAGGAGCGGGTCATCCGCCGCATCGAACGCGAGATGCTCGAGGTCGGTTTCAAGCGGGTCTGGATCGACCGCCTGGGGAACGTCATCGGACAGTACGGGGTTCCCGGGGGCAAGAAGCTGCTTTTCCAGGCCCATTCCGACACCATCGGGGTGGGATCGCGCCTGGAATGGGAACGTGACCCTTACGAGCCGAGGGTGATCGACGGCGTGGTCTGGGGGCGAGGCGCTTCGGACAGCAAACAGGCGATCGCCGCCATGGTCTACGGTGTCAAAGCCCTGGCGGACCGAAGCGTCCAACTCGACGGCGAACTCTACGTGGCCGCCACGGTCCAGGAAGAGGAGTGCGAGGGCCTGGCCCTTTCCACCCTCATCGAGATCGACGAACTCCGCCCCGACTACATCATCTTGGGCGAGGCCACGGGCAATCACATCCACCGGGGCCACCGGGGCAGGCTCGAACTGACCATCGACATTCATTCCACCAATGCGGCCTACGAGGGCGCTCGAATGATCGTCGCTCTCGAGGAGCTGAACAAAGACTTCAAGGACGATCCCTTGCTCGGCCGTGGCAGCGTGAGCGTGACCGGGGTAAGGGCGGGGACGGGAACCGGGGAGCTGGTGCCCGATCGCTGTATCCTGCTGGTGGACCGTCGGCTGACGCTCGGTGAAGAAGAGGAACCCGCCCTTCAAGAACTGAAGGACCTCGCCAAGAAACTCGGGATCAGGGCCGAGGTTTCCGTGCTCATTTACCAGGAGCCTTCCTGGAGGGGATTCACGCGCCCTCGTCGCAAGTGCTTCCCCACTTACGTCCTCGAAAGCGATCACGAGTTGATCCAAAAGGCCGCCTGCTCGATCGAGTCCGTGCTCGGGCATCCCCCCGAGATCACCGGTCGGGTCTCCGGCACCGACGGGGCCAGCTCGGCCGGTGGAGGGGGCATCCCCTCCATCACCTTCGGCCCCGGAAACGAGGCCCACGTCCATTCCTTCGAGGACCAGGTCGCGGTGCGCGACCTCGTCGAGGCGGCCAACATCTATTCCCTGATGGCGATCGACCTGATCGGATTGGCAAAGTAAAAAGTCGAAATTCTAGAAAGAGGAGCAAAGGCGCAATGAAAACCGATCTTAGAGG
>DOBT01000027.1:229-3484 GCA_003503675.1 Cyanobacteria bacterium UBA8530 | reverse complement strand
CTCAACATGCAGTGCGACCTCTACCACCCCTTCCAGGCCATGGCCGACCTCATGACCATCATGGAGAAGAAGCGCGAGCTCAAGGGCAAAAAGATCGCCATGAGCTGGGCCTACGCCAACTCCTACACCAAGCCCATGTCGGTGCCCCATTCCGTCGGCCTGCTTTGCAGCCAGTTCGGGATGGACGTCACCCTGGCCTATCCCCCCGAGTTCAAGCTCAAGCCCGAGATCCTCGAGCAGATGAAGAAGAACGCCGAGTGGAACGGCAGCAAGTTCGAGATCGTCCACGACATGGACGAAGCCTTCGCCGACGCCGACGTGGTCTACCCCAAGAGCTGGGGCTGCATGCTCGAGACCGAGAACCCCGACGAGTGCAAGACCATCATCGACAAGTACAAGAGCTGGATCTGCGACGACCGCCGCATGGGGCTCGCCAAGAAAGACGCCATCTACCTCCATTGCCTCCCCGCCGACCGTGGCGTCGAAGTCACCGATTCCGTCATCGACGGCCCCCAGAGCGCCGTCTTCGACGAGGCCGAAAACCGCCTGCACGTTCAGAAGGCCATCATGGCCCTCACCATGGGCGGCAAATAAAGTCGTTCTTTCCGAGCAAAAGGGCCTCCGGTGTTTCGGAGGCCCTTTTGATTGGAGAAAATCATCGAGAGAAAAGAATTCGATTGAATTCTTTATCGGGGAGAAGGCAAAGATGAAAAACAAGGGAATATTTTTTGCGACCGCCGCCGTCGTCTTTTTTCTCACTGGTTGTTCTGGCCACGAGGCAGATGCCAAAAAGGTCTTCGAAAGCGCGAATAAACTGGCGTTCGAGGGGCGCGCCCTGGAGGCGACCAGTTTTGCTGCCGCTTTCGAGAAGTACGAATCCGCGAAGGCCAAGATCGTCGAGATAAGGGAAAAGTACCCGGAAACGAAACTCAGCCGGGACCTCTCCCAGTCCTCCTGGCAATTGGGTCCCTTTCCCTGGGGCCGCTTTTCCGAAAAGATCCTGCCGGAAATGAAGCGGAAGGCGATCGCCGAGTCGACTCCCCTCGCTTGCGCCGATTACTTCGCCCAAAAACTGAAGCAAGACTTCGAAAGAATCGAAACCTTTTCCTCCATCGCCGGGGCGGCCTATCAGGACGGCAACGAGGTCCTCGGGGAGCGCCTGATGTCCCAGGCCGAAAAAGCTTGCGAGAAGTTGCCCCGGAAAGGCGACGAGGTCATGTACTCGCTCGAGGACGGAAGGAGGGCGATCGCCCAGGCCCTCCTCAAAGCCGGGAAAATCGAGCGCGCGAAGGGCATCATCGAGAAATACGGGCTCAAGGATCTGCTCGCCGCCGAACTCGGGCTCGCCCTGGTGGCCAGAGGCAACCCCGAAGAAGCGGCAAAAATCGTGAATCCGTCGAACCTCGATCCCCTCGAAATCACCGTGCTGGCGAAAAGCGCGGTCATTCTTTCCCGAGCGGGAAAAAGGGAAGAAGCCGCGGCTTTCCTGGAGCGGGCCGAGAAAAGGTTGAAGGAACTGCTTTATGCGCCGGGGATGCCCGCATCCTCTTTGGAAGAGGCCAGAACCGACCTCGCCCTCGGGTTCTGCGAAAACAAGGAAACCGCCCGCGTCCTGATGTTGTTCGGCCCTCACCGGGTTCCGGGCTTCTATTTCTCCTCGGCGCCCGCCCTCGATGCCCTGTACAAATGCTGCCAAGAGCAAGGACTCGCCACGTCCCTCTTGCGATCCGCCGATCAATCGATATCCGCGCTTCTCGAAGAAAAAGGAATGGATCTCGCTCGACTCTCCGGGCGTTCGATTTCTCTCGGCAACCTGGCCTATCTCCAGTGGAAGCTGGGAGAGCAAAAAAAAGGAAGGCAGAATTTCATTCAGGCCCTTCGAATCGCCAAAAAGCTCGGGCCCCCCTTCTCCGAATCTCCGGATGACCGCTATCACAAGGCGGAAGCGGTCATTAATCTGGCGAATATCGGTCAAAGGATTGGTATCGTTTCGGAGGTTCTCGGGGAATTGCCGGTCGTCTTCCGGTTGCTCAAGGAAGCCCCTCCCTATCCCAGCGAGTTCGACAAGAGGGACGGGACCATGATCGACCTCGCGATGGTCTATGCCAGGATTGGAAAAATCAGCGAATTCCAGAGCGCTATTCAGGCGCTTCGTTCCGATTCTTCGCTCTGCGCCGCGATGGTTCGATTGCAACCTTCCTTCAAGGCCAGCAAAGAGCAGGAAAGATATCATGAGCTGCTGCATGCCCTGGTGGCCGGGGGGCGGTGACTTTTCCTTTTTGAAGCCAAAAAAAGAGGCCCCCGGGGGCCTCTCGTTTGTTTGTTTATTCGTAGATCTTGCCGTCGGGGGTCTTGATCCAGCCGGCGTCTCCGGGTTTGTTGGCCTTGTGGGTCCAGTGGAGGCCGAAGTTGGCGCCGTTCTTGTAGGTGGTGCCCTTGATGGTGAGGGAAAGCCCGACCTTCAGGCCCGCGACGGCAGAGCCGTGGGTGGTGCTGTTGTTGACGGTGTAGGTCTTGCCGTCCTTGCCGATGACGATGAAGTTTTGGTGGGTGAGACCGGAGTTGTCTTCGGGGAGGATTTTCTGGACTTCGGCCTCGACCGTCTTGAAGGCGGAGGCGGGGGGTACGGCTTTCGATTCGAGGATCGTGCTCGGGTTGTAGGAGACGGTGAGCGGAGTGGACACGCTAGCGGCACCGCATCCGGCCAAGGTGAAGGCCAAGGCGAGGAGGATGAAGCTTTTTTTGTTCTGGATCATAGCGGTCCTTCTTTCTGGAATCGGCTCAACTCTGTTTACCTGACGTTAACCTAACTATAACCTTCATCCGCTAAGAGCTCGACAAACTTGCGTTAAAAGTCCATTAAAAAAGGAAGAAGTTATTGTTGGAGCCCGTCAGGACTGTTTCTCGGCCCCAAAAAAGGCCCCCGTTTCCGGGGGCCCCTCGTTTGTTTGTTTATTCGTAGATNNCCCAAGCCGGTCCCCGGGCCGATTTGCCTTGAAAGAGAGCAAGTTTTGGAATGAAAACGATATATAGTTATGACGTTGAATGGGAAAGGAGGCGTATTCCATGAAGGCAAGCACAGTGAAGGCAAGCACGGTGAAGGGAAGCCGAATTCCCCGGAAAGTTCCCGGGGCCCGGAAGAATCTCGATTATTCTTTCTTCAGCCGGGCCGCGCGGGGCGCCTTCGGGAAATATTCGAACCAGCAAGGGAAATGCCACCGCACCGCGGAACTGACCGCCAGCCTCAGCGGCGGG
>DOBT01000027.1:0-207 GCA_003503675.1 Cyanobacteria bacterium UBA8530 | reverse complement strand
CGGCCTCGACCGTCTTGAAGGCGGAAGCAGGGGGAATCGCCAGGGTTTCGGCCGTCTCGATCGCCTTGCTGACGAGCGTGAGCGAGGGGGACATCGGAGCATAGCTGCAACCCGCCAGGGCGATGGCCAGGGTGAGGAAGGCGAGGGGTTGTAGTTTCTTGCTCAAAGCGGTCCTTCTTTCTTGAGGCGGCCCGGTTATCCAAACTG
>DOBT01000169.1:7686-18251 GCA_003503675.1 Cyanobacteria bacterium UBA8530 | reverse complement strand
ACGCAGCGACCGCAGAGGATGCACTTGTTGGGATCCCTCACGATGGAGGCGGAGGACTCGTCGACGGTGTAGATCGGCCTGGGGGCCTCGAAGCGGATGTCTTCGATGCCGAAGTCGGCGGCCAGCTGCTGCAGTTCGCAGGTCTTGTTGCGGACGCAGGAGAGGCAATCCTGGGGATGGGCGGCGAGCAGCAGCTCCAGGTTCAATTTGCGGGCCTTGCGGACGCGCGGGGTGTTGGTCTTGACGACCATTCCCTCGGAAACCGGCCGGGCGCAGGAAGGAGCCAATTTCGGCTCCTTGTCGATTTCCACCATGCAGATCCGGCAGCCGCCGTACTCGGAAAGGCCGTCGCAGTGGCAAAGGGTCGGGATCTTCACGGAAGCCAGTTTGGCTGCGTCAAGGACGGTGGCGCCTTCCTCGACCGAAACCTTTTTGTTATCGATGGTTAGGGTGATCATTCTTCCTCCTAGCGGACGCAGGCTTCGAATTCGGGGCGGAACTTTTCGATTGCGCTCATCACGGGGTTGAGGGCCGCCTGGCCCAGCCCGCAGATGGCGGTGTCNNTCGCGGCAGGGAGTGCACTTGCCGCAGGATTCATGGCAGAAGAACTCCAGGCAATTCCTCGAGACGTCGACCATGTTGGCGGTTTCGTTGAGGACGATGACGGCTCCGGAGCCGAGGGAAGAGCCGGCTTTGGCCATCGAGGGAACATCCAGGGCCACGTCCAGGTCGGTCAGAAAATGGGTGGAGAGCCCGCCGGGAAGGACGGCCTTGAACTTGCCGATGATTCCGCCGCATTGGGTGTCGAGGAAAGTGCGCAGGCTCGTTCCGGTCTCGATCTCGTAGACGCCCGGCTTGTTCACGAAGCCCGAGACGCTCATCAATTTGGTGCCGGGGTTCTGAGGGCTGCCGATCTTGCTGAACCACTCCCCACCCTTCTCGAGGATGGTCGGGACGTTCGAGATGGTCTCGACGTTGTTGATGACGGTCGGTTTCTGGCGGAAGCCGGCGACGGTGGGATAGGGCGGCTTGAGGCGGGGGTTGCCGCGGAAGCCCTCGATGGACTCGATGAGGGCGGTTTCTTCGCCGCAGATGTAGGCGCCGGCGCCCCGGGCGATGTTGATGCGGTAGGAGAAGCCGGAGCCCATGATGTCGTCACCGAGGTAGCCGCTTTCCTGGGCTTCGGCGATCGCGCCTTCGAGGATTTCGAAAGCGTGGGGGTATTCGGCCCTCAGGTAGATGGTACCCGAAACCGCGCCGATGGCGTAGCCGGCGATGANNTGCCGGGCTCGCCTTCGTCGGCGTTCACGAGAAGGTATTTGGGCTGGGCGTCCACCCGGCGGGCGAACTCCCACTTCAAGCCGGTGGGGAAGGAGGCCCCGCCGCGGCCGACGAGCTTGGACTTCTTCATCTCCTCGATGACTTCGGAAGTCTTCATCTTGAGGGCTTTTCCGAGCGCGCGGTATTCCCCGTAGCCCTGAAGGGTATGGGAATTCGGCTTCTCGATGTTTTGCGTCAAAATTTTCATTCTTTGTTGCTCTCTTTCGATCAGGCGCGCTCGAAGACCTGGGAGGAGGGGACGCTTCGGGAGGCTTCACCCTTTTTCAGGGCGCCGAGGATTTCCAGGACCCGTTCGGGGGTGAGGTTGCCGAAGGGCTGCTCGTTGATGACCATGGCGGGCGCGATGTCGCAGAGGCCCATGCAGGGATCGGCCAACAAGGTGATGCTGCCGTCCGGCGTGGTCTCTCCGACCGAGATGCCGAGCTCTTTCTCGATGGTCTCGATCACTTGGTCTTTTCCCTTGATGTGGCAGGGGAGGGAGGAGCAGACCCGGATGGTGTTCTCACCCAGGGGCTCGGTGGAGAACATGTGGTAGAAGGTAGCCACGCCGTAGACCTCGGCCTTGTTGATCCCGATGGCATGGGCGAGGAAATCGACCGCGTCCTTGGAAATGTGGCGCTCACAGCGCTGGGCGGCGTGCAGGCAGGGAATGAGCGCTTCGCGCTTGATCTCGTAGCGGCTCAGAACCCGGCTCAATTCGGACCGGCAGGTATCGTTGAACATCATTCCTCCTAAAAATCAGAGCCCGAGAACCTTGCTGATCTCGGCGACCAGCCGTTCGGCGTTGATGGGCTTTTCGAGGTAGGTCACCGCGGCCGGCCAGGGATTGGCGAAAAGGGAGTCGAAATGAGTGGGGAACTGGGGGGTATGGGCCATCGAGGTGAGGAGGAATACCGGAATGTCGCTCAGTTCGGAATCCCCGTTCAACTGCTGGGCGAAGGTGATTCCCTCGTCCACCGTCTTCATCATCACGTCGAGGACGATGAGATCGGGCTTCTGAGCCTTGATGGACTTGAAACCCTCTTGGCTGTCATATGCAGCGAGAACCTTGAAACCACTGGCTTCGAGGGCCTGTTGATTGATAGCCACGAAATCGACGTCGTCGTCGATCAATAGGATGGTCTTGTTCTTGGCAGCAACCGTCATGTTACCTCCGATTTCCTTCCTCAAAAATGACTGGATAATAAAGGATTGTACCTAAATTGCAATAGAGGTGCAAATAGGATTTCACAAGGTATAATAAAGGCGTAAGGAAAGGAAGCATCGCATGGGTGTCGTCACGACCATCGAAAAACGTTGTCGCCGCTGCTATTCCTGCATCCGCTCCTGTCCCGCCAAGGCCATTCAGGTCAAGGACGGTCAGGCCAAGGTGCTCGACGAGCGCTGCATCGGCTGCGGCAACTGCGTGCGGGTTTGCTCGCAGGGCGCCAAGCAGATAGCGAACCACGCCGACTGGGTTTCCGAGCTTCTCGAAAAGGGCGGGGTCTCCCTTTGCCTGGCGCCATCCTTCCCGGCGTCCTTCCACCCCGCCTCGCCCGGTCAAGTGATCAGCGCCGCGCGCAAGCTGGGCTTCGCCGGGGTCTACGACGTCGCCTACGGCGCCGAACTCGTTTCCGCCGCCTACCGCAAACTCGCCGACGGGAAGGAACGATTGATTTCTTCCGCCTGCCCGGCCGTGGTCCAGCTGATCGAAAACTTCTTTCCCGAGCTGATCGATTCGCTCGCCCCCATCGTCTCCCCCATGATCGCCACGGGGCGCTTCATCAAGGACATGGGCCTGGGAGAGGTCGTTTTTGCGGGGCCCTGCCTCGCCAAGAAGCTCGAGATGAGCGATCGCTCCGTCATCGGGGCCATCGACGCCGTCCTCACCTTCCCCGAGCTGAAGCAGCTCTTTCGTCAAGCGGGAATCGACCCTTCCCTGGAGCCCGAATCGGAATTCGACGGGCCCGTCGCCGGGATGGCCGGAATCTTCCCTATTTCGGGCGGCCTCCTCAAGAGCGCCGGAATCACCGGGGACATCCTCAACGAGGAGATCATCATCACCGAAGGGAAAGGAAGGACGCTCGGCCTTTTGAAAGAATTGAACCAGGGCAAGGTCGAAGCGCGAATCTTCGACCTGCTGCTCTGCGAAGGCTGCATTCAGGGTCCCCTGATCGACTCCGAGCTCACCCTCTATGAGCGCAAGAACGCCATCTCGCGTCACGTCTGCGGTCACAAGGGAAACAATCCCCCCCCTTCTTCGATCGACCTCTTCCGCGGCTTCACCAAATTGGCGCCCGCGGGCCCGCTCCCGAGCGAAGAGAAGATCGAGAACGCCCTGAGGGAGATGAACAAGAACGACCGCAAGGACGAGCTGAACTGCGGCTCCTGCGGTTACCGGACCTGCCGGGAGATGGCCATCGCCATTTGCCAGGGGCTCTCCGAAAAGGAGATGTGCCTGGCCTACCTCATCGAGGAGATGGAACGCTCCGACCATACCATCCACGATACCCAGAACCAGCTGATCCATGCCGAAAAGATGGCTTCCCTGGGACAGATGGCCGCCGGGATCGCCCATGAGATCAACAACCCTCTGGGGGGGATCCTGATCTACTCCCATATGCTGCTCGAGGAAGCCCAAAAAGAGGACCCCATCCGCGGCGACCTGGAAAGGATCATCCGGGAAACCGCCCGCTGCAAGGAGATCGTCCAGGGCCTGCTCAACTTCTCCCGCCAGAAGGACAACACCTATGTCCTCACCAACCTCAACCAGGTCCTGGCGAGCACCTTGATGCTGGTCAGCAGCCAATCCCTTTTCCACAACATCGAACTGGTTCAGCGCACGGATCCCGCCTTGCCCGACTTTCGCTGCGACGAGGGGCAGATCGGACAAGTCCTGTTGAACCTCATCGTCAATGCCGCCGAAGCCATGGCCGAAGGGGGCAAGATGACCATCACCACCGGGGTCAACGAGGAGGGCTGGGTGCTCATTCAAGTCGAGGACAACGGCACCGGAATCCCTCAAAGCAAGGTGGGAAAGATTTTCGATCCCTTCTTCACCACCAAGGAAGTGGGAAAGGGAACCGGGCTCGGGCTGGCGATCTGCTACGGCATCGTCAAGCGCCACAAGGGCTACATAAAAGTGAGCAGCCGCTCGGTAGAGGACGGCTGCGAGGATTCCGGCACCACCTTCTCGGTTTTCCTGCCGGTAAGAGCTTTGCTTTAGAATCAGTCCTTGGGGTTGGGTCGGAACTGGCGGATCTTGCTCGCCGGGGGCTCGGGACGATGCTTGCCACCCAATTTCTGGTTCGCCTCACCGATCATGCGGGCGAACTGGGCGAATTCCTCGGGGCTGAAGTAGAAGGCGGCATTGAAGGCGTTGACCACGATCTTGCCCTCGCCCTCCACGTGCCAGACGGTACCGAAGTCACACTCCCCGAGGGTGTTGAAATTATTGGCGTCCACGGCTTTCCTCCGATTGTCTCGATGGTCTAGAGCCTTCATTCTAGCACAACGAAAGAGATTTATTTCCTTCCCTTCAGCCAGGAAGCGAAGGATTCACGAACCAGATCGATGGCCAGGGGGTGGGAGATGGGAACGTCCTCCAGCACCGCCCGCATCTCGGCGGTGCTGAACAGGAATTCGTCATCTCCGGCTCGATAGTTCAAAAAGAAGTCCGCCTCGGGGTAAAGGACCATGAGGGTGACGAGGGTTCCCGCGAGGTCGCCCAGGGGCGGCAGATCGATGTGAGAACGCCTGAAAGTGGCTTTCACCGTCGTTCCCGCTCCCGGTGAGGAGCAGACGACCACGTCTCCCCCGCAGCGGCGGGCAGCTTCCCGGAACAGGGATAGGCCCAGCCCGACTCTTCGCTCCCTGCGGCTGGAAAAGAAGGGATCGAAGAGGTGCGCCAGGGTGGTTTCGTCCATGCCGCAGCCGTCATCCCGCACCAGGATGACCAGTCGATCCTGCTGCTCGGTGATCTCGATCAGGACGTTGCGCGCCCCCGCCCGGACGGAATTTTCAACGATATCGAGAACGTGAAGGGAAAGTTCTTTCATGGTTCGAATTCCAGAGGCCCCAAAGAGCCTGCTCGATGCCCTCGATGTCGGCCTCTTCGACCAGAAGGTCGAGGGGATTGCTGCCGATGTCCTCGAGGAAATGGGCGTCAGACGAGGAAATAAGGGGATAGGGAGCGAGATGGGGCTGCGCTTTCCTCATGGCGGGGATCGAACCCATTTTCGAGACCTCGAGGGCGGAAAGCTCCAGCCCCTGGGGAACGAAGCCGAGCTGGCCGAGCAAACCAAAGGCGGGACGGTCGATGTGAGCGGCGATAGCCATCCCCCCCAGTGCCTTGACCTTGGCCACCAATTCCCCCAGAGAAATATCCGCCGCCTGGATTAGCAGCTTCGGGTTGAAGCCGACGATCTCGTCGAAGGAATCGCAGATCACCTGGTATCCGAAATAATTCGCGTCGTTTTCGCCCGGGGGCAGCCTCGAAAAAACCAGTTCTTGCAGTTCTTCGGCATCGGAAGGGCGATCGAAGAGGCAAAGGATGTGGACCTCCTCGCGGGTGTTGACCTCCATCCCGGGCAAAACGATGAGCCCCTCTCGGCTTCCCGCCTCGATCACCGCCCGCACGTTCTCCGCCGAGTTGTGGTCGGTGACGGCGATGAGGTCCAATCCCAAAGAGCGGGCCTGGGAAACCACGTGCACCGGGGACATCTCCAGGTCGGCACAAGGGGAAAGGACGGTATGGATATGGAGGTCAGCTCTGAGCCGTCTGGGCATTCAATGTTTTCAATTATTTCTGGGCCGTCTGGGCATTCACCTGACCGGAGCCGAGCCCCAAGCCGTACATTCGGCCGATCACCTCGAAAGAGGGCATTTGAGAACACAGGACGGGCACATGTTCTTCCCTCGCTTTCAGCAGGGTGTCTTCTTGCGGCTTCTCGCCGTGGACCAGAAGGATTCCCGCCAACTTCTTCATGAGCGCCACCGCCACGATGTTGGCATGGGTCTGCCGGGTGACCCAGAGGGCCCCCGGCAAACCGTGCGCCAACACGTCGGAGAGGAGGTCGGAGGCGTAGCCCGAGGACACCTCGGTGTCCAGGCGTTCTTCGCCGGCGGCGACTTCGAGATCGAGCGCCTGTCTGATCTCCTCCAGTCTCATCTTAGTACCTGGTACGTTCGGTGTAGTGGGTGTGCAAGAGATGGTGGGCCTTCTCGCCGTTCGGCTCGCCCAGGTAATCCTGGTAAAGCTTCTTGACGGCGGGGTTCTCGTGCGACTTGCGGATGGGCAGGTCCTTGTCGGCCTGGTAGATGGCCGCGGACCTCTTCAGGCGGATCTCGTCGGTGGTGGGAATCGGTTGACCCCCGCCTCCCAGGCAGCCGCCCGGACAGCACATCACTTCGATGAACTGGTGATCGGCCTCACCCGCCTTGATCCTGTCGAGCAGTCTCTTGGCGTTGGAAAGGCCGTGGGCCACCGCCACCTTGACGGGCAGGTCGCCGACCATGACGGTGGCTTCCTTGATTCCTTCCAGGCCGCGCACCTCCACCAGGTCGATCTTGGGCAGGGTCTGGCCGGTGACGACCTCGTACACCGTCCGGAGGGCCGCTTCCATGACCCCGCCGGTGGCTCCGAAGATCACGCCCGCTCCCGAGCCGATCCCGAAGGGCAGGTCGTATTCCTCGTCTGCCAGGGCAGGAAAATCGATTCCCGCCTGCTTGATCATCTTGGCCAGTTCGCGGGTGGTGAGCACGGCATCCACGTCCTCGATCATTTCGGGGCGCTGCCGCTCGTATTTCTTGGCCGTGCAGGGCATGATCGAGACCACGAAGATGTCCTCGGGCTTGATCCCGGCCATTTCGGCGTAGTAGCTCTTGGCCACGGCGCCGAACATCTGCTGCGGGGACTTGCAGGTGGAGAGGTGGGCCAGCATTTCGGGATAGAAGTGCTCGATGTACTTGATCCAGCCGGGGGAGCAGGAGGTGATCATGGGAAGTTTTCCGCTCTTCAGGCGGCCGAGCAATTCGTGGCCTTCCTCGATGATGGTGAGGTCGGCCGAGAAATCGGTGTCGAAGACCCTGTCGAAGCCGATCTGGCGCAGGGCGGCCACCATCTTGCCGGTGACGATGGTGCCGGGGGCCATTCCGAACTCTTCGCCCAGGGCGACCCGGACGGCGGGAGCGGTCTGGACGACAACGTGTTTGGTCTTGTCGGCGAGGGCGTTCCAGACCGTACCGAGGTCGTTCTTCTCGGTGATGGCTCCGACCGGGCAGGCCATGGCGCATTGTCCGCACTGGGTGCAGGCGACGTCGCCCAGCATCTCCTCGAAGGCCGGGGCGACCTGGGTCTTGAAGCCGCGACCGCTGAAGCCGAGGGCACCGACGCCCTGGACTTCGTGGCAGACCGAAACGCAGCGCTGGCATAGGATGCACTTGGAGTTGTCGCGTACCAGGGCGGGGGTGGAGTGGTCCTGGAGCGCCTCGCGATGGACGGCATAGGGGACTTTGTCGATGCCCATCTGATTGGCCAGGTCCTGCAACTCGCAGTGGAGGTTGCGGGAGCAGGTGAGACATTCGAAGGGGTGATCGGCGAGGATGAGCTCGACGGCGAATTTCCGGGCCTCGCGAACCTTCGAGGTGTTGGTGCGGACCACCATGCCCTCGGCGACGGGGAAGACGCAGGCAGCCTGAAGGGTGCGGAAGCCGTCCACCTCGATCAGGCAGACCCGGCAAGCGCCGATGGCCTGGATGCCCTTGAGGTAACAAAGGGTGGGGATATCGATTCCGACGGCTTTCGCCGCCTCGAGGACCGAGGTTCCGGGCAAAGCTTCGAGGGGCTTTCCATCGATGCTGAGTTTGATTTTTTGAATATCTTTCTTTTCGACGGCGATGCTCATGCTTTCACCTCGATCTCCTTTGTTCTTTCGGCCACCTTGATGGCCTTGAAGGGACAGGCATCGACGCAGGAGCCGCACTTGACGCAAGCGGCCTGGTCGATCCGGTGGACCTGCTTCCGCTCTCCGGAAATGGCCACGGCCGGACAACTCTTGATGCAAAGGCCGCAGCCCTTGCAGGAATCCTCGATCTTGAGAGCGAAGAGCTCCTTGCAGGTTCCGGTCTTGCAGAATTTATGCTTGATGTGGTCCTCGTACTCCTCGCGGAAGTAGCGCATGGTCGAGAGAACGGGGTTGGGGGCGGATTGGCCGAGCCCGCAGAGGGCCGTGCTGCGGATCTTCTCGCCCAGGGACTCGAGCAGGGGAAGGTCCTCGGGAACTCCCTCCCCCCGGGTGATCCGCTCGAGGATCTCGAGCATGACCTTGGTGCCGATGCGGCAGGGGGGGCACTTCCCGCAGGACTCGTCCTGGATGAAGTCGAGGAAGTACCGCGCGAGGTCGACCATGCAGGTCGATTCGTCCATGACGATGAGGCCGCCCGAGCCCATCATGGCCCCGAGCTTCTGGAGGGAGTCGTAGTCGATGGGAACGTCGATGAACTTGTCGGGGATGCAGCCGCCCGAGGGACCGCCGCACTGGACCGCCTTGAAGGCCTTGTTCTTGGGGATCCCCCCGCCGATATCGTAGATGATCTGGCGCAAGGTCGTTCCCATGGGGACCTCGACCAGTCCGGTATTGTTGATGTTGCCGGCCAGGGCGAAGATTTTCGTGCCCTTGCTCTTTTCAGTACCGATGGAAGAGTACCACTCCGCCCCGCGATCCAGGATCATGGGAACGTTCGCGAAGGTCTCGACGTTGTTGATGACGGTGGGCTTGCCCCAGAGGCCGGCCACCGCGGGATAGGGGGGTTTGGAGCGGGGGATGCCGCGACAACCCTCGATGGAAGCGAAGAGGGCCGTCTCTTCCCCGCAGACGAAGGCTCCCGCCCCCATCCGGATCTCGAGGTCGAAGGCGAAGGAACTGCCCAAGATATTGGTCCCGAGCAACCCGACTTCTCTCGCCTGGGCGATGGCGTGCTCGAGCCTCTCGATGGCCAGGGGGTATTCGGCGCGCACGTAGACGAAGCCCTGGGAGGCCCCGATGGCGTAGCCCGCAATCGTCATCCCCTCGATCAGGGCATGGGGATCGCCCTCCAGGAGGGAGCGGTCCATGAAGGCCCCCGGATCGCCTTCGTCGGCGTTGCAAACGATGTACTTGGTTTCGCTTTCGCTGTTCGCCGCGAACTGCCACTTGGTGCCGGTGGGGAAACCGCCGCCGCCCCGGCCGCGCAACCCGGAAGCCTTGACTTCCAGGATCACCTGTTCGGAGGATGATTCCGAAAGGACCTTGCCCAGAGCCTGGTAGCCGTCACGGGCGATGTATTCCTCGAGGCTCATGGGGTCGATCACCCCGCAGTTGCGCAAAACGTTCTTCATTTGGAAGCCGAAGAAGTTGATGTCCTTGAAGTTGGTGATCTTTTCGGCCTCGCCCATCATGAGCTTCTTGACCGGGCGCCCCTTGAGGAGGTGCTCCTCGACGATCAGGGGCACGTCTTCCGGTTTGAGCTTCTTGTAGGCGATCCCCTCGGGGTAGACCACGATGATGGGTCCCTGGTCGCAAGCGCCGATGCAGCCGGTCTCGATGATTTTCATCTCGCGGTCCAGGCCGTGCCTGGCGGTTTCGGTCAAAAGGACGTCACGAACGGCCTTGCATCCGGAAGAGACGCAGCCTCCGCCCGCGCAGACCAGGATATGGCTACGATACTTGTCCATCTTATGCTCCCTTGATGATCCAGTCGGCGATCATCCGATCCCCGATCACGTGTTCTTCCAAAATGCGTTTGACCATTTCCGGCTTCACGTTGCCGTAGCGGACCTTTTCGTTCGGCTTCTCGATGGTCAGGATGGGTTCGCGGTCGCAGAGGCCGATGCAGCTGGCATGGGCGACGGTGACCCCGGCGAGGTTCTTTTCCGCCACCACCCGCATGATTTCAGTCATGATCTCGCGGGCGCCCGAAGCGATGCCGCAGGTTCCCATATGAACGACGATCTTGGTGGTTTGCTCGCCTTCCCTGAGGGCGGTGGATTGCGCCGCCTGGCTCTTGATGCGCTTCAGGTCCTCGAGCGTGATCTTGCTAGCCATCACTTTGCCTCCCGGTATTTATTCAGAACCTCGGGGATACCGGCGGGCAGTACCTTGGCGAAGACGTCGGCATCGTCGACGGTCATCACCGGCGCCAGGCCGCAGGCCCCGATGCAGCGGTTGACTTCCAGGGTGAAGAGGCCGTCCGCGGAGGTTCCCCCA
>DOBT01000169.1:7072-7678 GCA_003503675.1 Cyanobacteria bacterium UBA8530 | reverse complement strand
AAAAATCGACTGGGCCTTGTGGAGCACCGGGATCAGGGCGCCGGCTTTGCTCCGGTACCTTTCGATGACTTGATCCAGGAGACCCCACTGTTCGCAGGTAAAAGTTTCGCCGATGCACTTGCATACATGGCCCTGTGCGCTCATCGTATTTCTCCTTCACTCGATGAACCCGCCAACATCTGGTAGAAACGCCCCACCAACTCGAACACCGGTTGGGGGGAAGTCATCAGCGGGATTTGTTTTTCGTCGGCCTTCTCGACGGCCTCGCGGTCCACCTTCGCCTTGTTGGCGACGATGATCCCCGAAAGGTCGCAGAAGAAAGCCACTGCGACGACGTTGACCTTGTTTTGGACGGTAATCAGGACCTGTCCCGGCCGGGAGGCGCCCATCGCCTCACTCAGGAGGTCGCAGACGAAGCCGCCGNNACAGTTCTTTGTCCAGCCCCTGGCTGCCTCCCAGCACCTCGAGGCCCAGAGCCTCGACCAGATCCCTAACCCTCATTGCTTCCGCCTTTCGGAAGGAAAACGGATATTTTCGTACCCACCCCGGCTTCGCTTTCGAGGCTGATGGAGCCTCGATGGGCCTCGACGATCGTCTTGGCGATGG
>DOBT01000169.1:4805-7065 GCA_003503675.1 Cyanobacteria bacterium UBA8530 | reverse complement strand
TTGATGGCGTTGGAAACCAGGTTGCCTAGAAGCTCTTCCATCATGCGCATGTTGGCCGAAAGCATCACCGGGCCTTGGTGCTCGAGGCTCAGTGAGACCGTCCTTTTTTCAGCCTCGACGAACTGGAACTGGGTGGTTTGTTCGGCGACCAAAGCGAGATCGACAAGCTCCAGTTCGAGCTTTCTCTCTTCTTTTCCGATCTTGGAAAGGGAGAGCAGGTCGTTGACGAGTTGGAGAAGGGCGTCGGTGCGGGTGAGGCAGCGTTCCATGGATTGACGGGCCTTTTCGGGCTCGGTCGGGAGGTTCAGCAAATTCTCGAGATAGGAGCGAACCACACCGAGGGGGGATTTGAGCTCGTGGTAGACCAGGTGGATGAACTGTTCCTTGGCCTTTTCGGCCGCTTCTTGCGCCGCCTCGGCCTTGGCGCGGAATTCTTCCCGCTCCTCGATCAACCGGTAACGCTCCTGGGCGCGCTGGACCACGATCCGAAGCTGGGCCGGGGTGAAGGGCTTGGGAATGTAGTCGTAGGCACCCTTCTTGATGGCATCGACCGCCGTCTCGATGGTGGCGTAGCCGGTGATCATGATGCAGATCGTCCGGGGGGANNATTTTTTGAACCGCCTCGATGAACTCGATGCCGCCGAAGCGGGGCATCTTGAGGTCGACCAGGGCGATCTGGAAGGTCTCGGGGGGCTCCGTAGCGATCCTCTCCAGTCCGGCCTGGCCGTCGACCGCGCTGAAGACCTCTATTTGCTCGCTCTTGTCGCGGGTCAGGATGCGGTTGCAACCCTCGCGGATGACCTCCTCGTCGTCGANNGGGGGTGACCGGCTTGTCGAGGAAGCCGTCGGCCTTCATCCATTCCTGGTCGGAATCGAGGGAAAGGCGGAAGCCGGTGGCCTGGGCCACCGAACTCAGCATCAAGACGGGAATGCCGCTCAGCAGGGGATCGCCCTTCAGGCGGTAGCAAAAGGTGAAGCCGTCGTTTTTTCGGTCCATCATGATGTCGAGGAGGACGAGATCGGGTTTTTCCCGCTTCGCCAAAGCGAAGGCTTCCTCGATGTCGAAGGCGGCGAGGACCGTGTAGCCCTCTCCTTCCAATATGGCACGGTTGATTTCGATCAGGTCGGCATCGTCGTCAACCAGGAGAATTTTCGAGCTTTTTTCCATTTTCTCGATCCTTGCAAGACGTTGATTTCGGTCGGCGCCCCCCCAAATTGGGAGGACCCGATCTCCAAAATCATACCACATTCGGGTTTCTCTCGCAGGGTTAAAATGGCCTGTAGCGCGGCTTACCAACCGTGTAGATGTTGAAGATTTATCCCTCGACCAGGATCTTTACCTTCCCTTCCTTGCAGAGGCCGATGACGGGGCCGGACCGTTAAGTTTTACCCCTCGATCAGGATCTTTACCTTTCCTTCCTTGCGTAGGACCCGGACCGTGGTGATGCCGTTGGCTTGCAAGAACTGGAGGTCGAGTACGGAATCGCCCAGGGCAAGATCGCTCAGCAGGACCTCACCGAGCCAGGAAGGAAGCATGGGCTGGACGATGCGCAGGGAATGGTTGAAGGCGTCGGGCTGGAGTCCCAGGGCGCTTTGCAGGAAAAGGAAGATGGAACCCGCGGCCCAGGACTGCGGACTGCAGGCCACCGGGTAGGGAACCGGCGAGGCGAAGTCGGAGGTCTTGGGAAAACCGCAGAAGAGTTCGGGCAGGCGATGGTAGTCGAAGTGAAGGGTAGCCTGGAAGAAAGAGTCCATGAGAGTGACGGCCTCTTCCTTGTAGCCGTTGTCGGCCATGCCTCTGGCAATCAGGCTGTTGTCATGGGGCCAGATGGTCCCGTTGTGGTAGCTGAGGGGATTGTAGACCGGAGAATCGGCACTGACGGTCCGGATCCCCCAGCCNNGTTGTGGTAGCTCATGGGGTTGTAGACGGGGCTGTCCGCCGACAGCGTCCGGATCCCCCAGCCGCTGAACATCGCGGGGGACATGAATTGCTGGACCAGGAGGGGAATCTTATCGGGGGCGACGATCCCGGACCAGAGGCAGTGGCCCGGGTTGGAGGCCAGGGTGTTGACCTGGCGCTTTTTGGCGTCGAGGGCCATGGCGAAGAAGCCATCCTTCTGGGACCAGAAATCGCTGTTGAAGCGGACTTTCAGCTCCTCGGCCTCGCGGACCAGGCGATCGCCCAAAATTCTCAGGTCCATGAGGTAGCAGAGTTCGGCGATCCTCTTCTTGGCATCGTAGACGTAGCCCTGGACCTCGG
>DOBT01000169.1:0-4800 GCA_003503675.1 Cyanobacteria bacterium UBA8530 | reverse complement strand
CAGGATGAGGAAGAGCAGGGTGGAGTCCACCGAGCCGTAATAGCATTTTTGAGGCACTTCCCCCAGATTGGCCAGTTCTCCGAAACGCTGTTCGTGGAGGATCTTGCCGGGCTCTTCGTCGAAGAAGGGGGCGTCGATCTTTCCCTGGAAAGCGGCCAGGTAGTGAAGGACTCCCTTCGACAGCTTGGGTCCGAGCATGAGGGTCTGATAGCCGGTGATCAGGGAGTCCCTCCCGAAGGGGGAGGTGTACCAGGGAATGCCCGCCTCGATGAAGGGGCCGGAGGGATGAAAGGTCGTCATGCAGGCCAGGTCGACCAGGCCTCGATCCAGCACCAGGTTGTAGATCTCGTTGTTGGTTTTCAGGCGGGAATGGCTGGAAAGGTGCTCCTCCTGGCCGAGAGCCAAGCTCTTCAGGCGCTCCGAGAAGGTGCGATCGCCGGGAGGGGCCTGAATGCCCCTCCCGTCCTGAATGGCCTCGACCTGGTACTCGAAGGCGGTGACCTGGCCGTTCTTGGGGGCTATGACCTCGAAATGGGCGATCGCCCCGCTGGAATAGTTTTCGATCGGCAAGGCCTCCAGTCGGGGGCTCGCTCCAAGGAAACGGATGCGGGTTTGACGCAGCACCCCGTCCCTCCCCTGGTAGGAGAAAAGGATCTGATCGTTCTCCAGCTTGGGCAGGAAGTGGATGCCGTGGTCCAGGCGGTGGTAGTTGCGGATCTCGAAGATGTCGGCGTAGTCGGCCCGGAACTCGAGGGAGAAGCGCAGGGGGACGTCGAAGTTGTTGAAGTTGATCACCCTGATTTGCTCGCGCATGGTCTTGCCGATGGCACGGGTGTTGGAGAGGTAGAGGGTCTCCTGGGGAACCATCAGTCCGTCCGGTAGGGTGAAGGCATGGTTCATGGACTCGATATGGGCCATGTAGTTGCGCTCCGCGGTGAAGGAAAGCAGGGTCGGGTGTTGGTCCTCCAGCTTGAAGGCCAACCCGGAAAGGAAACGGGTGTCGCTGGTGTAAAGACCCATCCCGCAGCCGCAGCCCCCGCAAACGTCGCCGTCCGCCCCGCAGATCAGGAAGAGGGCCTCCTGCTTGATTACCTGACGGGTATGAGAGCAGCCGGTGAGAACGGCCGGCAGCCCCTTTTGCATGAAGCGGGTCAGGTCCTCGTCGATGTGGAAGAACTCCCCGCCGATCTCGACCCGTGCGGGTTCGTCCTTTTTTTCCCATGCGGAATCCATGTGCGCCCCCTCTTTTGAAATCTTAATGAAATATTATATCACATTTACGCTAGATTCCGAAGAAGCCCCTTTCCGCCGATAAAATCCTTGATAAAAAGCAGGTAAGCTTTATAATTATTCAATTGACCGGTTTACTTCACGCTGAAATCGTGTATCAACAAAGGAGCATTCATGCGAAGGGCGTCCGATTTCCTGGACATCGTCGATGCAACGTTTACCCAGGCGGGAAAGAGCCGCGCCCTCTTCAATACCTTCGAGGACGAGGTCATCGACGGTCGCTTCGTTCAGCTTCATGGCAATAAGCTCGTCAACTTCGGGTCCTGCGGCTACGTCGGCCTCGAGGTCGACCCCCGCGTCAAGGAAGGCATCATCGACGCCACCAGGCGCTATGGAGGTCAGTTCCCCTCCTCCCGGGCTTATATCCAGGCTCCCCTCTACTCCGAGATCGAGGAGCTGCTGGAGAGAATCTTCGGAGCCCCCACCCTTTTGACGGCATCTACCTCCCTCGGCCACCTCACCGCCATCCCGGTCTTCATTCGGGAGGACGATGCAGTGATCCTGGATCAGCAGGTCCACCACACCGTCCAGGTCGCCACCGACCACGTGAGGGTCCAGGGCACCCACGTCGAAATGATCCGTCACAACCGCATGGACCTCCTGGAGGAACGGATCCTCGCACTGCGAGGAAAGTACAAGAACATCTGGTACCTGGCCGACGGGGTCTACAGCATGTTCGGTGACCTGGCCCCGCTCGATGTCCTGGAAGACCTCTTGAACCGCTACCCGCAGTTCCACCTCTACATCGACGATGCCCACGGGGTTTCCTGCTTCGGGAAGCACGGGCGGGGCTATGTCCTCGATCGCCTGCCGATCCGGGAGAGGATGATCGTGGCGATCTCGCTTTGCAAGGGTTTCGGGGGCTCTGGAGGCGGGCTGGTCTTCCCCGATCAAGAGATGAAGCGCCGGGCAAGGGTTTGCGGGGGCCCCATGACCTTCTCTGGCCCCATCCAGCCCCCCATGCTAGGCGCAATCCTCGCCTCGGCCAGGATCCACCTCACCGACGAGATCAACGATCGCCAACGCGACCTCCGGGAGAAGATGGAGCTCTGCAACCGTCTTCTTCGGGAATACAATCTGCCCGTCGTCGATCCCTCCATCGCCCCCATCCGTTACATCGGGATGGGCCTGCCCCGGATCGCCTTCAACATGATCAATCGCCTGATGGAAGAGGGCTTCTACGCCAACACCGGGCTTTTCCCCGCCGTTCCCATGAAGCGGGGCGGGGTCCGTTTCACCCTGACCCATTACCAAACCCAGCAGGACATCGAAGACTTCATCAAGGCCCTGGCGAAGCATTTCCCGGCGGTTCTGGAGGAAGAAGAAAGTTCGCTCGACGAAATAAAGATGTCCTTCCGGAGGGCCTTGCCGCAGGCTTTCCTCGAATCGGCAGCCCCGGTGAAAAAAAGCCCCGCGCCTTCCGGAGGGCTGCTTCTTCAGCATGCGACCACCATCCAGGCCCTCGAAAAGGAAGAGTGGGACCGCCTGCTCGGCGGCAAGGGCACCTTCACCTGGGAGGGACTGCGTTTCCTAGAAGACACCTTCCGAGAAAACCAAGAGCCGGAGAACAACTGGAACTTCCACTACTTCATCGTCCGTGACCCCGAAGGTTGCCCGCTCCTCGCAACCTTCTTCACCGACGCCCTCTGGAAGGACGACATGATTTCCCCGGAGAGCACCTCTTACCTTGTGGAGCAGAAACGCCTCCTGGACCCATATTTCCTGACCTCGAGGACCTTCTCCATGGGATCCCTGCTAACCGAGGGTAACCACCTCTACCTGGATCGGAAGGGCGATTGGAGACAATCCCTGACCCTGCTCTTGAAGGCCGTCGAATCGGAGAGGGAACGTTGCGGGGCCAGCAACGTCATTCTGAGAGACCTTTCCTCGGACGACCCCGAAATGGACGACTTCCTGTTGAGCCAGGGCTTCGTCAAGCTCCCCATGCCCGACAGCCTGGTAATCGATATCGATTGGCAGGACGAAGAAGAGTACCTGAAGAAGCTTGCGAAAGACTACCGCCGCTACCAGCGCCGAGAGGTTATGCCTTTTCGAGATGCTTTCGAGACCGAAGTCTTCAGAACCGGGGAAAGGATTCCCAGCGAGGCGGACCTTGAACGCTTCTACGGGCTTTACTCGAACGTGAAATCCCGAGGCCTCTTGATCAACACCTTTACTCTGCCCCAGAAAATGTTCTCGAACGCTCTGAATTACCCTGGTTGGGAAATGACCTTCTTGCACCTGAAACCCGAATTTGGTGGTCCCACCGACGGCAGTCCCGTGGGAGCTTCCCTCGCCTTCTGCGGCGAGGGGCATTTCGTCCCGTTGGTGATCGGGCTTGACTACCAATATGTCCAAAGCCATCATTCCTACCGGTGCTTCCTGGATCAGGCCCGCCGTCGGGCGGAAGCCCTCGACAAAAAGAAGATCCTCTTCGGGTTCGGGGCGACCCTCGAGAAAAAACGCTTTGGAGCAAAAGCCCACACTCCCTGCCTCTATGCCCAGGCCGTCGATGGATACAACACCGACATCCTTGCCCAATTGATGGCTGACTCCGCCAAGTCATGATGAGCATCACCGCAGTCGCCGGTCTCATCAACATCTTTGCCGTCGCCTTCGTCATCCTCGTTTCCCTGCTGGTTGCCAAGCGCACCCCAGAGGCCTTCTTTTCCGCCTGGATAAAAAACCACTTCACGGTTTTAGGCTTCATGGTCTTCCAACTGTTCCCGGGTTGCGAACACTCGATTCGTCTTTCCCTCGTGACCCTTCTCTTCGTGTTGGGGGGAGCCTGGTATTCCGTTCAAACGGCGGACCTCCTCCAGGAAAGAGCCCACTCCCGACCGCTGCTCCTGGCTTTCCTCCTGTTTTTGCTCGGGCTCGGTCTCGCGTTGATGCTTTGCGGGGCTCCCCACAACTCGATTTTCATCGCCCCGGCCATCGCCCTTTCGGTCAGCCTGATCCGCCTCGGACTGATCTTCATCCGCCCGGTGAACTTCATGGGAGGCTTCGTGGCGGTCTACAGCATCGGATGGCCCTTGATCCTAGTCGGTTGCCTGCCCTTCTTCTATCCCTTTTTCCACGGCACCCCCCTCGAATGGATAGGCCCCGGGACCGCCGCCGTCCTCCACCTCCTGGGCGGAACCGGGATGGTCATCTTCATCCTGGAGAAAAAGGGGGAAAGCATCCGCGCCCTCCTGGACGAAAACCTGGCCCTTCATCGAGAGCAGATCGAGACCCTCAAGCAAGCGGATCGCCTGAAGGACGAATTCCTTTCGGTCATCGGGCATGAGCTGAGATCCCCGCTGGCCGTCATGCTCGGCTACAACGACATCTTGCTTATGGGCAGCGGGAATCCCGAAGAAAATCGGGCCTACTCCGAAAAGATCAAGCAGGCGGGGATGAGGCTTCGCCGGCTGGTGGACGACCTGCTCGAGTTCACCAAGCTCGAGAGCCAGACCATGCGCTTCGATTTCTCTCAGGTCGACCTCTGCGAGACCGTCGAGGAGGCGG
>DOBT01000125.1 GCA_003503675.1 Cyanobacteria bacterium UBA8530 | reverse complement strand
CGTGGCCGAGCAGCTCCTGGACCACGCGCAGGTCGGCCCCCCTGGAAAGCAGCTTGGTGGCGAAGGAATGGCGGAGGGTATGGGGAGAGATGGCCTGATCGATCCCCGCCGACCGCGCATGTTTGAGAAGTAAGCGTGCGATCGAGCGAACGTTCAGGCAGCCCCCGTCGCGGTTCAAAAAAAGGAAGTCCCGGGCCCGCAGCTTCTTGTCACCGGAATTCTTTTCCAGGCGGGGGCGAGCTTCTCCGAGATACCTTTCGATCGCCTCGCAAGCCGAGCGACTGAGCATGACGAATCTCTCCTTGTTGCCCTTTCCCAGCACCAAAACCTCCTTCTCTTCGAGATCGAGCTGAGAAATCGTGAGCAGGGCCACTTCACCGACGCGCATCCCGCTGGAGGCCATGAGGTGGAGGAGGGCGCGATCCCTCAAAACAAGGGGGCCATCCCCGGTTATTCCCTCGATGAGGCGTTCGAGTTCGTCCTCCTCGAGATATCTCGGCAACCTCTTTTTTTGCTTGGGGGAGGAGACTCCGACCATGGGATCGGCCAAAATGCGCTTCTCCCGGATGAGGTGTCGAAAGAAGCAACGCAGGGTGGCCATCTTGCGGGCGATGGTGGAGCGCTCGCAACCTTCCTGGGAGAGAAAGGCCAGGAAGCGGCGGACGTGCTGAAAAGAAAGCTTCTCGGGCGGAACTTCCCCGACGAGCTCGTAGAACTGGGCCAAATCTTTTCGATAGGCCCTCACGGTATGCGGGGACAGATTGCGCTCCAGCTCCAGATACAGCTCGAAACTCTCCTTCGCCCTTTGCAAGCTCAGGACCCGCAGGTGGGGAGCGACAGCTGGGTGACCCCCGGTCGAACGGGAACGACGTGGCAGGACCGGCAACGCGGCTCGTAGACGTCGCTCGCCCCGACCAGGATGATGGGGTCGTCCCATTCGGCCGCCCGACCATCGATCAATCGCTGGGAACGAGTCGCGGGGGCGCCGCAGGCCATGCAGATGGCGGTCAGCTTCTCGACCGACTCGGCGATCGCCAATAGCTGCGGCATCACCCCGAAGGGCTCCCCCCGGAAATCCAGGTCCAGCCCGGTGGCGATCACCCTTTTGCCGGAATCGGCCAGACCCTGCAATACCGCGATGATGCCCTCGTCGAAGAACTGAACCTCGTCGATCGCCACCACCTCGGTGTCCTCGGCGACCTCTCGCCAGATGTCCCCGCTGTGATCCGCCAGGACCGCCTGATAGCGCCCTCCCGCATGGGAAGCGACGTGGTCGTGGGAATAGCGGATATCGAGAATGGGCTTGAAGACCTGCACCTTCTGCCGGGCTATTTCCGCCCGCTTGATGCGACGGATCAGCTCTTCGGTCTTGCCGCAGTACATGGAACCGCAGATGACCTCGATCCAACCGTGGTGAAAAGGCGCCGAATAAAAACCTCGCTGCATAAAAACCCCTTCCGGCAAGTTTTTCCGAGCATAGCGCGGATAGCAGAGCGATGCGGCGACATGGATCACGGCCCCACGGACTTCGATAACTTTCTTCATTTTTTGGGTAAAAACTCTATACGCAGGATATAAAAACGATACGATATATTGAAGTATGTTAAGCCGAGAAGGAGGCCTGTGTGAGCGAAAAAATCAACGACGAAGGCGCGACGCGGCGCAACAACGCCTTGCTCGCGCTCAAGATCCCCCATCCCGCTGCGCCGCCGCCCGTCATGACCGCCGTCGCCCGGGCAGAGCGGGACCATAACCTGTCCCAGGCCAGGGAAATCGCCCCTCCGGCCGACCTGGAACTGAACCGCATACGCGTCTCCTCGAACTTCATCCCCCTCGCCCTCCCGCCCAAACCGACGGACCTCTTCAAGGAAGCCAAATCGAGCGTCATGAAATTCGCGCTCACCGCCCTCGAACTCTTCCCCCGGAAGGAACAGCTGGTGGAGCCGACCAAGGGCCTCTGCCAGCAGCTGCAATGGCTGAGCGAACCCAAGAGCTACGCGACGAGCGGCAGTATCGCTACGGCCCCCATGGTCGACCTGCTCAACAAACTGCAGGGCTTCAAAAAGAAAAAAAGCGACGCGGCCCTGAAGGAAAACCCCCTCGAGAAACTCGCGGCCATCGAAGCCCTCAAGAACGAGTTGTTGAACACCGACCTGATCGCCGGACTGGGGAAAAAGCTCGGCATCAACTCGATCAACAGGGCGGCTTTCCCGGACGACAAGACCCTCTTCAAAGAGGGAAGCAAGATCGTCACCGGTTTCGCCCTTTCCGCACTCGAACTCTTTTCGAGGGAAGAGCAGCTCAAGGAACCGACTCAAAGCCTTTTCCTCAAGCTCCAGTGGCTGAACGATCCCCGAAACATCGCTTCCGGCAAACTCGATCCCCAGAGCCTGGCTTCCCTTTACGAGCAGATTCAAACCTTCAAGAACCTGAAAGCGGCTGCGAACGCCAAAAACGCGGCCGAAAAGCTGAGCGCCCTCGACGAGATCAAAAAGGACCTCGAAGCGACCATGAGCGGGATAGCCAAGGCCGTCGGCCTGAAAGAGGTCAAGAAAACCGCAGCCCCCACCGAAGCGGAACTCTACAAGGAAGCCAAGAAAATCGTCCAGCAGTTCGCCGAATCGACCAACGCCCTCTTCTCGCGCGTGGAGCAACTCGACACCTACGCGGGGACTTTCCTGAGACTGAAGTCCCTGCAGGACAACCTTCCGGACAGCGGGAGTATTTCCGCTTCCAAGCTCCTCAACCTCCGCAAGCTCTATTCGGACTTCAAGGAGGACAAGGGGAAGGCCGAGGCGGCGCGAACCGATAATCCCCATTTGCTCGAGGAGCTGAAAAAGAAACTGAACAACGGCTCACCGATCGATCCCATCCTGGGAGAGTTGGGCAAAACCCTTTGAAAAGGAGCTATGATGGAGATCCCGATAAAGGAGGAGGGTTTCCATGCTGCCAATCGGTGTTCTTCTTCTCCACGGCTTCACTTCCTCGCTCGACACCGTCAACGGGCTGGTGCCCTGCCTGGAGCGCGATCACCTTCCCTACCGGATGCCCCTCCTGAGAGGACACGGAAGCCGGCCCGAGGCTCTCCTGGGGGTAACCTCCAGGGACTGGTTTCTCGATGCGCGAGCCGCGCTCTTCGACCTTCTCAAGGAATGCGACAAGGTGGTGGTGGTCGGTCTCTCGATGGGTGGGGTGGTGGCCCTGCAATTGGCCATGGAGCATCCCGAGCAACTCGCCGGAGTGGTTTCCGTGGCGGCCGCTCTCGAATTCAGGGATCCCCTCACCAGGTTCACCCCGCTGCTCGGGAAGATCAGAAAGTTCTGGCCCTCTCCCAAGCTGCCGAAGTGGGCGTCCTACCGCTCCACCAATTACCCCTATTTTCCGCTCGACGCCTTCATCTCCCTGCAGAAATACGGCCGCGAGATCCTCCCCCGGCTGAAGGAAATCAACATCCCCATTCTGGTCATCGGGAGTCGGAAGGACACCGTCGTTCCCCAGCGAGCAGCCGAGCTCATCTACGCCGAGGTCTCGTCCACGGAAAAACAGCTGCGCTGGTTCGAACGCTCGGGGCATGAGATGCTACAGGACTGCGAGCACGAGGCGGTCTACGCCGCCATCGAGGAGTTCATCCTCAAAAANNTTTTTTATTTCCTTGCGCCTTCTTGGTAGAGGGTGGCGGCCGCGAGGAGGGTGAGCAAGAGAAAAATTCCGTCACCCAGGATTCCGAGCCCCCGGGCGATCGCCACCGCGACGGGAAGGGGCAGGAGGAAATAGGATAAAGCCGTTTTCAGGAAGGCCCAGAGCAGCGCGAGCATGGCGAGGCTTCCGAAGGTGTCCCAGCCGTCGGCCTTCAGGAAGATTCGACGGCCGCGGGGGTAGAGTTGCAGGAAGGGGGTCTTGGTTTCGGCGATGGCCACGAAGCCCCCCATGGTGGCGGTGGCGGCACCGTAGAGCACGAGCCCCGCCGTGAAGACCAGGACGAAGAGCCCCCCCATCCCGTACAGCCCCGAAAGGGGGTGCCTCTCGAAGGCGGTCTTGAGGAGGAAGGCGCCCAGAGCGCCGCCGCTAAAGGAAAGAAAGAGGAGCAGGAAGCTGGTCGAAAGGAAGTAGCCCACCAGGCGGAAGTTTCCGAAAACCCCGCTCTGCCAGGTCTTTTCCTCGACCGGACAATCGGCGGCCACGCGGAAGGCCGCCATGATCCAGCCCCCCAGGGACAAGACCAGGATCGCCAGCAGCGTCAAAGAGCTTGCCACTGCCGGCAGGCTCGGGATCGGACCGTCGAACAATCCCTGGGAAAGGGCCCGGAAGGCCATCACGGGGTTCTCCCCCCCCCAGAGGTTGCGAAGGGTGTTGCCGATCAACAGGACGTCGGAGATGTCGTAGGGGGAGTTGAGCCCCACTTCCCAGCCCGCCAGAGCGATGATGATGCCGAGGCACCACTCGCTTCCGGGGGGATAGGCGACCTCTTCGAAGTGCTGCCAGAGGGCCTGGCAGGCCCTCAAAACGATCCTCACTCGCGGGGACGCAGGAGGGGGAAGAGAATGACGTCGCGAATGGAGGGCATGTTCGCCAAGAGCATCACCAGGCGATCGACCCCGATCCCCATCCCGCCCGTCGGAGGAAGTCCGTACTCCATGGAGCAGAGATAGTCCTCGTCGATGCGGTGGGCCTCGTCGTTGCCCTGCTCCCGTTCGGTCAACTGGGACTCGAAACGTCCCCTCTGGTCGATGGGGTCGTTCAACTCGGAGAAGGCGTTACCCAGCTCCCGGCCCGCGACGAAGATCTCGAAGCGTTCGGTCAGCAAGGGATTATCGCGGTGTTTCTTGGCCAGGGGCGAAACCTCGACCGGGTAATCGATGATGAAGACCGGTTCGAAGAGAGTGGAGTCGACCTTGGCCTCGAAGATCTCGTTGATCAAACGACCGTGGGTGATTTCCTTGGGCAGGGGCACTTCGAATTTCTCGGCGACCTTCGTCAATTCGGAAAGGGACATCTTCGAGGTGTCCTCTTCGACGAACTTCGAGACGGCCTCCTCCATGGTGACGCGGGGCCAGGGGGCGGTCAAATCGAGCACCCGATAATCGGGAGTGCCTTCTTCTCCGAAGGGGATGCGGGTGGTGCCGCAGGCCTCCAGGGCGCAGGCCTCGAAGAGGTCCTCGGCGAGCTTCATCATGTCTCCGTAGTCGGCGTAGGCCTGGTAGAGTTCGACCATGGTGAACTCGGGGTTGTGGCGGGTCGAGATGCCCTCGTTGCGGAAGCTCCTGTTGATCTCGTAGACCCGCTCGAAGCCTCCGACCACCAGGCGCTTGAGGAAAAGTTCGGGGGAGATGCGGAGGTGCAGGTCGAGGTCCAGGGCGTTGTGATGGGTGTTGAAGGGCCTCGCCGCGGCACCACCGGGAACCATCTGCAGCATGGGGGTCTCGACCTCCATGTAGCCTAGATTCTCCAGGAAGTTGCGGATGGTCTTGACCACCCTGGAGCGGATGAGGAAGACTTTTTTGGATTCGGGGTTGGCGATGAGGTCGAGATAGCGCTGGCGGTAGCGGGTCTCCATGTCGGAGAGGCCGTGCCACTTCTCGGGAAGGGGGCGCAGGGCCTTGGAAAGGAAGGTCCACTCGGAAACCGCGACGGAGAGCTCCCCTCTTTTGGTTCGGCGCACGGTGCCCTCGGCCCCGAGGAAGTCCCCGAGGTCGAGCAAACTCAGCAGCTCGTAACTTTTGTCTCCCAGCTTGTCGAGGGAAAGGAAAAGCTGAACCTTGCCCGAGCCGTCGACCAGGTCGATGAAGGTCAACTTGCCCGATTCGCGGCGGCCCATCAGTCGTCCTGCCACCCGGACGACGTCGGTGGTTTCCACGCCGTTCGCCAGCTCTTTGTATTGCTCCTGCAAATCGGAAGCGAGGTGGGAGCGGTCGAAACGGTAGGGATAGGGGTCGACGCCGCATTCCTTCAACTCTTCCAGCTTCTTCAGGCGGATCGCTTCCTGTTCGGTGCGTTCATTCAATTCGAGTGCGGGGGACTGTTCCAAGGATGGCCTCCTGTATCGGTATTTTCAACACCCTCATTATACAGGTAGAGACGCGATAACTCGCGTCTCTACGAATTGACGGATTATGGTGTTTTTTAGACGAGGGCGAGACCGAAGCCGGCGAAGCGGATGCTCTCCATGGCTTTGCTGATCTTCTTGACCACGTCGACGCGGTCTTCGAGAATCTCGAGGCGGGTGATGGTCTTGCCGACGCCGACTCCGTCGGCCCCGGCGGCGATGGCGAAGGGAACGTTGATCCAGTTGATGCCGCCGGCGACGATGATGGGCATCTCGACGGTGCGGCGGATCTCGCGGGTGACGGCGAGGGCTTCGGTGATGCTCTCGATGGCGGTCCTGGTGTCGATCACTTCGAGCTTGCCGATGATGCCTTCGAGCTGGAGGATGTCGGCGCCGGCGGCCTGCACCATGGTGGCGAGGTCGAGCTGCTCGACGAGGGGCAGGTAACCGGGGATGGTCACGCAGAGCGGGGTATCGACGGCCTGGCGGATCTGGCGAACCCAGCCCAGGATGTCGAGGGCCGAGGGAAGGAAGCCCTGGCGGTAGAGGGCGTCGAAGTTGCCGATCTCGAGGACGTCCGCACCGAACTTGGCGGCTTCGATGAGCTTGACGGGATCGAGGGAGGAAACGAAGACCACGAGGTTGGTCTCGACTTTGACCTTCTGGAGGAGTTCGATGTCGCAGGCGATGTCCACGGCATGGGCGCCGCCGACTTCGGCTGCCTTCACCAGGGAAAGGACGCTCTGATGGTCGAAGTTATTGATACCGGCGATGGCCTTGAAGAAGTTCCGCTCGGTGAGTGCCTTATTGAGACGATCGATCGCTTTCATTTCTGCTCCTTTAACTAAAGCTTAACCTTCTTCATTATAGGACCAGCCGTGCATCTTGTAAACCGCTTTTTTCGCCGCTCTCGCTCTTTCCCTTATTCGTTGGCCAGCTCATCCACCAGGGCCTCGGGATCGAACTGGGCGACGGTCACCACGCCCTGGCCGCGCTGGAGGTCGAAGGAATCCGGTTGAACGGTGCGGCGCCGCGGCGAAGGAGCCTCGTATTGCCCCTCGAGCTCCTCCTCCTCCCGCTCTTCCTCCCAACTGGAGACGTGGAGGCGGCCCTCGAGCATCGCGGCCTTGGATTGGTCGGAGATGACGATCCCCTTCTCCTCGAGCTCCCAATCGGAGCCGGGGGGAAGGATCATGGACAAACGGTCCTCTTCGGGTGGAACGACCTCGTAGCCGGAGATCGCCCCGTCATCGCGGTCGAAGAAGAGATCGCAGAGGGTCCCCAGGCAATTTCCCTGTCGATCGAAGAGGGAGTGGTCGAGCAAGTCTCCCAGGGCGAGGACGTTGGCGCCTTCGCTCATGGGAACGAGGTCGAGCCCGGCGGTCTCGCCGATTTCCTCGGCGACGATCAGCCAGTGCGGGGTGAATTCGGAGATCTGGGAAAAGGGAAGGTTCTCCTCGGAGCCGGAAACCTGCCTGCGCTCCATCGTCCAGTCGACATTGAACTTGACGATTCTCTGCTCGAGAAGATCGACGAAGGCATCGGTCACCTCGCCGGTGGTGATCTGGTCCTCGGTGAGGATGGGAGAGCCAATGAGGGATCGAAGATTGATCTGGATCACGCCTGCCTCCTCGGCCGATGGTACGGCCTTCAGGCTTAATATAGCGTTACGAGGAGGGGGGAGACAACAAGGAATCGAGGGCTAAACGCGCGGTTTGCCCAGGAAGTCGGTCCCGCCGGTCCCGGACTTGTTGACGCCGGTGACCTTCTTGATGAGGAGGAAGAGACGCGAAAGTTCGTTCCGGTGGCTCTGGATCTCCTTCTCGAGCACCTTGTAGCGGGCATCCTCCTCGGGGGTGGAAACCCCGGCCTGGGACCTGCTCCGAAGCAGCTTGTGCTCCTTCACCCTCCCGTCGAGGTTCTCCTGCACGTAGTCGCGCTCGTTGCTGATGAGCTTGTACATGTACTGGGGGTTCTGGAACTCGGGAATCAGGGTGGGCATGGTCTCGTAGGCGTCGATCAGGTAGTGGCGATCCACGGACTCCTTGTCCTTCTCTTCCTTGGAGAGGGGAGCGGCGGGTTTGGCAGCCAAACCGTCGGTCTGGCGGGAGGACAAGAGGAGATCGCCGCTCTTGCTCTCCTGGTGGGCCTTGCCCGGATGGAGTTTGGGCGCGGAAACGAGGGGCTCAGCTTTCGAGAGCCCCAGGCTTTGAAGCATGGAGTTGAAGAAGTTCGGTTTCTGGGGGTCCGCCATCGGTCGATCCTCCTGAGCCCAATGTTCACAGTATACCCCGCCGCAAGAAAAAACGGGAGGCGATCGCCTCCCGTTTTATTTTCGAAGCCGGGCTTCTTTTAGGGCTTCTTGCCCTGGAGCATCTGCTCGACGAAGATGGTCTTGAGGTAGGTCACCGCCAGGGTGCAGGTGCCGTCGGATACGCTGCAGCCGGCAGCGAGAATCTTCTCGGTTCCTTCTTCCTTTTCGACGTACATCTCACCGGGTTTGCCGTCTTTATCCCTGCAAAAGGGGCAATAGGTCAGCACGTGGACGGATTTCTTTTCGCTGGTTGCCACGGAAAAACACTCCTTTTACCGAATTAGTTGAAGGGCTTGTGGTAAGGGGTAGGGGCGGTCGCGGGCAGGGCATTGTCCGCTGCTCCGGTGAACCACTTACCGATGGCCTTGAGTCCGCTGAGGAAACCGCGGGCGACCGTCTTGTTGGCCTCGACGTATTCGTGGCCGACCCAGGCGACGCCGTTGCCGACGGCCTTGGCTCCGGAGACGGTGGCATCCGCTACCGCTTCCGCACCCTCGCCGATCTTCTTCCCGGTCCAGACGACTCCGTCCTTGATGGCGACGGCGCCGTCCTTGACGGCATCTCCGGCCGCGATGGCTCCCTGTTGGATCTTCTGACCAGTCCATTCGACGCCCTTGCCGATGGCGACTCCAGTATACACTGCTCCGTCAACAACCGCCTCTCCGGCCTTTACGATGTTCTTGCCGGCCCAGACGGCCCCGTCGGCGATCTTCTGACCGGTCCAGACCACTCCGTCCTTGACGGCGACGGCGGCGATGTGGGCAGCCTTGATGGCGGGCAGTTCGGCGATTTCCTTGGAGGCGAGGGTGGCTTCTTCGTCCATGATGGTTCGGGCTTTATCCTTCCACTTGCCTTCGGGATCCATGGGGAGGTCCCAGACCTGCCGCATGGCGTTCATTTGATGTTTCCCCTTGATGGCGGCGATTTCGCCGAGCAGGAAGGGCGGGAAAGCGACTTCGGCGGTCCCCTGCATCACGTTGCCGACGGTTTCCATGGTCTCGGAGAATTCCTTCTTGACGTAATCGCCGACCGTCGGGTAGTTGGGCTGGGAAATGACCACGGAATCGGGAGGGGTGATGGGCTTCGCGGTCTCCACGGGCTGGGGAGCACCGGGCATGGTCAGCCTCTGGCCGACCTTGAGCGCATTGGGGTTGCTGCCGATGGTCTTCTTGTTGGCTTCATAGATCTCGCCCCAGCGGTTGCCGTCGCCGAGCAGCTTCTTGGCGATGCCGGACAGGGTGTCGCCGCTCTTGACCGTATAGGTCCCAGATGCGGGAGAAGCGGGGCTCTTTACAACTTTCGGTTGCTGGTTTCCGTTGACGTTCAGACTCATAACCTTCCTCCTTATCGCATCTGCCGATGATTCATTCCTTGAAGATTGAGCCTGTTTCCAGGCTGTTATCTCCATTATAGGAGGAATTAACGAAACCTTGACTCCTACGGCAAGATATTTGGAAAAAAATTTGATCCGGTTAAGCCTCCTTGTTTTCTTTGCCCTCTTTCACTCGGACGCAACGGTAGCCGACGCCCCGTACGGTGCGGATGACGATGGGACAATCCGGGAAGCCCTCCAGCTTTTCCCGCAAGCGGCAGATGTGGACGTCGACCACCTGATCGTCGCCGAAGAAATCGTCACCCCAGACGCGGTAGAGGATGGAATCCCGGCTGATGGCCTTTCCCAGGTTACTGACCAGGAAGTGGAGCAGGGAGTATTCCTTGTTGGGGAGCTCGAGGGGTCTCTCTCCCATGCAAACGGTGTGCTGTTCGGAATCGATCACGAGGTTGTCCACCACCATGCGGTCGCTGGCTTCCACCATCGATCGCTTGACCCGGTCCACGCGACGCAGGTTGGCCTTGATGCGCGCGGTCAGCTCGATGATCGAGAAGGGCTTGGTCATGTACTCGTCCGCTCCGACCGCCAAACCGACCACCTTGTCGGTATCCGTTCCCTTGGCGGTGAGCATGATGATGGGCATCACCATCTCGGAACGCAAAAGGCGGCAAACCTCCAGCCCATCCACGTCGGGCATCATGAGGTCCAGGACGATGAGGTCGGGTTTCTCCCGCTTGGCCACGGCGACCGCCGACAGGCCACTGGCGACCGTCAGCACTTCGTAGCGTTCGTACTCGAGCTGCTTCTGCAACAAGAGCCGGATGTTGGGATCGTCGTCAGCCACTAGGATCTTTGCCATTTTTACCTCCATGGTTCCATTTCACCTACATATACCCGAAACCCAGACTCAAACTACCGCTCATCCAATTGTAACCGCGAAATGAGACTGGTCATTGCGTAAAAATTGCGCCCCCGTTACATTACCCTCACTCACTCGCTTCAAAAGGAGGGAAATGGTTTCAAGGGAAGCCTCCTCCGGGAAGGATAAGGGAAAGGTGCCCGCAATCACTCCCTTCGAGGCCCGCCTGTCCCTATACTGAAAAGACTGAAAAAAACGAAAGTACCGGGGGTTTTATGGAGTTTCCTTCCTTGAACTTTTTCCAACGCCGCCGGCACCTCGCGACGAAAAGGCCGGCGAAAGGCAACAAGAGGCTCATCGCTTTCGAGAAGGTGACCATCTGCATAACCGATGCCGATGACCTCTTCTTCATTCGGCAATACAAGGTCCTGATCGACCTGGGCTTCGTCGAGGTGGGGGACTTCACCCTGCCGGGAACGCTTCCCCGCGGCTATCATCGCGCCTTCGCCCACCCGGAGCAGCCCGTCTACGCCATGATCTCGCACCTCTTTCCCCGCAAACCCGAAAAGCACCTCGCCTTCCTCTCGCCCCTCTCCGACGGCGCCCCTCTCTTCAGCGACAACCGGGAAATCCCGGATGACGGAAAAAGGGCGCGCTTCCTCCGGGTACCCGGAGCCGGCGCCGAGGAACTGCTTTCCCTTCATCAAAAGCTTTTGAAGGAACTGCTGGCGGGCGGCCTCGAGGCCCGGCCCATCGCGCGGGAAGAGTTTTTCGGCGAATACGCCAGGCACCTGATCTTCGCGACGCTCTCCCTCAACGGAACTCCCCGGCACGAAGAGGTCCTCCGAGAGTTGCAGAAACTCCCCCTCTTCGATCCCCGGAAGCTCTTGAAAAAATCCTCGAAAAAAAGCCCTTCCCCCTTGAGTCTCGAGAAGCCCGCGGAAAAGAAGGAAGAGCCCGCGGCCAGCCCCATCCTCGCGGAAATGCCCGAGAAAAGATTCGAGAAAGCCGAGGAAAAACCAGTCTTCCTCGAGAAGACCGTCCCTTCTCTCCTGAAGTTCATCCCCCCTTCCGAAGAGGGGGAGGCGCCGCTGGTACGCTTCGATCAGATCCCCCTCGACGCCGCGGTGTCTTTCCCCTTCGAAACACCGGAAGTCACGGAGACGACCGTAAAAATCGACAAAAAGCCCGAAGAAACCGTCAAAGCCGAAAAGCCCTCGCGCGTGAAGGCCCCCGACAAGTGCCCGGCCTGCGGAGAACCCGTTCTCTCTCCCCTCTCCTCCTACTGCCGCAAGTGCAAGGCCTACCTGAGGTGAGTGAGAAGTAAGGAGTGACGGGGTTGGCAACCTCTCGTCACTTCTCACTTCTCACCCCCGCCCCCTTGTTGCACTCCCGGGAATCCGGGGTATAATACATTCATCTAACCAGCGGGGATGTCACGGTTTCGACCGGGAGCTGCGATGGTGGGGACTGCGAGCCGAGGACGCCGACGTTACTCGTAAAACCAGCGGCAAAACAAACAAGTGCCAAAGCCAACTGCTTTGCCATCCCGACGATTGGTGGGAATAGGGTAGCTATCGCTGCCTAAAAACCCCCTAGTTTAGGGACACTCACTGCTTTCGCCGATCGGGGCGGTGGGTAACTTTGATCGGATGCTCCCGGCGATTGCTGACTAAACCGGGAAAAGACTAGCCAGCTAACGCTTCGTTCTCTGCGCCGAGGAGGGGAATGCGGCGTGAAATAATTCCCAGGCTACGCTCGTAGAGGTCGCTATGGTCGCCTTTCGGGACAGGGGTTCAATTCCCCTCATCTCCACCTCTAAAAGAGGCCCGTTTATCGGGCCTCTTTTTCACTGGCTTCAAAAAGATCGCCGGATTCCGCGAGGACCGGCCCGTCCTTTGTCTTCCGAAAGCCACTGCCTGCTATAATCGATAAATGAAGATTTAAAGACGTTCGTCAATTTTTAACGAATTTTTTCTCGACCGAAAGGGGATATATCTCCCGGGGAGAAAAATATAAGGAGGAATGCGCCATGGGAACAGGTCCGCTCGATCAATTCCGGATAGGCTTCGAAAAAATAATCAAGCCCCCCACCAGGATCATGGGAGCCTCGATGAAGGGCAACAACGAGATCAATCTGGCCATCAAGGGCCAGGTGATGGGGAAAGACACGAGCGCCGTGGCTTCCAACCTTGATCGGATCCAGCAGTTAGGGAATCTCCCGCCCCTGTTCGAGCCCGACAAGGATCTGGAGCAAGCCAAGAAGCGCGGCCTCGCCATCGTGCTCGAGAAAACGGCAAACGTCAGCCAAATACTCGAGAAACTCGACCCCAATAGCCCTGAATCCGCGGAAAAGATAAATCTCTACAATGCCACCCTGAAGAACCTGGGTGCCATGAGGGCAGGAATCGAGAAAGCGCCCGATGCGAGTTCCGTCGCCCAGATCGCCGCTCTCGGCCCCGGTGACGTCGACTTCGAAAAGAAGCTCTTCCAGCTCTCGAACTCCCAAAGCGAGCTCAACCGCCTCAGGGGCGACAAACTCGGCGCCATCAACCAGAAGCTCGGCGAGGTATTCGACCGGATGCAGGACCTCAACCCCCGAGACGCTGCGTTCCAGCAGAAGCTCTTACTGTATAACGCGACGATCGACGGTCTCGGCCGGATGGGGGAAGGAATCGAGAAGGCGCCCGATGCGAGTTCCGTAGACAAGATCGCCGCTCTCAGTCCCGATGACGTCGACTTCGAAAAGAAGCTCTTCGAGCTCTCTAACCCCCAAAGCGAGCTCAACGACCTCAAGGCCGACAAGATCGGCGCCATCTACCATAAGCTCGGTGAGGTGTTCACCCAGGTGCGGCGCCTCAACCCAAGGGACGAGGATTTCCAGAAGAAGCTCTCCGTCTTGAACGCGACGATCGACGGTCTCGGCCGGATGAGTAAAGGGATCGAGAAAGCGCCCGACGCGAGTTCCGTCAACAAGATGGCAGCTCTCAATCCCAGTGACGTCGATTTCGAAAAGAAGCTCTTCCGGTTCTCGAACGCTCAAAACGAACTCAACCTCCTCAAGGCCGACAAGATCAGCGCCCTCGACCAGAAGCTCGACCAGGCGTTCGACCAATCCGAGAAACTCTCCCCCCGGGACGCCCATTACGAGAAGAAGCTCAAAGCCTTGAACGCGACGATCGACGGCCTCGGCCGGATGAAGGAAGGAATCGAGAAGGCGCCCGACGCGAGTTCCGTCAACAACATCGCCGGGCTCAGCCCCGATGACGTCGATTTGGAAAAGAAGCTCCTCGGGTCGACTCCCCTCACCGAGTCGCAAAGCCAGGAATACAACAAGCTTTGGGGCGGGTACGCCAACGACGAGCGATATCCAGATTATCCGAACGATGCCAATCGCGCCTTGTTCATGAAGCTCTCCCCGGAGGATCGGCAGACCTTTTGCGATCTGCGGAAGGCGATCGCGGGCGACAAAAGTGCCTGCGATTATGCGGAGGGGATGCTCGATGAGTTCACGGTCGACCCGCCGCACGTCGATGCCCAGGGAAGGTCCCTCCTCGGGGTGCTCAAGGATGCGATGGCCCAGGAGCTCTGCCCCCAACTCGCCCAGCTGGGAATGGACAAAAAGACTTTGCTCGCCCAACTCGTGAAGGAGCTGAGCGGGAACACCATCACCCAGGGAAAGGGTACGGACACCTGTGCGACCGCATCCCTCCAGAACAACATCGCGACGAAGATGCCCGCGGAGTACGCCCGCATCGTCACCGATCTCCTGATGAAGGGAGAGGCGACCATCAAGGAAGGAACGGTGCTCAAGCTTTCCACCAAGGCGCTTTCCTCGACCGATGGTCGTCCGGAACTCGACGACCTGGTTCAGGGAACCTTCATCGATTTCGCCCGCCAGTTCCCCAAAGAAACCAATGAAACCTATAGCGGGCGCGGCGGCGCGGGGGGCTCCTACCGAGGGAGCACGGAGCTTCCGGGCGGCGGCATCTCGGCCAATCAGATCCAAAGCCTCTATCGATTCGTGACGGGCAAACCCCCTGCCGTCGTCAGGGTGACTCCCGAGAACAAAGAAAAGGTCATGGAAGCGATGCGGGCAGCCGGCGCCGCGGGCTACGACATCACCGCCGGGATCCACCTCGATGGCGATCCCGAAAAGGGGCATGCCATCAATCTCACCCAATTCTCTCCTCCCGAGCTCTTTCAAAGCGGCGAGAATCTCGAGATGCTCACCTCGTTGAGCATCGAGGACTCGGAGGGCAGCTATCGAGCGGGGGTGAAGCTCGAACATGAAATCGAGAACATCGACATGATCGTCATTCCGGAAGAATTCGCCCAGGGTTTCTCGAAAAACGATGCCCTCACCTATGACTGGAGCGGCGCTGGGCGAGGCGGCAGCGGGGGCTCCTCGCGCTGATCGAGAGCGCTCGAATCAAAAGCCGAGGCCCGTTTATCGGGCCTCTTTTCATATGCTCAAATCGCGTCGCCGGAAGGTGATGAAGGCCCCCAAAAGACCGATCGCCAGGACTCCGGAAAGGACCAGGAGGTCCCTCGGTGCCATCGGGTTGCCCGCGAGCAAACTTTTCGGGTCGTAGTAGGCGAAAAGGGAAAGAAAGCGATAAGCCTTCAGCGGCTCGTAGAGCTGGGCCACGTAGTTGAGGAAGAAGCTCGACAACAGCGCGAGGGCGCCCAGCTTGGCGGAAAAAGCCGCCTCCGATGCCCAGGCCGAGGCCCAGGCCGTCAAGGCCCCTAGCGAGGAATAAAGCAGGAAGGTGGCGAGGGAAGCCCAGAAATAGGGGCCCGGGCCGGAGTGGCGGAAGCCGAAAAGCTCGAAACCGAGCCAGAAGCCGGGCAGGAGCATCAGGGAAAGCCAGGCGCAGCCCACCAGCATGGCGAAAATTTTGGAGGCCTGGAAGGCGAAACGGCTCAGGGGATAGGAAAGCATGAGGCCCAGGGTGTTGCGCTCGATCTCGCCGGCGACGGAGTCCGCGGCCAGGGCGATCGCCCATATCCCGAAGAGCCCCACGAAGAAGGGATGGGAGTAGGCCATGGACACGAAGCCCTCGAAACTCCCCGCCCCCAGCTGATTCTGGATCAGGGGTTTCAAGAAAGAGGGCACCAGGCGCAGGGCCGCCGTGAACTGGGCCTGAACCGTGGGGTAGACCGCGGACATCAGGAAGGCGAAAAGGAAGAGCCCCAGGGAAAGGGAAAACAGAAAGGGCAAGGAAAGGGTGCGTCGAAAAACTTTCCAGCTCAATGGTAGTACTCCAGGAAAATCTCTTCCAGGCGGGCCGGCTCCAGGGAAAACTCGACGATCGGCAAACTTTTGAGGGCCTCGAAAAGCTCTTGGGGCTTTCCCGCGTAATTGAAAAAGAACTTCTTTCCTTCCCGCCTGCGCAAGGTGGCCTGCGGAATGAAAAGCTCTTCTCTCTCCTCTGAAAGGGTGAAGGACAGGACTTTCAATTTTTTTTCCTTCAAAGCTTCGATGCCCTCGACGGCCAAAAGTCTTCCCGAGCGGATGATGGCGACCCGATCGCAAAGCTGTTCGACCTCCGAAAGGTCGTGCGAGGAAAGAAAGATGGTCTTGCCGCGGGAACGGGCCTCTCGCAGGATCTGGTGGAACTCTTGCTGGATCAGGGGATCGAAGCCGTCGGTGGGCTCGTCGAGGAGCAGGAGGTCGGGGTCGTGCATGAGGGCCTGGATCAGGGCGAACTTTTGCTTCATCCCTTTCGAAAAGTGAGCGATCTTGTCATCCAGGCGTAAGGAGAGGCGCTCGGCCAACGCTTTCGCGGAGGCCAAGGCCCCCTCGGGCCGAAGACCGGCGAGGTACTTCAATAAATGATGGCCCGTCTCGTTCTCGTAGAGGCGGAACTCGGCGGGGAGGTAGCCGAGGCGCGGCCGGATGAATCCGGCCGCTTTCCGGCAATCCATGCCGAAGATTTTCGCTTCTCCGCTGTCTGGCCGCAAATAGTCCAGCAAAAGCCGGATCAACGTGGTCTTGCCGGAGCCGTTGGGGCCCAGAAAACCGAAAATCTGGCCGGCCTCCACCTCGAGGTCCAGTTCGAAGACCCCGGTGGTGGGAGAAAAAGCTTTGGTCAACTTTTCCGTGCGAATGGCGGGTTCCACCAGAGCGGGGCTTTCCGATCGATTGATCATTCCCGTTTATAGCCAGCTGAGCTTGATCGCCTTGCGCTGCGGAGCGCGCTGATAGTTGAAGGAAGGATATCCGAGCATCAAGGCCCCGTACACCTTGTGGTCCTCGGGCAGGTGCAGGAACTCTCGCAGCGGCTCGCTGTCGGCGGCCTCGATGAAAACCCCCGCCCAGCACCCACCGAGCCCCATGGCGCTGGCGGCCAGATCGAGCGTCGTGGTGGCGATGACGCAATCGAGCGCCGGCCTCACCGCATCCACGGAGGCATGGGCCACGGCCAAATGGGGTGCTCCGCGGAAAATCGCGTCGAATCCCTGATCCCAGGCGGTCGCCATTTGCGAGTAGTGCTCGTTTTTCCTGGTCCAATCCGCCACCAAGCCCGCCAATCGATCGAGCTTCTCTCGGTCCTCGACCATGAGCCAGTGGAGCGGTTGCCCATTCCGGGCGGACGGCACCCAACGAACCATATCCAACAAGCGCTCCAGTGTCTCGTGGGGAACCGCCCCTTTTTTATATTTACGGATGGAGCGCCGACCCTTGATCAGGTTTTCGAGGTTTTCGAGGTTTTCGAGGTTCCCTGCTTTGTTGCGGTCGATCGGTGTGCATTCTTGGGGCGCGACACCCGCGTAGGTCAGCGCCGAACGGGGACAGACCGCCTGGCAATGGCCACAGGCGATGCAAAACCTTTCCGCCCCGGGAATCATTTCCGGGAAGCCCTCTTCTCCCACTTGAAGGAGCTGCATGGGGCAGACGGCCTTGCAGATGCCGTCCTTCTTGCAAAGGCCACGGTCAATGGTGATCAGTTCCATCGATTTTCCCTCCAACTAAACGAAAAATTCGCCTCCCCTGAGCGGTTCTTTTGGCAATCCAACCATCATAGCCTATAATCGGAGCATTCCCTTTTCGAAGGAGCAGGATGCGCTTTTTCCCTTTCTCCCGAGTCGTCCGGATGGCTCTACAATTTTTCCTGGCCTTCGCCGTCCTTTTCTCCGCGGGCGGTCTCCACCTCTGCCAGCCCGAGGAAATGGACCGCCCTCCCTGCATATCTACCCATCGCCCGCAGTTCGGCCTCCAAACGGAAACGAGCGATCATGGCAGCTGCGATTGCCTCTGCCATCACCTCCGCACCCCTTTCCGCCAGGCCGAAAGCCCCGAGCACTCTTTCAAATCAGCCGCTCCCGCTCCCCTTCATGAAGCGGAAAACGTTTCCCTCTCTCACTACGCGGCCTCGATCTTCAAACCTCCCAAGGGATAACAAGGTTTTTTGCAAATTCCAACGTTCACCNNCAAGGTTTTTGCAAATTCCAACGTTCACCCCGAGGAGTAAAAATGAATCGATCGAATTACTTCGCCGCGCTGGCGATCTGCCTTTTCGCCCTGCCCTCGTGGGCGGGTGAGTTTCCGGAATCATCCCGGTTGTCCCTGCCCGAAGCGATCAGGCTGGGACTCGCCAACAACCCCGAACTGGCGAGCTATCGCCATCAGATAGCGGTTCTCGAGGCCGGGAAACGCATCGCTGCGCGCCTTCCCAACCCCACGGCGGAAGCGGCCTTCGATGAGATCGGTGGGAAAAGCGATTCCCGGGCCTCCTTCTGGCTGAAGCAATCCCTGCTCGTCAACGGGCAACGGGATGCGGAAATTTCGAATGCCTCCCACCGGGAAGAAGGGGCCGTGCAGGAAGCCCTCTCGAAAGAAAGAACCATCCGCTACCGGATAAAAAACTCTTTCTACAAGGTGCTGATGGCTCAGCAGCGCGCCCGTTTATTCGAAGAGTCGCTCGAACTGGCTCGGGAAGTCCAGCGGGTCGCGAAACTCCGCTACCAGGCGCAGGCGAGTTCCGAGATGGACCTGCTGCGCAGCGACGTGGAGGTCGAAGCCAGCCGAATTCAGGCGGAGACGGGGCGCAAGAACATTCAATTGGCCCAGTTCGAGTTGCTGAAGGAAATCGGAAACGAGGCGATGAACGGTTCTTGCCCCCTCCTCGTCCCCTTCGAGCCGGTAGCCCCGGCTTCCCTCGACTCCCTTTTATCCCGCCTCCCCGCCGAGAACCCTTCCCTGCGAGCCGCCGCGGCGAACCGCAGGGCAGCCGAAGCGGAATGGAACCAGGCGAAGGCGGGGAAATTCTCGAATCCGGAAGTCGGTTTGGGAGTGATCAGGCGCCTCGAACTCGGGGACAACCTGTTGAGCGCATCCATCGGTTATCCACTACCTTTCTTCGCTCGCAACCGGGAAGAAAGCGAGCGAGGCGAGGCCTTGTTCGAGAAAAGCAAAGCCGAGGAAGCCTCCCTGAAAAACGAGCTTTCGCTTTCGCTGCGCCAGGGCTATGCCGAGTACCAGTCATTCCTCAAAAACGCCGGGCTTTACCGCGAAAAGATGATCCCCACCTCCGAAGAAGCCTTCAAGAGGATGAACCTGTCCTACCGCTATGGCCGGATTCCCTATCTCGACCTGCTCGAATCCAGGCGCCGCCTCATCGAGGCCAAGTCTTCCCTTCTCGATGCGCGAGAGCGGCTCGCAGAAGCCGCCTTCCGAATCGACTCCCTCTTCAACGATATGGAGACCCAGCGATGAGAAAAAATCAGCCCTTCATCCTGCTCTTGATGCTCCTCGGAATGTTCGCCTTCACGGGATGCAGCAAAAATATCTCCAAAGCCCAGGCACCTCCGCAAGAAAAAGAAGAAGAGAAGAATTGCCTCGAGCAATCGATTCCCGAGCTCCTCGAAATGACCTGCGAACACAAAATTCTCACCTACCGGTGCGACGAGTGCCGCTACGAAACCGGCGTCGTCAAGGTCGCCTCGTCGCTCCTGAAGAAGAACGGCGGATTGATCGAGCTCACCAGGGCGGATTGGGTCAACCCCAGCGAAACAATCGAACTCACGGGCGAACTCCAACCCAGCGATGGCCAAACCGTGCACCTCGCCCCCCGTGTGAGCGGCGTGATAAGGGCCATCAACGCCGATCTGGGACAAAGGGTCGAGATCGGCAGCACGCTGTTCGAGATAGATTCCATGGAACTCGGGGAGGCCAAGAGCGACTTCCTCAAGAAAAAAGCCTTTTTCGAACTGGCCAAAAAGAGCCTGGCGCGGGAGCAGCGTCTGCAGGAGGCTCGGATCGGGACGGGACAAGAACTTAGCTCGGCCGTCACCCAACAGGAGGAAGCCGGGATCGAACTGCATGCCAGCAAAGAGAAGCTGCTGCGGCTGGGACTGGAGCTTTCGGACGTCAATGGCTTGAAGCCCGGATCTCTCAGCGGTTCGGCGGGCTTCTTGAAGGTAAAGTCCCCCATTCGCGGCATCGTCTTGGAGCGCCATGCCGCCACGGGGGAAATCGTCGACCCGAGCAAAGAGGTCATGCGCATCGGGGACCTTTCCAGCCTTTGGGTTTGGCTGGACGTCCGCGCCCCCGAAATGGCGGGCATCCTGCAGGCGCAAAAAAAATCCTCCCTTTCGGTGAAACTCTCGGTTCCCGCCTTCCCGGAAAAAATTTTCACGGGCAAGGTGGATTTCGTCAACGGGGCCGTCGACGAGACCTCGCGCACCCTCAAGGCCAGAGCTACCGTCGATAATCCCGAGGGGTTGCTGCGACCGGGGATGTTTTGCTCGGTAAAGATCGAGCTTTCCCAAAAAAAGAAGGTGATCGCCGTCCCCGAGGAGGCGATATTGAGCGACGCGGGAAAAAATTTCCTTTTCCTGCATCTGAAGGATGATTATTTCGTCAGCCGGGGCGTCCGGCTCGGCAAAAAACACGCGGGTTTCATCGAGGTCTCGGGGGAAA
>DOBT01000013.1:13599-27892 GCA_003503675.1 Cyanobacteria bacterium UBA8530 | reverse complement strand
GAGCCATGTCCTGGCCATCGGCGGGCAAAAGGTCGACAAAGACCTGCCGATCTACCGAGGCGGAATGAAGGAAATCGAAAGAGCCGCCGAAACATCCGCCTTGCGCTGCGCCGATCCCGTCGCCACCGAAAAGATGAAGGTCTTGATCGACCAGGCGCGTGAAAAGGGCGATTCCCTGGGCGGGATCGTCGAGGTCATCAGCAATTGCTTGCCGATAGGCCTGGGCAGCCATGTCCACTGGGACCGCCGTATCGACGGCCTCCTGGCCGCAGCTCTCCTGAGCATCCCGGCGGTCAAGGGAGTGGAGTTCGGTCTCGGCTTCGCTTCCGCCGCCCTCCCGGGCAGCGCGGTCCACGACGCCTTCGAGGAAAAATTCGCTCGACCCACCAACAACGCCGGGGGCGTCGAGGGCGGGATGACCAACGGCCAGCCCCTGGTCGTTCGGCTGGCGATGAAGCCCATCCCCACCATGACCACCCCCCTTTCCTCGATCGATCTGGAAACCGGAGAAACCTCCTTTGCCCATGTCGAGCGTTCGGACGTCTGCGCGGTTCCGGCCTGCGGCGTGGTGGCCGAAGCGATGGTCGCCTGGGTACTCGCCCAGGCCCTCATCGAAAAATTGGGCGGAGACTCCCTGGCCGAAATGCAGGAGCGGTATGAAAAAAAGAAGTGAAATCTTGGTTCTGCACGGGCCGAACCTCAACCTCTTGGGGCGGCGCGAACCCGAGATCTACGGGAAAACGACCCTGGCCCAGATCGACGATTCCCTGCGGGCCCTGGCAAAAGAATCGGACGTCGAGGTGACTTGCCGGCAAAGCAACCATGAGGGACAGCTCATCGACTGGATCCAGGAAGCGGTGGGTTCCTTCACCGGGATCGTGTTCAATCCGGGGGGCTATACCCACACCAGCGTCGCGCTGCGTGATGCCGTCGCCGCCGTCGCGACCCTGGGCGTTCCCACGATCGAAGTCCACCTCTCCAACGTCCTGGCCCGCGAGGAATTCCGAAGTAAATCGATGATAGCGCCGGCAGCTTTGGGCCAGATCTCCGGCTTCGGAGCCCAGAGCTACCTCTTGGGCCTGCGGGCCCTCCTCCAAGTGAAGAAAGAAGGGAAGGAACAATGAAAAGCGTTTTCCAGGGGCGCATCGAGAAACTGCGGAAGGTTCTCTCCGAAAAGAAGCTCGACGGGATCTTCCTCTCCAACCTCAAGAACATCCGCTACCTCACCGGCTTCTCCGGTTCCACCGCCAAAGCCGTCATCACCGCCGATCAGGCCCTCTTGATTCTCGACTTCCGCTATTTCACCCAGGCTTCCGAACAGGCTCCCCACATGGAGGTCTTCAAGGTCGAGGCGAGTGATTACCTGAAGGCCTATCAAGGGGCGATCGCCAAGAGCAAGGTCAATGTTCTGGGCTTCGAAGGCGATAACCTGACTTTCGACGACTTCGAGAAACTGAGAAGCGGCTCCCCCGACCTGAACTGGACGGACGCCCCCGGCCTGATCGAGTCCCTCAGGATGATCAAGGACCCCGACGAGGCCGCGACCATCAAGAAGGCCTGCCGCATCACCTCCAAGGCCCTGGCCGAGACCCTGGACATCATCAAGCCGGGCATGACCGAACTCGACGTCCTGGCCGAGCTCGAATACCGGATGCGCAAGGGCGGGGGCGGCAATCTCGCCTTCGACACCATCGTCGCCTCGGGAGTCCGCTCCTCCATGCCGCATGCCTCCGCGAGCGAAAAGGTCATCGAAGAGGGCGACTTCGTCACCATCGACTGCGGGAGCAGCTTCGGGGACTACTGCGCGGACACCACCCGCACCGTGGTGATCGGGGAGCCCGACAAGAAGCAGAGCGAAGTTTGGAACGCCGTCCGCGAAGCCATGGAAATGGGGATCAAGGCGGTGAAGCCCGGAATCTCTTGCCGTGAAGTGGACGGAATCGCCCGCGACTACCTCGCCTCCCTGGGATTCGGGGAGTATTTCGGCCATGGCCTGGGCCACGGAGTGGGCCTCGAAGTCCACGAGGAACCCCGGCTCAACGGGCGCTCGGACGAAATCCTACAGGCTGGGATGATCGTGACGGTCGAGCCCGGCGTCTATATCCCCGATTGGGGCGGAGTGCGCCTCGAACAGCTCGTATGGGTCACGGAGCAAGGCGCCGAGGTCTTCACCGATGCCCCCATCAGCATCAGGCCCCTTTCCGCTCCCGTCAAATAGTGCTATCATTCTGTAAATACGTCCATTTAATAAGGGGAAGAATCGATGATCTCCACCAGTGACTTTAAAACCGGCCTCACCCTCGAACTCGACAATGCCGTTTGGTCCATCGTTGAATTCCAGCACGTCAAACCCGGCAAGGGCGCGGCATTCGTACGGACCAAGCTCAGGAACATGAGAACCGGCGGCGTGGTGGAGCGGACCTTCCGCGCAGGCGAGAAGATGCCCCGTGCAGTCCTCGACAAGCGCGAGATGGAATACATGTACCCCTCCGGCGACGAGTACCAGTTCATGGATAAAGAAAGCTTCGAGCAGACCCACATTCTCAAGAATCAGCTCGGGGACGCCGTGAAATGGCTGAAGGAAGGGATGACCATCAACGTCCTCTACTTCCAGGGACAGATCATCGGCATCGATATCCCCAACTTCGTCGAATTGCAGATCATCGAGACCGCCCCCGGCGTCAAGGGCGATACCGCCTCCGGCGGTTCCAAGCCCGCAATCGTCGAAACCGGCGCAACGGTCAACGTGCCTTTCTTCGTCAACCAGGACGACGTCATCCGCATCGATACCCGCTCCGGCGAATACCTCGATCGCGTTTAAGACATCCAGGCGCTCAGGGAAAGGCAATGCGCCTTTCCCTTTTTTGATTTTAGGAACAGAGGAAAAAATGAACATTCGTAGAGCGGCCCGTGAATTGGCCCTCCTGACCTTATCGCAGCTGCAGGGACACTTCGATCCCAATCGTCCTCCCGAACTTTCGGAACTGCTTTGGCGTGCCGCGAATATGCTTTCCGGGGAAGCCCGTGAGAAGCTGAGCAACGGGATGGCCTCCCTCGCCCGCATCGAGGCCGCCCTCTCCCTCCTGCAAGAGGAAGAAGAGATGGAGCCCGACGCCGTCGCGGAGCTCCTTCGCCTGGCCAATCTCACCCAGGAAGAAGCCCTTCGCGAACCGCTCGAACAGGCCGCCATCGTCTTCTGGCGCAAGGCCAAGGAGCGGGAGACCGAACACATCCTGCGCCTGAATCTCCAAAGGCGTCTCCTCGAGCAGTTGGCGAGCACCCGAGAAGAGCTACAGGAAGCGGCCGAACAGGTTGCCGCAGCCCTGGAATGGCCCACCATCGTCGCCCTCTCGAAGACCGACGAGGTCCGTGACTTCGCCTTCAAACAGATCAAAAACTACCTCAATAACGCCAAGGAAATCGATCGGATGCTCGATCAGGCCGCCAAGAACTGGTCGATCGATCGCATGGCCTCGATCGACCGCGATATCCTTCGCCTGGCCTTGGGCGAACTGCTCCATGACCCCTCGATCCCGGTCGAAGTCGCCATCAACGAGGCCGTGGAGTTGGCCAAACGCTACAGTACCGATGATTCCAGTAAATTCGTCAACGGAGTCCTCAGCTTCTTTGCAGCCGACGCCATTAGCCTGAGGTCCTGATAGGAATGTGGTTCGAACGGAAAAAAGAAGAGAAAAAAGCCGAGAAACCCGAGGAAAAACACGGTTTTTTCGATCGCTTCTTCCAGCGCGAAAAGGCATCTGAAAAAGAAGCCGAAACAGCAAAGATAACCGAAGCAGCAAAGATTGCCGAAGAAGCTGAAAAGGCCGAAGCAGCAAAGATTGCCGAAGAAGCTGAAAAGGCCGAAGCAGCAAGGATTGCCGAAGAAGCCGAAAAGGCTGAAGCAGCAAGGATAGCCAAAGAAGCTGAAAAGGCTGAAGCGGCAAAGATAGCCGAAACAATTATCGAGCCTGAGAAGAAAGGTTTTTGGGGAAAGACTTGGGATGTTCTCAATCGTCCCATTTTCACCATTGATGAGAGTTGGCTCGGCAACTTACAGGATCGCCTGAGCAAGACCCGCGAGGAGTTCGTTCAAAAGGTTCGAAGGGTGGTTCTCGGCCATACACGGGTCGATGAGGACCTCCTTCAAGATCTCGAGGAAATTCTTCTCGAGAGTGACGTTGGGGTATCCGTTTCGGAAGAGGTGATCGATCATCTCCGGAAGAAGGCGAAGGCGGCCCAGCTTTCGCCCGAAGATATCCCCGAGGAGATGGGGAATTACCTCGAGGGGTATCTAGGGGAAGGAACGCCCATTCGTCTGGAGAGGGGCAAGTTCAACGTGGTGATGGTGGTCGGTGTGAACGGTACCGGCAAGACCACTACCGTTGGAAAGCTGGCCAATCGTTTCCAGGCGGAGGGGTTCAAGCCGCTCATCGCGGCCGCCGATACTTTCCGGGCCGCGGCTATCGAGCAACTGGAAATTTGGGGAAAGCGAGCGGATGTTCCCGTCATCCGCCACAAAGAAGGTGGCGACTCCGCCGCGGTGGTCTTCGATTCCATCAAGGCCGGGCAGGCTAGGGGGGCGGACGTGCTCCTGATCGATACGGCGGGACGCCTTCACAACAAGGCCAACCTCATGTCCGAGCTCGAGAAAATTCGCCGCATCGTCGATCGCGAGGCTCCGGACGCTTATCATGAGGTCTTGTTGGTTCTCGATGCGACCACCGGTCAGAATGGCTTGAAGCAGGCCGAGGTTTTCAAGGAGATCGTGAAACTTACCGGCGTCGTCTTGACCAAGTTGGACGGAACGGCCAAGGGGGGCGTGATCTTCTCCATCGCGCGCGATCTCGGGATCCCCGTCAAGGCGATCGGTTTGGGTGAGAAGCTTGAAGACCTCAAGGATTTCAACCCGAAGCTCTTTGTAAAAGCCCTTTTTGGCGGTGAATCCGAGGAATAGTTAATCATTTTCAATCGACATGAACAGCGGGTCGAAACACTTGGAAGGAGGCGCAGAAAGCGTCTCCTTTTTGATGTCGCGCGATATTCGCTGGCCGGCAAGAAGCCTTGTCGGAGGTGTTTTGCCGCAGAAACCGAGAAAGGTGGCGCGGTTTTCGAATGGGCGTTTGACAACCAAGCGGCCGTTCGGCGAGAATGGGAAAATCAATTTCGTAATGTTAACCGAAAGGGGAGCCTGATCGATGAAACGAATCGGAACGATTGCGGGAACTCTAGCCCTGTCGATCGCTGTCGTTGGCATTATTTCGCCCGCGATGGCCTTCGATTTTCCCGGTGGAGCCGAAGTCCTCAACAAGGTAATTCCTGCCGGTTCCTCCTCTTCCGAGGAGCAAACGAGGAACTTAGAGGATGGGGAGAAATATATCGCTGAGGCTTCTTATTCCGTCAACGCCCTGGACAACACCCTCGACGGTTTCAGAGAAGGTGCCTACCAGAGCAAGGAAGATGCGAGCAAGTTCTTTTCTTCCCTCAAGGACCTCGACTATTTGAATAAAAGAAACAAAATATCGGAGTTAGTGGCAAAACACCCCGAACTCAAGAATGATTACAAATACGACGTTTTCACCAAAGAGTTCCCCAAGAAGTTCGAGGATTTCGTTGCCGGCAAGTTGGTGGCCGAGGTCAATTCCACGCTCGATTATGCTTACCAGCAGTTCAAGAACAAGAGTTCGCTCGGCACTGCGGCCGATGCTGCCGAAGCGGCGCTTCTGGTTTGCCAGGGCATCCTCACCGTTTCCCCCGAAAACTCCAAGGTGAAGGCGCTGGAAAAAGACGCCAGGGTGGCGGTGAGCAAGATCGGCCAATCCGCTTCTTCCGCCATTTATACCAGTTCCTTTCACAAGGAGAACGTCGGCAAGATCGTTTTCTTCAAATCCCCGGTGCAGATAAAGAAAGAAGGTAGAAGCGCCAGCCAATTCACTTCCGCGGATTCGATCTATTCCATCGCCTATTTCAATGGGTCGGTGAAAGAACTGAGCAAGGATGAGCAATCCTGCATGAAGGTCGTGGTCGACGGCAACGAGAAGCTTTCCCGCCGGTTTACGATCACTGCGGAAAGAGCGGGCTTGAGCTATCTCGATCTGGAGATCCTCCCGGAGCCCGCCAGCTCAAAGCAAATGGGAGCGGTCGAATATGCCAAGGCCTTGTCCGAGATTTCGCCCAGGGCCCATCAGGTGGAGTTTTCTCTCTTTCTCGGAGATACCGACAGGCCTGCCGCCGTTGGCAGTTTTGAATTGGATTGCAGCGGCGGAGTCGAGAAGATTGCCGAGAGGGCCAAGGGGTTGCGGACGAAAGCACTGGCGAATGTCCTTATGCCAAAGGCCCTGATGTCCAATCCCTCGCTTGAAAAGGCCATCCTCGATTGCTTGAAGGAGCCGGGAGGTGATATTCCCCTCCGGGTGGTTCTCCTCAACAAGGATTGGCGCCTTCATCGGAATCCGCTCACCAGCATCATCGAGTACCGTTCCATCGATACCGCGGTGGCTTCGAAGCTCAAGAACGGGAATCATCGCGTCTTCTACATGTCGTTCAAGCAGGACTACGACGGCCGGACGTACGGGAGAACCGAATTCAATGCCATGGGCGATTTCGAGGACATCGCCCCCCAGAACATCTTCAAGTAAAAAGTTTCCAGGGCCCGAGCAATCGGGCCCTTTTTCTTTGAGAGCTAAAAACCCGCGACCTCGCCGATCCCAGGGAAAGGATGACTTTGAGTCTTTTCGAGGGTCGAGGGACTGTGATAATTCCCTGAGGACAGGCCGTCCAGGGGGAGCGTACCTCGCGATCTGTTGCAGTTACACGCTCTTGAATGCTATATTTAGTGCAAATGTTAGGTTTTGCGAGAGATAAAGGGCATTAATGATTTGCTGACGATCAATGGGTTTGCGAATGCCTTCAACGTGGGGGCGATCGCCCTGGTTCTGGTGATGTCTCTCATCGTCGCCCGAAGCTATGCCCTGCCGTTTTTCAAGGCCTGGGTTTCGGGGTATGCCATGGTTCTTTTATATGTGGGCTTGCCACTCTTCTTCTCACTCGATGAGCCCCGCGCTCCCATTGCCTTTCTGGAAGCGTTCCTCATCCTGGTGCAGGCCGGCTTCTTTTTTCAGGTGGGTTTTCTTCTTCAAGGGAGAAAAATCGAGGCGCCCTTGCTAATTTGTTTGACGGCGGCTTATCTACTCAGTATCGCTCTGCTGCTCGCGGGTATTTCGCCAAAAACGGTCGCCGTGATTCCATTCCTCTTCTCGGTGGCTTCGTCGTTTTTTTTGGGTTACCTCTTCATCTTCAAGCTGAAGTTCTTCCAAGGGCTGACCAGTTCCTTTTGGATGGGCCTGCCTTTTCTCCTCGTTTTTTCCTCCAGCCTCGTTTATCCCTTCATGCCTCTCGATCGCCATTGGATCGGCTTCTCCTTCGCGACGGTCATGCACCTTCTGCTCGGCACGGGGATGATCGTCTTTATCCTGGAAGAGAGCAAGAAGACCGTTGAAAGATTGAGCGAGGAAAAACTCTGCCTCGAGAAAGAAAAAGTGCTGCTTCAAGGAAAGCAGATCGAGGCTTTAGAGGAAGCGGATCGCCTCAAGGATGAATTCCTCGGGGCGATCAGCCATGAACTGCGCTCCCCTTTGACCGTTATCACCGGTTACAGCGAGATACTGTTCGAAATCAGCAAGGAACCCGATCAGATCGAGCACCTCGAGAAAGTCCAGCAGGCGACTCTTCGGCTACGTCGCATGGTGGATGACCTCTTCGACTTCGTCAAACTCGAAAACCGGGCCTTGAAGTTCGAAAAAGACCTGGAAGACCTCTGTGAGATCGTTGCGGAGAGCGCCGAGTCCTACGAGCTACAAGCACGGAAAATGGGGCTGACGCTTGAAATGCACCTTCCCGCCGAGGAGATTTTTACCTACGTCGATGCCGTCAAGATATCTCAGGTCATCACGAACCTTCTCGACAACGCCTTCAAATTCAGCCCCAAGGGTGGCCGAGTCTCGCTCTTCTTGAGGGAAACCCAGGGAGAGGCACGGTTCGAGATCTCGGACGAGGGCATCGGAATCCCGTCAGGCGAACAGGACAAGATTTTTTCCCGCTTCTATCAGGTGAGAGGCGGCTATCAGCGCCAACACGAAGGCGCGGGATTGGGGTTGACGATCGCCGAGGCCATCGTCACGGCCCATGGCGGCTCAATCGGCGTAAAGAGCGAAGAAGGCCAGGGCAGCCGATTTTGGTTCACCCTTCCCGCCCCGAAGGACGAAGCCGCCAATCCCCTGCCATGCGAATCCTACTAGAAGGCCAAGTTCGCAGTACGAAACCCTTCGTAAGGGCGCTCTTCCTCGTGATATAATATCCTTCACCGTCGGACTGGCGGAATGGCAGACGCGCTAGACTTAGGATCTAGTAGGGTAACACCTGTGGGGGTTCAAGTCCCCCGTCCGACACTCGAGTCCCTGAGAAAATCTCGGGGACTTTTGTTTTGGGCACCGTCCCGGAGAATGTGCGTCTTTTCCGTCCGTTATATCCGTTTTATCCGCCTGGTAGGTGGTGGGTAACGTTCGGAAGTAGACGGGGTACTGAACGCACGGGATACATGCCGCTCATAATGATGAACGTACCCTCTTGGTCAGGTCTTGTTGGTTGCGGTTAAGTGAAAGGGGCCTTCCTCGAGGTCTGAAGCATGAATTCGAAGGCGTGATAATCGAATTCGGGGCAATATAAGAGAGACTGATCGATCAAGATGGGAGAATTCTACGATGAACGCGTTTTTCGGGCACTGAGCGAATCAGTCCCCCTGGTAGATCCTATTCGGGCCAGGATCGTCTGGCGATGCTCTCATTCACTCCTCATGCAACTTGCCTCTTGATCCAGTTCGGGTTACCAAACCGTCGTTTTAATTTCTCTCGCCTGGTCGGTTCGCCGGCCTCTATCAATCTTCGCTTCAACAACGCCTCGATGCTCTTCTCGTCCCGGAAGCGGTAGTGGGTCTTTTGACGTTTCCGGTAACCCCGGTTATCCCTCTCGACGTCGTTCGAGGTCGAGTTGAGGTTCGNNCGACCAGGTGTCCCCATCGATCCTTGGCCGTATTGGGGCGTGGTTTGCCGTTGAAGATGTCGTAGAAATCGTCCATGAAGGAACGGGTGGTCGCCAGGGTAGGGTGGTTCAATAGAAGCACTTTCAGGCGTGTCATCTGGTCCTCATCCAGGTTTTCCCTACGGGCAACGAGGAGGAACCGGCCCTTGCGGACCTCATCACGTGCCGACTGTTCCTCTTCGACCTGTTTCAGAATGGGGGCTTCGCTCTTTCCCGGTTGTCCTCGCTTGGCCCTCTTCTCGGGCTTGGGCAGACTCTCCCTGTAGTCTCGCACCCCCTTGATCACCTCCGAGACGATATTTTTGGTCCAATGGAAGCGGCACAGTTGATGACGGACGGCCCCCCAAACGGCCTTGAGGGCTTTCGGATAGAGGTTGGAGTCATCCGTTACCGCGACCTCCGGCTTGATACCGAGGGAATCGAGGTGCTGGAAGAATTTGGTGACGACTTCCTGGTTCATCTTTTCGTTCATCTCGTAGGCGATCGTTCGTCCAGTAATGGGATCGCGGGCGCAAAGGATGGCGTACTGGCCGTCGTATACCTCATCCACGCTGAGCACCCCCGAAAAGCAGGCGGCGACCAGGTGCTGGTACTCCGCAATCGTGGTATCACCAGGGGTGGCCTCTCGATACCACTCCCAGACGGTCGAACGAGCGGGCATTATATGAAAGTCTCGCGCGAGTCGCCCTCCAGCCCGGCTGAGGGCCATATTGTCGAGGTCAACGGACTCGACGAGCTTCTGGCGGCAACGCAGGACGTAACGACAGCCAGCGCCGAGGAAGTCCAGGGGGGTGCGAAAGGAAGGTTTCTTGCGGCACCGAGGGCAAGAATAAACGCCAACCTTGATTTGCAGGATCACGGGATGGTCGAGCCCGATGTCGATCGCATGGCGTACAGCCCCGTCGTGGCGCGGCGATTCGGTCCCGCAGTGCGGGCACGCGTGCGACTTGAAGTCGGCGTCCAGAAACTTGACCTCAACGTTCAGGCATGCGATCGTGGTATTCGGCATGGGGCTGATCTCCTGTATGGTTGCGCGTTTTAGACACAACCAACCTACCAGGATATCGGCCCTTTGTCGATCATAGCCATTCCATGTTCACCGATAAGTCTCTTTTTGAACGTTCATTGTGCCTGTGAGGGAACTTCATTAGCCGGTTCGATCTCCGTTTTAGGCAGGATGACGGTCGCTTCATCCGAGGCCGTCAGCATCACCATATCATTGACCAGTCCTTGCCCCCGATCCGCGATTCCCTTTACTCCGTAAGCAGGAACGATTATTCGCTGTTTATCGGGAATGATTTGACCGAGGTAGTAAAGCTGTATTTCCAATACCTTGAAAGAGCGATAGCGGTAAAACTGGTCCAGTTGACTTATCTCTGCGAGTTTTGCACGCAGGTTTTCCAAGGCCTTGCCACCTTTTTTGAGGCTTACCGATTTTCCCTCCCGCAACGAGGGCCAATCAAGGAAACATCCGATTATTTTACCCTTGTCACCGATAAAGACGCTGACTTGAGAGCCCGGTCCCAGTACGATTCGATCGTTTAGATAGCGGCGATAAACGATTTCTCGCCGAATTATCGTGGCCTTATCGCTATGGCTCTCAACGAGATAATTCGCCTGGAAGAATTTCGGTTCTCCCACGCCATCCAGTTGAATTCCTTTCAAGTATTCTTGTGCAAGCTGCTTGCTTGATTCTTCGCTTGGAACTGCGGGATCGGGAGGAGGGGAAGAGGTGATCTGCGACCCGCTCGGAGCCGGAGTCACTCCGTTATCACCTGACATGGCAGGGACATTCTGGAAGAAAACTGAGCCGAGGACGAGGTTGAGGTCACAGACCGAGTCTCCGGATTGGACCCGTATTCGCTGTTCGCTCGGCTCTATTTGAGCTTGTCCCTCAATTCCAAACTTCCGCGCTTCAGCCACCGCACGCTCCGAGGAAAGCGCACCAACCTGCAAGTCATATGTCAGAAGTGTCGAGGGGATGGGGATGTCGAAGCTGCTCGCACCACCGGGGATCTCGATCTGGATATCCGCTCCCTGAACATCCGAGCCTCCCGGTGGAATCGGTTGATGAGCTTGACTCGGTGAGGTCTTGCATCCGGGAAACGCCGCCAAAGGGACGGTGAACAAAAGCGCTAATAGTGAAGTTTTTCGCATTTTCGACCTCCCTTTGTTCAAAAGTTGACGAGAAAGAATTTTCTCGATTCTCCTTGCCCTTCTTCGCAGAATAACTCTGATTTTTTCTCCGTCCAGCCAATTATTTTTGCTGGTGGCGAGACCTTCACCGTGTCTTTGCTAGAAAGGTCTATCGCGACGATCCCAAGCAGGTTGTGGTGAACGGCATCGCTGTAGCTTTCGGCTAATAGGTAAGACCTGTCGGGCGAGGGCATCAGGTTGGCGAGATAAGTCGATTTGCCATCTTCATCCGGAACGACGATCGAGTTCCTCTGCGGTTCCTCTCCATTCAGCCCAGAGGTCAAAATGGAAAGGGTTTTTAGGGGTTCCTTATAGTCGATGGCATTTACGGTGCAGCTATCAGAAGACCAATAGAAGGGTTGAGTATTGAAAGTTAAACCAGCTATCCTCTTTGAGACGTTGTTAACAGGATCGGTGGTGAAGATAGAAAGCGGTGATTCGGGGGGATCTTGAGCTTGCCTTCCGCAAAAAGCAAGTTTCTAGCCGTCTGATGACCAAGTTAACGCGTTGATGTCGATACCCTCGAAGATCATTTTTGTCGAGCGATCCCGAAGAGAAAGCAGGTTGATTTGGGACCGTGGCGCCTGAGAGGTGGTATAGGCGACATAGCTGGCTTCAGGTGAGAGTGCGAATCTTGGGTTGACCAGCTTTGAAACCAAGATGCTTTTTCTGGCATCGGGAACGGAAAGTAGCACCAGTTGATAGGTTTCACTCGATCCGGCGCCTCCCGTATCATCTCCTTCAAGATAGGCAAGGGTTCGAGAGTCGGTTGACCAATTCATCTGTCTTACGATCCCGTTCGTATCCGTTAGCTTTTTGGCGGGACCAGCGATATCAGTAGTGAAAAGGCCAGCCGAAGTGCTGAATGCAAAGCCCTTTCCATTCGGAGCGAGGCTTATCGCCTCGGCGTTAACAGGGATACTTCTCACGGCGAGACGGTTTGAATCATTCGTCGGTGAAGGACTCGCGTTTCCTGAAACAGGCGGGACGGAACAACCTGATCCGGCCAGGATAAACGCGCAGAAAGGATAAAAGCCATTGGTTAATTTNNCTATTTCATAAGTGTAGCCCCGAGCCAGGGCAACCTTAAGGTTAAAGCATTTCTTTTATGGCTTTGCGAGAGTCGATTTCATGGTCCCGACCGACAAAGCTGATGCCGATGAGGCGCCGAAGCACAATAGGCTCGCTGCGCCAGCTATCCAGATGACGGCTTCGAATTTCTGGCCTATGTTTTCGGTTAAGACGTTCAACAGTCTTTGCATGTTCTTCACCTCCCCGTCAGAACCGATAATACCTCAAAGTTTGAAGGTCAACCAGGGGACTGTCTGTCACCCGGCCTCCGGTTTTGGTCGAGGGCGACTTCAACCACAGGCGGGCCAGACATCCATTTTTCGAAAGAAAGCAGGGTGGAGCCTCGAAGGAACTTCAGGAAATTTCTTCTTCCCTTGGTTTGGGGAGGGAGAAAAGGATTCGCGTGCCTTCCCCGGGCTTCGAGCTTACCGAAATTTCGCCCCCCATGGCCACGAGCAGGCACTTGACGATGGCCAGCCCGATTCCTATTCCTCCGTGGCGCCGGGTGCTGGTCAAGTCGAGCTGATAAAAAGGCTTGAAGAGGCTTTTCGCCTCTTCAGGGGATATCCCCTCCCCGCTGTCGAACACCTCGGTGAAGATGCGATCGCCCGCCCCCCACACCCGCAAGCCGATCTTTCCTTTCTCCGGGGTGAATTTCTGGGCATTCTCGAACAGCTCCGAAAGGACTTGCTGAAGGCGCCGGGGATCTCCCCGGACCATCAAGGAGCCCTCGGAATAGGAGAACCGGAAATCCTGCGACTTGAGCCGGGCCGTGCGTCGGGCTTCCTCCACCACGGGTTTCAGCAGGGCCAGGTAGTCGAGCTTTTCGTTCTGGATCACCATTTCCCCGGCTTCCAGCAGGGTGTAGTCGAGAACCTTGCCGACGAGACGGGTCAAGCGGCTGGCACCTTCCAGGATCCGCTTCACCGCCCTTTGCTGCTCTTCCGTCAGGGGACCCAGCACCCCGTCCTCCAGGGCCGAGCCGTAGCCGGTGATGAAGTTGATGGGGGTGAGCAGCTCGTGGGAAATCACGGCCATGAGGTCCGATTTCATCTTGTCGAGGGAGCGCAATTCTTCCAGGGTGAGAACCGCCCGCCGCCACAGGATCCCGGCGAATGCGGCTCCTGCGAGGAAAATGAGAATCAGCCAGCCCTCGGTGTCCCATAAAATCCGCTCGATGAGCTCCTGGTCCCGGAAAAGGATCTGGGCGGTGCGGGAATGAAAGTCGCGCGTCCCATCCCTCAGGCGATCCGCCACCTCGATCGAATCCTCGAGATTGAGGCGAAGCGCCGCGGATAGTCGGCCCGCCTTGGTGAGACGGTAGATACGCTCGTTCAGGCTCAGGTAGAGCTCGAAGTCCTTCTCGATCGAGGCCAGCTCTCGAGCCCCCCCAGCCGCCTGCAACGCCTCCCTGAAAGAGGCGGCCTCCCGGTCGAACTGTCTCTTTTTCGAAGAAAGGTCCTGGGAAGGGTAGAAATAAAGGAACTCGAGGTTCTCCATCTTCTCGAGACTGTAGATCATCTGGTGGGCTTTTTCGAGAAGAGCGAGATCGTCCCGGATGCGCTTGGTCTGGTTTTGCTCGATCCGAAAGGCCACCACGACCAAAACCAGGGAAAGCAGCATGACGGCGATCGCCGCCAGATAGCTTCTCCAGATGCGCCTTCCGGAATCCTTCATGGCGGGCGTTCCCTTCCCTGCTCCCTTGGACTACTATGTTAAAATAAATTAAACAATTTTTCAAACGATCCTCCGCAGCCCATCCGGGCGACAGAGCGATATCGAGGGGGGAACGACCTTTGGAAGCGATCGCCGTTTCGAAGCTGTGCAAGTCTTTCGGTTTGTTGAAGGCCGTTCGGGGCATCGACTTCTCCGTGGAAGCGGGAGAAATCTTCGGTTTCCTGGGGCCGAACGGGGCCGGCAAGACCACCACCAT
>DOBT01000013.1:270-13517 GCA_003503675.1 Cyanobacteria bacterium UBA8530 | reverse complement strand
AGCCCAAGGTGCTCTTCCTGGACGAGCCCACCATCGGCCTCGATCCCCAGACCCGCGCCAGGATCTGGGGCTTCCTGCACGAGATGAGGAAGAACGAGGGAACCACCCTGTTTTTGACCACCCACTACATGGAGGAGGCCGAGAACTGCGATCGCCTGGCCATCATCGACCGCGGCGAGATCGCGGCCCTCGACACCCCCGCCAGGCTCAAGGCCGAAATCGGCGGCGACAGCGTCCTGATCGAAACGGAAAACGACGCGGAGGCCCTACTGGAGATCGAAGGCTCTTTCGGATTGATCGCCCGAAAGGAAGAAAACGGCCTCAACCTGGTCGTGGAGAGCGGGAGCACCTTCCTGCCCGAGCTTTTCAGAAAACTGAAGGTGCCCGTCAAGCATGTCTCCATGCGCAGCCCCAGCCTCGAAGACGTCTTCCTTCAGGTCACGGGGAAGGCCATCCGCCAGGAAGCCCCGGAGTCCGCTTTCGCGCGCCACCGCCGGCGCCACCGGAGGTAGGATTTGAAAAAAGACTTTTCCTATCTCCTGAAAGCCGCCCTCATCATCTGGTACCGGGACATCCTGCTTTTCTTCGGGGACAAGCCGCGCATCGTCGGAGCCCTGGGCCAACCCCTGCTCTATCTCCTGGTGATGGGAAACGGGCTCGCCCCCTCGATGTCCCGTGGCCTGGGCGGCTCCTATCTCGTTTTCATGTTCCCGGGGGTGATCGGGATGACGGTGCTGTTCACTTCGGTCTTCTCGGCCATTTCGGTGATCTGGGACCGCGAGTTCGGCTTCCTCAAGGAAATCCTGGTCTCGCCGGTGCCCCGACCGGCGATCGCCCTGGGCAAGATCCTGGGCGGAGCCTCGGTCGCCTTCCTCCAGGGCTGCGCCATCCTCTTGCTAGCCCCTCTCGTGGGAGTGAGCATTCCCCTGACCTCCCTGCCTTCCATCCTCGGAATGATGGGGCTCGGGGCCTGCGCCCTCACCGCCTTCGGCCTGGTGGTGGCCTCCCGAATGGAATCCATGCAGGGATTCCAATTGATCATGAATTTCCTGCTTTTGCCCATGTTCTTCCTCTCGGGCGCGCTCTATCCCCTGAGCAACGTCCCCCCCTGGATGAGGAACCTGGCCCTGGTCGATCCGCTCACCTATGCGGTGGACGGCCTGCGCGCGGCCATGGGAAGCCCCCATGCCATGCATCCCTTCTGGCTCGACGCCGGCATCCTCTTTTTCGTCATGCTGACCTTCATGGGACTGGCCGTCGCCGCCTTCTCCCTGCACGAGTAGAACTTTTTCGTTTGAAGAAAGTCCGCTCGGGGTAAAAAAGAATTAGATATTTAGAATAACCACTAAATATCTAATTCAAAGAAGGAGGTCGAATTGTCTCTGTCTTCCGTTTTCAAGGCTCTGGCGGATCCGACCCGCCGCGAGATCCTGGCCCGCTTGAAGCAAGGCCCCCTGACGGCCGGAGAAATCTCGGAGGGCTTCGATATCTCAAAGCCCTCGGTATCCCACCACCTGAACATCCTGAAGGGAGCCGGGCTGATCGGCTCCGAAAGAAACGGTCAGTTCTTGATCTACACGATGAACGCCACGGCCTTCGAACAGGCCGCCGCCGCCATGCTCGAGCTTTTATCGCCCGAACCTCGAAAGGAGTGAGTCATGAAGGAAAAAATTCGCCCCATCATCATCCCGGCGCTTTTGTTTCTTTTGCATATCTTCCTCAGCCTCTTTTTCGTCTTCACCCAAAGGATCCCCGATCCGAGAATCGCGACCGAATGGCCGAGCGGGGTTTCGACTCAGAGCATCCCGCTATGGTTTGCAGCATTGGCCGGGCCCGTTCTCTGCCTTCTCATGGTCGCCTCGATGTCCCTGAACAACCGCATCCCCGGACCGGTTTGGTGGCGGACGGAAGACTGGCGCCTGCGCGGGAGCTTCGGCCCCATGACGAACGCCTTCCTTTTCATCGCAACCCTGATTCATTTTCTCGGCCTGATGAACGTTTCGAGCCGCTGGACGCTGGATCAGGGAATGATCCAATCGATGGCGGGCCTGTCCATGGGATTATTGATGATGGCGGTGGGGAACTACCAGACCAAGACCAGCAACGTAGGGCTGTGGGCTCTGACCCCCTGGAAGATGACGGACCCCCTGGTGAAACAGCGATGCCAACAAATCGCGGGGCGGGTCGCTCTTCTCGGGGGAGCGCTGATCGTCGTGTCGAACGTTCTGCTGATCAGGACCCCGCCGATTTCGGGCCCCGTCCCCTATCTGCAAGTGCCCCTCACGATAATCCTGACCTTCGGAGTTTACTTGGTGGCGGCGGGGCTGACCCGGAAACCGTCGCGCCCGAAAAAAATCGAAGAGCAGGGCTAGCCCCGATGAATCGACCTTTTTCCGGATTCGCTCATTTCACCGAAAGGTTGAGCACCGCCGCGCCCTTCCCGACTTCTACGACCACGTCGTAGCTTCCGACCCGGTCGGGCGCGGTGAACTCCTCCGAAAGGAACATATCCGGAGCGGTGATCTTCACGATCCTCTTTTCCAAGACCGGAATTTCCGGCGGGATCGGAAATTGCTTCGAGGACTGCGCCATGATGGAAATCGTCGCGTCGCTCAAGGCGAGTTCAGAACCACGACCGGCTACCCGAAACGTCTCTCCGGGATGGGGATCGAAAGGATCGAGATGCGGTTTCAGCATGGAGCTCGGGCGCACGACGGAAATTTGTTGCGCGGTATCAAAGCTGCAACCGGCCAAGAGAGCGAAGGAAAGGGCCAGGGGAAAAACCGCCTCGAAGCGAAGACTCATCATGACCTCTTTCCTATTTCGATCCACCGAAGTATGCCGTCACTCCGAAAGAGCCGATCCGTAAGCCGGGGGATCCGGTGTTGTACATGTAGTCCACGAGCTTGATATCGAAGGCTCCCCAGGATGCGGGTTCATAGCGAAGCCCCGACGAGAAGGTTTGCGTGAAGCCTCCGAGCCCCAGGTAATCGCCGACCAAAAGCCAGAGAAAGGGGTTCAACCGCAATCTCGCACCGAGGCTGATTCCGGGAGGAGCGGAAAGCCCGCCACTGCTCCCCAACTCGGCGATAGGCATCGCATGAAGCGAATATCCCTCCTGGTAATAGGATAGCGGAAGCCCGATGTAGCCCATCCAGGTATTGCCGTATTGGAAGCCTAGTTGCCTGGCGACCTGATTGTAACCGTATCCGACCTCACCCAGCAGGGCGACTTGATAGCCGCCTCTCGAAAGCACATGGTACTTCCCCAGGAACCCCAGACCGGCATTCGAACTCTCCATTCCCTGGTACTTCCCGGAAACGACCTTGAATTGGGTCGAGCCGTTAACATTCGCGCCGACTTCGAGATTCGGGAGGAGTCCGTAAGAGAATCCGAATGCGGGATTGATGGCGGTATCGATGAGCAGGGTACCCGGGGCGAGGGTCGTTGCCTCTTCCACCCCTGGAACCCGGATGTATCCGGGTGTTCCATTGAGACGATCGAAGAAACGCGTCGGATGGATCGCCTCATCCGCCATGGCGGGGAGGGGAAGCATGGCGATGAGAACAGCGATAGGAAACAGGCGCCTAATCAAGAGGGACTCCTTCAAAGAAAATACTGACATGCTTGCGATATCTTTGTGACCTCCTCATTATATGNNCGACCGGCATAAATCGTGAAGTCTCCGAACTGCTCTTCCACAGGGGAGTTATAATACGGCAAGCAGGCACTTGTTTGAGAGGCAGCAAAAATGTACCGTTTCCGGATTTCGATCTCCCTCACTTCCCTGGCACTCTGCTTTTTTCTGTCCGGATGCCTCACCCCGAATGGCGCTTCGACGCCCAAGCCTTTGCGGATTTTCTCAAATGGGGAAGTTCTCATCGGTTCTCAACCCAGCACCTCTGCGCAAGCCTTACAGGATTTGCGCAGGAAATACCGGGCTTCGCTCATCGGTACCCTGCTTCCCGGTGTCGAGCGGTGGCGAGTGAGCGGCGATCCGGAAACACTCTCAAAACAGCTTTTCGCCGAACCTCAACTGCGTTACGCGCAGCCGAACTACTCGCGAAGGGTCCATGGAGCCCCTATCCCCGAAGACGGGGACTTGTCCACTCATCAATGGCATCTGATGAGTGATTCCTCGAACTTCGAGGCGGCCTGGGCCGATCCGGACTTTGCCGGCGCCACCAAGGATGAGCCGCCCGGTTCCGGGGTCGTCGTCGCCGTGGTCGACTCCGGGGTCGACGTTCATCACCCCGATCTCGAGGCAAACATCGTCAAGGACCTTGCGGGCAATCCGATCTTCATCGACGAGGTGGGGAGCGATCTCTATGGCGACCGTGATTTCACCGGAAAGGACGGCTGTGGCCATGGAACCCATGTCGCCGGTTTGATAGCGGCTGTCGCCTACAACAACCCGACCTTCCAGCAGGGGCCGAGCGGCAATATCGTCGGCGGAGCGCCCGGCGCCAAGATTTTACCGGTCAAGGTCGTCAACTACGAGGGGGATGCCGGAGAAGGCGGCGACTTCGTGATCGCCAAGGGGATCAAGGATGCGGTGGATTGGCGAGGGGTACACGGGGAAAAAGTCAAGATCATCAATTTGAGTATCGGGGGACCAAATCCAGCCCCCGTTTTGGCCGATGTTCTCGCTTATGCCTGCGAGCACGATGTCCTCATGGTCATCTCCGCCGGAAACAAAGGAGAGGTCGCCGGGAGCGATTTCGTCGAATATCCGGCCGCTTATGCCGGAGCCGTTGCCGTGGGAGCGACCACACCGGGAAATAGAAGAGCCGCCTACTCTTGTAAAGGACTGGAACTGGCCATCGTCGCCCCGGGAGGAGGCTCCCATCGAGACAAGATCTTCTCGACTCTTCCCACGGAACCTTGTTTCTACAGTTTATCCGAGGGAGAGCCCCTCAATTTCGGGTACTTGAGCGGAACTTCCATGGCCGCTCCATTGGTCAGCGCCGCGGCCGCTCTCGTTGTCGCCCAGGCGAAAATCCTCAACCAAACTCTCACTCCCGCACAGATCCGAACCCGTCTGGTCGCGACGGCGACGGATCTGGGGAACCCCGGTTTCGATGAGGACTACGGCTACGGCCTGCTGGATGCGGCCAGGGCCCTCGCCTGGACGAGCCATTCCGGAAGAAAGTAGAAAGTTCACTTTTTCTCGCTTCTTCGAAGGAAGTCACGCAGCAAGGCTAAATATTCCTCGGGCTGCTCCAGGTGGGCCTGGTGTGAGGCATTTTCGATCACGGCCATCTCCGAGCCTGGCATCATCTGGTGATAATAGGCGGTGGTCTCGGGGGTGGCCTCGTCGTACCGACCGCAGACAAACAAAGCGGGGATCTTTATTTCTTTCAGGCGAGCGGTGCGATCGAAGCCTTTCAGGTTGCCTGAAACGGTGAATTCGCTCGGCCCCCACATCTTCTCGTAGACGGGCACCCCCATCTTTTCGAAGGTCTTGTTCATGTCATCCGGCCAGGGGTCCAGGCGGCAGACATGGCGATGATAAAAAGCGTTCATCGCCTCCTGGTACTCCGGGGCCTCGAAGTGGCCCGAGGCTTCGCACTTCTCGNNAACTTCTCGATCGCCTCCCGATCCTTCTTGGGCAACTCGGCCAAATAGCTTCGTTGGTCGGCCTCGAAACGGGGGGCGCTCAGGGCGGGCCCCGAAAGCACCAGGCTCTTCACGCCCTTCGGATGCTTGGTGAGCAGGTACTCCACCGCCAACATGGTGCCCCAGGATTGCCCCAAGATATGGACTTGCTTCAAGCCCAGGGCCGCGCGCACTTGCCCGAGCTCTTCCACGAAGCGTTCGAGCTTCCAAAGCGAGGGATCCTGGGGTCGATCGGAATTCCCGCAGCCCAGTTGATCGTAGAAGATGACCGGGCGCTCGTTGCTCAGCTCGGCCAGAGGTTCGAGATAGAAATGAGGGGCTCCCGGGCCGCCATGGAGAACGAGGAGAGGAATGCCCGGTTTGTTTCGTCCCTCGATCTTGTACCAGACCCGGCCTCCCCTCACCTCGACGAAACCTTCTTTCGGTAAATCCTTGTTGGCGCTGGACGAGGGCGTAAAGCCAAGGCTGCAAGTCATGGCGAGCAGGAGAAGCGCGAAGTTTTTCAGCATCGGGACCTTTCTATCAAATTTTCATTCCGGCGAGGAGCTTTTCGAGATACCTCGACCTCATTTGTTTGCTCGCGAGGGCCTGCTGGATCGGGGGCAGCTTGAGGATGACCCCGAGAACGGCAGCCATCGCCCGGTGGCTGTACAGGACCTGGTTGTCGAAGATGAGCTCCTGCAGCTTGCCTCTTTCGATCGCCATGAGGACGACCCGGTGGGCCGAATTGATCGGCGTGAGGATTCTTTCCTTTCTCGAAGTCAGGCTGAGGCTTTTTCGGGGACAGTTGCGGACGCAAATCCCGCAACCGAGACATCTTTCCTCGTCGAGCCCGGCCTTCTTCCGTTGGGAGTCGCCGACGGCTACCAGAGACAGCGCTTCCACCGGACAGAGCTTCACGCGTTTGCCGCATCCGATGCAGGAAGAACCTTCGATTTCCGGCAGGAAGTTGGTGGTGTGGACGGGGCGCAGAGAAGCGAACTTGCGAGCGCCTATCATGGCCTCGCAACAGCAGGAACAACAATTGCAGACGAAGCTCACCCCTTCCCGGACGTTCTCGCCGAACTGGACCAGGTTGCTTTCATAGGCCTGCTGCAGCAGTTCGAGGCCCTCGGATCTCTCCACGGAGCGGGCGTAGCCGTGTTTGATGAGGGATTTTGCCGGTCCATTGAATGTCATGCAGATGTCCAACGGGGCATCGCAGCTCGTTCCGGCGTGTGCCGCCTTGTGCCGGCAATAGCAGAGGCCGACCCCCATGTGGGTGGCGGTCTCGATCACTTCGCTGGCCTTTTCGTAGTCGAGGACCTGGAGGGAGTCTTCGTTGGACAGCATGGGCTCCTGGACGAAGGCCCGTCCCACCTGGGTTCCCCCCCTTCCCATGAGATCGCGGATGAAGTCCTCCTCCACGTTGAGGTATTGGTGGTACAGCTCTCCCAGCACCTTCTGATCGATATCGGTCCGCAGGCGCATGAGGGCGAACTCGAAAAAGCCGGCCATGGGAGGCGGCAAAACGTAAATGTTTCCTTCGCCTTCTTTGTTTTCTTTGCCGACGTCGAGCAGGATCGCCCGGCTGGAAAGTTCATCGAGGATGGACAAGGCGGCGACTCGATCCATCCTCCAGGCCTTGCTGGCGGTCTCCACCGTGAACGGCTTTATGGGCAGCAGAGCGACCAACCCCGCTTCCTTTTCGCTGAAGAGCATCTTGAGAATGGCGAACAAGGCCTCGGAAGGCGGGGCTCCCTGTGGAAATCGATTCAGCCTTTCCACCAGCTCTTCGAAGCCGTTTTTCAAAGATCGATGCGCCATGGAAAAAACCTCTTCCTTCGAGAGAATATCCGCCTTGCTCGCTATTGTAGCAGCAATCTCCCTCAAAGCCCGAAAAAGGACAAAATAAGCCGAAAAGCCGGGTATTCACTCGGCTTTCGGTATCGTTGGTTCGAAAAAACGACCTGTTCAGCGCGGCTTAATCGCAGATTGAAAACCAACCGTCATTCCCGCGCAGGGAATCCGGGCAGGCAGCTAATGCCCCTTCACCCGCTAGGGCTCGCGACCGATCGCCTTCAAAAGCTGGGCTCGGGCGGTGGCGAGCTTGAAGTCCTCCTGCACCTGCTGGGCTTTCGCGCTGGTCAAGGAAAGCTGGGCGTCGTCCAGTTCGATGATGTTCCCCACTCCCACTTCGTAGCGACCTTCCGCCAAAACGAGCTGTTCCCTGGCATTTCGAACGGACTCGGCCGCCGCCCGGATGGCCAATTTTTCGGACTCGATCGCCAGGCGAGCCTGGGTGAGTTCGAGGCGTACCTGCTGCCTCAACGCGTCGGCCTGGGCGTTGAGACTGATCAAGTTGGCTTCGGCCTCGCTGGTCTGAGCGCGAATCGAGCCGCCGTCGTAGAGGGGGGTGGAAAGGGAGATTCCCGCATCCCAGTTCAGGGGAGAGCCGCCTAGCCCCGAATCGGAGAGCCCGGCGGAGGCTTGAATGACCGGCGAATTCGCTCCCTTCTGGGCGGCTAGGGTGAGTTCCTGGCTCCGGACCTGCTCGGCTATCGCCGCCAGATCGGGCCGCCTGGTTTCGGCCTCCCTCACCAGGGCCTCGAGGGGCTGCTCCTCACCCTGGATGGCCGGCATCGACTCGTTCGCCACCGAGTAATCGATACTGGTCGAGACCCCCATGGCCTGGTTCAACTGGGCCTTCGAGGTCTTGTAGGCGTTCTGGGCGTTGATGAGCTTGACCTGGGCGTTGGCCAGATCCCGGCGGCCCTGCGCGAGGTCGATGGGGGGACGGGTCCCGGCCCCGACGAAGATCGTGATCTGAGAGAGATGGCGCTTTTGATTATTGAAGGCTTCCTGGGCCACTTCGACCAGCACCTGGGCGGAGCGCACCGCAAAAAAGTTGGTCCGGACTCCGAGAGCGACCTGCTGTTGATTGAGCTTTTCCGTTTGCTGCTGCACGCCGACGTTGACCTTGGCCGCCTCCAGCCTGTTCGTGCGCTGGCCGAAATCCCAGATCAGTTGATTGGCCCTCAGGTTGAGGGCGCTACCCGGAACAAAGGCAGTCCCCCCTCGATTCCAGGGTTGGTTGTAGCTCGCCCCGAAAGAGACTTGAGGCAACAGGGGGGCATTCGCGCCGCTGCTGCGGGCCGCAGCGGCCAGCACCGCGGCCTGGGCCCTGACGAGCTGCGGTTGATTGGCTTGCGCCGTTCTGAGGGATTGAGCCAGGGTCAACACCGGCTCCGCCGCAAAGGCGGGCAAGCCGAGGAAGGTCAGGGGAAAAAACGAAAAAAACGAAATCATCGGAATCATTGGAAAATTCATTCGAACCTCAACGCATCGATCGGATTGAGACGGGACGCCTTCTGAGCGGGGTAGAGGCCGAAGCCCACTCCGACCAGGGCACTGAACCCCACTGCGAGCAGGGCGATGCTCGGTCGGACCAGGATGGGCCAGCCGAAACGCATGCCGAGCTGTTGAGCGGTGACGACTCCCAGGATGATCCCCAGGACGCCGCCGGTCACGGAAAGCGTGACGGCCTCGACCAGGAACTGGGCGAGGATGTGGCGGGGNNTGATGTTCATGACCCCGATGCCGCCCACCAGGAGGGAGACGGCCGCGATGCTCGCCAAGAGCAGGGTCAAGGTAGCGGCACCCGCCTGCTGGGCGTTGGCCACCTCGGCGAGGTTGCGCACCGAGAAATCGTCATCGGCTTCCGCGGCGAGGTGGTGACGGTCCCTCAGCAAATCGGTGAGCTGCTGCTGGGTCCTGGGGAGGGCCTCCGAAGAAGCGGCTGAAACCATGATCCAACCCGCAAGGTATTTCTGCAGGCCGCCCTGGATCTTGGTCCTGAAAGTGCTCTGGGGGATGACGATCATATCGTCGTAGTCCTGTCCGTTCGCCGACTGGCCCTTCTTGGCCAGCACCCCGACGACCTGGAAGGGGATGTTGCGGATGCGGACGATCTCGCCGATCGGATCGATATCGGCTCCAAAGAGGTTGTCCGCCACGGTGACGCCCAGGAGGGCGACCTTGTTGCTCCCGAGCACGTCCTGTTGGCTGAACATTTCACCGCTGTCGATTCCCCAGTTCCTGATGGCGAAATACTCGGGCGAAGTGCCGATGATGCTGGTGGCCCAGTTCTGGTCCCTACTGAGGACCTGGGAATTGGTGCGCAGCTGGGCGGCGGCGTTGGCCACGCCCGGAATTTCGGTCTTGACGGCATTGAGGTCCTCCCAGGTCAAAGTAGGCTGGGAGCCGCCGCCGCCGCGTGAGCCTCCGCTCATGCTGGAGCCGGACTGGATGATCAATAGGTTGGTTCCCATGGACGCGAAGGAAGCCTCGATGTTGGCCTTGGCGCCCTCCCCGATGGCCATCATGGCCACGACGGCCGAGACTCCGATGACGACGCCCAGCGCCGTCAGGAAGGAGCGCATCTTGTTGACCCCCAGGGCGTTTGTGGCAATCCGGAAAGTTTGGACGAATGTCATTTTTTTGCCCCTTCCAAGGAGGCGATCGCCGCGACCTGCCTCCCGTCGGAAAGGATCCGCCCGTCCTTCACGACCAGCACCCGCGTGGCGTAGTTCGCGATGTCGGACTCATGGGTGACCAGCACCACCGTGATGCCGGTGGCGACGAGTTCCTGGAAGAGGGCCATGATCTCGACCGAAGTGTGGGAATCGAGAGCGCCCGTGGGTTCGTCGGCCATGATGACGGAGGGTTTGGAAACGAGCGCCCGGGCGATCGCCACCCGCTGTTGCTGTCCGCCCGAGAGTTGGTTCGGGTGGTGGTGAAGGCGATTTCCGAGGCCGACCCGGGTGAGGGCTTCGATGGCGCGCTCCCGGCGCTCGCGAGTGGGCACCCCCGAATAAAGCATCGGCAGCTCCACGTTCTCCACCGCGCTGGTGCGGGCCAGGAGATTGAAGCTCTGGAAGACGAATCCCAGCAGGTGGTTTCGGATTTCGGCGAGGTCGTTGGCGTCCATGGAGGCGACATCCCGTCCGACCAGGTGGTATTGGCCACGAGAAGGGCGATCGAGACAGCCCAGGATGTTCATGAGGGTGGACTTCCCCGAGCCGGAAGCGCCCATGATCGCCACGAACTCACCCTCCTCGATGCTCAAGGAGACCCCCCTCAGGGCTTCCACGGCCGACTCTCCCTGGCCGTAAACCTTTCCGATGTCCTCCAAACGAATGATTTCTGCCATTTCCCGCCTCACATGAGGCCGCGAATGCGGGTCCGACCGCCGGGCTGACCACCGGGCTGGCCACTGGACGACTTGGGATCGCCGGCGCCGATCACGAGCTTATCCCCTTCTTTGATTTCGCCCGAAACCACCTCGGTCTGGGTCCCGTCCGAAAGCCCCATCTTGATTTTCAAGGGAACGAGCTTGCTCTCTCGAAGAACCCAGACGGTTCCGCGGCTCGGATCACTGGGACGCCGCCTTTTCCCCGGAGTACGCTTGGAGTCGGAAACCGGGGGCTTGAAGCGCAGGGCCGCGTTGGGGACGGAAAGAACGTTTTCGCGCGAATCGTAGGTGAAGGTGACGTTCGCCGTCATGCCGGGCTTGAGCCTGAGGTCGGGGTTCGCCACGTCGATGACGGCGTCGTAGGTCACCACGTTCTGAACGGTCTGGGGGGAATTCCTGATCTGGCGGACCAAGCCCTCGAAGCGATCGTTGGGGTAGGCATCGACGGTGAACTCGGTCTTCATCCCGGCACGCAGCTTGCCGATGTCGGCCTCCGAGATGCTGGCGTCGACCTGGACCTTGCGCAAGTCCTGGGCGATGACGAAAAGCGTCGGAGCCGACAGGGAAGCGGCTACCGTCTGTCCCACGTCGACGTTCCTTGAAATCACCACCCCGTCGATGGGAGAGACGATCGTGGTGTAGGCGAGATTCACTTCGGCCTGGTGCAAGGAGGCTTGAACCTGGCTAATGCCCGCCCTCGCCGATTCGACCTGGGCCTTGGCCACCGAGGCGTTGGCCTGAGCGGTATCGAGATCCGCCAAGGCGATGAGCTTTCGGTCCGCCAACAACTTGGTGCGACGCAGCTGGCGCTCGGCCTCCGCCGCCTGAATCTGGCTCTTCACCAGATTGCTCTTCGCCGACAGGTAGTTGGCCTGAACCTGGTTCAGCGCGGCCGCGTAGAGCTGAGGATCGAGCTTGACCAAAATCTGGCCCTTCCTTACGGGGGAGTTGAAATCCGCGAAGAGCTGTTGAATCCTTCCGGAAACCTGACTTCCCACCTGAACGGTCACCAAAGCGGACAAGGCTCCCGTCGCGGTCACCTTGGCCGCGATGCGTCCCCGTTCCACGGGAGTGGTCTGGTAGGAGGGAGTCGAACGATGCCCCATCCAAAAGGGAATGCTCGCACCCCCTGCGCAAACCAGGGCGATCCCGACGATCAAAGCAAAGCGTTTTCGGTTCACTTTTACTCCTGTTTCTTTTTATCGCGGCTTCAATATGTCAGGATACACCTCATTCTTTGGAAAATCCAGAAAACAGCAAATAACTTCCAGACAATGGGAGACCAAACATTTTTCTTTGAGGAAAGCCCTCGGAATTGAAAAAATACTGAAACAATAGGCGATAACCTCATAAATTGCTGACCTGACGAAGCTGAGGGACAATGGGGGNNCTCCGAGCAGGGGACCGAAGGCTCGAGCCGCCTTCTCCGAAAGTTCTCCGAGCCCCGTTCCGTCGAGATCTCCGGCGATCGAGATGCGCCGCTCCTTTGCCAACCTTCAGCCCCCCAAGAATTGAAGAAGGTCAAGGGCTGGCTGGATACCCACGCGGGAAGCATCCCCAAACAAAGAGACATGTCAAGAAATTGACATGTCTCTTTGTTTGTAAGTCTCGAAAAGAGGCGAGCTCGGGGCCTGCGGGCTCACTCGATTTTCAGCGTCTTCCGGATCTCTTCCGGGGTGAAGGGCCCGCCATGCGAACCGAAGACGAGACGAGGACGCTCTTCCAGGATCCTCGAAAGGCTTTCCTTCATGCTTTCCAGGCTATCCCCGAAAGGCGAGAAACTCGGCTTCTTCCTTCCGCCGACGAGGTCTCCCACGACGGCCTCCCCGCTATCCAGAAGGATCGAGAGATGCCCGGAGGTGTGGCCGGGGGTCGGGATGACCTTCGCGGCCACGCCGAACTCGTCGAGCCGCATCTCCCCGGCGATGAGGATATCCGGGTNNCCGGATCGAAGGCGTGGAAGGCCATCCGTCCTCCCAACAAGTTCAAGAGGGGAACCAGGAGCTTCCCGAACAAACGAACGGCCTTGGTTTGGGGAGGCTTCCCGGTGCGAGCCGCCTCGGCATCCAGGAGGTGCATGGCGATCGACGCCCCGGTGGCCCGCTTCAATTGCCAGGCGCTCCCGAGGTGATCGGGATGGTCGTGGGTGAGGACGATGAGCGAGATCGCCCGGGGATCGATTTCCAGGGCTTCGAGCATGTCCAGGATCTTCTTGCCGTGGCTGCGGATTCCNNGGCTTCCGAATCCTGCATGGTTCTCCTTTATTTCGCGAGCGCTTTGGCGATCCGGAAGGCCATGGTCGAGTTCAAGGCGTGTCCGAGCCGCAGGCCCATCGCCTTCAGTATAGCGACTGTACCAGGAAGAGATAGTCGAGCGGGGCCTTTCAGTGCTTGCG
>DOBT01000013.1:0-261 GCA_003503675.1 Cyanobacteria bacterium UBA8530 | reverse complement strand
CGAAATTTGGCCCTGAAGGTTCTACCCGAGCTCAGGGGGAGAGGATAGTTTGATACTGCTCTACTTCCGAAGAAGGGAGGAATCAACCGATGAGGAAAACTGGACTCTTGCTTGGTTTAGCGAGTGCCATTGCTCTTTCCACCGGGTGTTCGCAACTCCCCACCTCTCAGCAGGCAACGGGATCCAATGGGGAAAACTATCAGATCGCCCAAAGAGGGGGCCTGCTTGAAGACAGAAGGGACGATAGAATCGGAGACAGAA
>DOBT01000028.1 GCA_003503675.1 Cyanobacteria bacterium UBA8530 | reverse complement strand
GCAGTTCGGCAAGGGCGCCGTGATGAAGCTCGGCGACCACGTCCACATGAAGGTCGAAACCCTCGCCACCGGGATCCTGTCACTCGACGTCGCTCTGGGAGTGGGGGGCATTCCCCGCGGAAGGGTGGTGGAGGTCTTCGGGCCCGAGGCTTCGGGCAAGACCACCGTCGCGCTCCAGATGATCGCCGAGGCCCAAAAAAATGGGGGAACCGCCGCCTTCATCGATGCCGAACATGCCCTCGATCCCCAGTACGCCCGCAAGCTGGGCGTCGACATCGACAATTTGCTGGTTTCCCAGCCCGACACCGGGGAACAGGCCCTGGAGATCGCCGAGGCCCTGGTCCGGTCGAGCGCCATCGACTTGGTGGTGGTCGACTCCGTGGCCGCCCTGGTCCCCAAGGCCGAGTTGGAGGGCGACATGGGGGATTCCCACGTCGGCCTGCAGGCCCGCCTCATGAGCCAGGCCCTCCGCAAGCTNNTTCATCAACCAGCTGCGCGAGAAGATAGGGGTCATGTTCGGCAACCCCGAAGTCACCACGGGAGGCAGGGCCCTGCGCTTCTACGCTTCCGTCCGCATCGAGGTCCGCCGGATCGAGACCCTCAAGAAGGACGGCGTCGACATCGGCAACCGGGTCAAGGCCAAGGTGGTCAAGAACAAAGTCGCACCGCCTTTCCGGCAGGCCGAGTTCGATTTGATCTTCGGGGAAGGCGCTTCCAAGGAAGGCTGCATCCTGGACCTGGCCATCGAGCAGGGGCTCGTCAACAAGGCGGGCGCCTGGTTCTCCTACGGGGAAAGCCGCCTGGGCCAGGGGCGCGAGGCGGCCAAGAGCTTCCTTGTCGATAACGGGCAAATAAAAGAAGAGATAGAGGGCTTGCTGCGGGCGAAGCTGCTGCCCGAGGAGGTCGTTTAGTCGGTTTTTTCGTCTTTCTGGACGCTTCCGTCGACGATCACGATCTTTCGATCGGCCAGCATGGCCAGTTCGGGGTTGTGGGTGACGATGACCGTGGTCTGCCCCGTTTCCCGGTGGTTGGCCCGAAGCAGCTCGTAGATTTCCCGGCTGTTCTTGCTGTCGAGGTTGCCGGTCAGCTCGTCGCCTAGGAGGATGGCGGGCTTGTGGATGAGGGCACGGGCGATCGCCACGCGCTGCTGCTCCCCGCCGCTCAGTTGCTTGGGGTAATGCTCGACGCGGTGCCCGAGTCCCAGCTTCTCGAGAAGTTCGAACGCCAAGACTTTGGCCTTTTTCAGGGGCATCCCCGCGATCAGGAGGGGAACGGCGGCGTTTTCCCAGGCGGTCAATTCCGGCAAAAGGAAATGGAACTGGAAGACGAAGCCGATTTCCTTGTTGCGAAGCAGGGCCAGTTCACGGTCTCCGAGAGAGGCGGTGGAGCGGCCCTGGATGAGGATATCGCCCCGGGTAGGACGATCCAGCGCCCCGAAAAGGTAAAGCAGGGTGCTCTTGCCGCTGCCGGAAGGACCGGTGATGGCCACGAACTCACCCGCTTCGATGACGAGGTCGATTCCCCGCAGGACCTCGACGGTCGCTCCCTCTTTCCCGAAGCTCTTGGCGACTCCCCTGGCCTCGAGCGCGGCGGTCATCGGTAGTCGGCTCCCAGGACGATGGTGAAGTCGGCTGAGTAATTGGATGGATCATCGGAAAGTTGGCAGGGAGCCGAAGGCAGCACGCTCTTGATCTTCTTCTCCCAGTTCGGGTTGTGCCCGTTGGAGAGGATCCGGGTGCTTTGGCGGCTTTCCCCTTCCATGGGGTGGGAATGGACCACCTGGATACCGGCTTGGTCGAGGCTTTGGATCAGGCCATCGATGCGGCCGGCCTGTTCGGGGGCGAAGAGGAGCTCGGCCCGGCATTCGGTTTGCTCGTTCTTGACCTGGGAGAAGAGTGCGTCGTGAAGGGAAGCGATGCGCCCGGCGTTGGGCAGCCAGAAGCCGTCGTAGCCGAAATCTCCGGGCAAGGTGGTGAAATGGGTCGATAGGTTGTCGCGGTTCTTGACGAAGTGGAGGATCTGCCCGATCTGCTGCGCGTCCATATCGGTGGTCACGCTGGCGAAGCCGGCGGAAATCAAGCGGGGCAGCCGCCACCAGTTGAGGGGGTTGCAGAGCTTCTGCTGGACGGCGTTGATGAGCATCTGTTGACGGTGTACCCGCCCGATGTCGCCGAGGGCGTCGTGGCGGAAGCGGGCGAAAGAAACGGCGTCCTGCCCGCTCAAGCGCTGCCAGCCGGGCTTGAGGTCGATCTTGAGGTTGGCGGTGTTGTCGGTGTACTGCATGGGCGCTTCCACGAAGATGTCGAGGCCCCCGACGATGTCCAGCAGATTTTTTGCCTTGCCGAGGTCGATCCGGATGAAGTGGTCGATCTTGACGTCGAGCAGGGACTCGACGGTTTCGATGGCCCCCTTGGGCCCCTTCAGGGCATGAGCCAGGTTGAGCTTGCCGATGCCGTAGCCCGGAATGAGCGCTCGGGTGTCCCTGGGAAGCGAAATGACGTTCAAGAGGCGGTTTTGGGGATCGAGGTGAGCGAGGAGAATGGTATCGGTTCGCTGGTTCTGGGCCGAACTTGCGGTACTCAGCTGTTTTCCCGAGGTGTCGTAGTTGAAATCGACCCCGAGCAAGAGGACGTTCTGTTCGCGGAGGGCGCTCCCACCGAAAAGTCCCGATAGCCGTTCGGCCGGAATAAAGACCTTGGTGATCGCGCCGACCACCAAGCCGGCAAAAAGGGCGATCAGGGTGAAGGCGAAGAGTTTGGTGAGGCGCTTGCGACGAGTACGCGCCTTGGAGCGCAAGAGGCTGGTTTTACTATCCTTGGTTGCCTTGGGGAAGCGGGGAAGGTCGGCTTTGGAAAGGTTAGCGGTCTTGCCCTTTTTCTTGGTTGGTTTGTTCATTTCTTTCTTTCGGCTAGGAAGGAAGCTATGGTTGATTTTATCATCTCGCAATCTATCTAGGGAGCGCTTTCCGTGCGAATCACGGAAGTTTACAATTCTTCTTTCCCCGATCTATCCCTTGACAGCAGAGCTTCTCGTTGATAACATTGTTTCTACGGTGACCGTTCCGACATAGCTCAGTTGGTAGAGCGGGTGACTGTTAATCACTAGGTCGNNGGTTCGTCCTCTGGCCCTTTTCCTTTTGCGGGTAACGGTTTGGGTAACGAAAGGGTGTTACCCACGGGCAATTCGGCTCGGTCTCGGGCTTGGTCGCCTCCCAGATGTCTGCAAGTCAAAATGAAATACCTCACCTTCGGATGAACGTCTCCCGACCTAATGGAAGATCGGCACCCGTGCATCTTATCGTGTGGGGGGAGGTAACGTAGCCCCGCCCCCCCATGCCCCCGAGCAAGACTTTCTGGA
>DOBT01000221.1 GCA_003503675.1 Cyanobacteria bacterium UBA8530 | reverse complement strand
GCGCAAGACAGCGAGGGTGTGCCCTTCGATACCTCAGGGCGAACGGAAATAGGCTGGATTTCCCATTCCGTTCGTGTTGAGGTATCGAAACACTACCTTATGGGGGCGCGGGTTAGATCTCCTTCAGCGCCGAGGCGATGGCGCAGGCCAGCCTCACGTTGCCCTCGACCAAACGGATATTGGCGAAGAGGGAGCGGCTCTCGGTCAACTCGGCGATGCGGGAAAGAAGGAAGGGCGTCACTTGTTTGCCTTTGACTCCGGCCCGCTTCATCTCGGCCATGGCCTCCCCGATGCATTTCTCCATCTCTTCCCCGGGGATCTCGGCTTCCGGGGAGATCGGATTGGCCACCAGCATCCCGCAGTTCAGGCCGCTTTGCTGTTGCACGAAGAAGGCCTTGGCGATATCGGAGGGTGAATCCAGCCTGAGGTCGAGGGGCAAGCCGCTGTCGCGGGAATAAAAGGCCGGAAAAACACTGGTGCGGTAGCCGATCACGGGCACTCCCAGGGTCTCCAGCATCTCGAGGGTCTTGGGCAGGTCGAGGATGGCCTTGGCCCCGGCCGAGACCACCAGCACGGGGGTCGAGGCGAATTCCCGCAGGTCGGCGGAAATATCGAAGGTGCTTTCCGCCTCTTTGTGAACGCCGCCGATCCCGCCCGTGGCGAAGACCGGGATGCCGCCCAGATGGGCCAGGATCATGGTGGCGGCCACGGTGGTCGCGCCGTCGCGGCCCATGGCGATCGCCGAGGAAAGGTCCTTCCTCGAAAGCTTCATTACCTTTTCGTCGTTATTCTTCCGGGCTTCGGCCAGAAACTCGATTTCCGCTCGAGAAAGCCCGATCTTGATCTTTCCCTTCAGCACGGCCGTGGTGGCGGGAGTCACCCCGAGCTCGCGGGCGAGTTCTTCCATTCCCAGGGCCGTCTCGAGATTGGTCGGATAGGGCATTCCCTGGGCGATGATGCTGGATTCCAGGGCGATCACCGGCTTGTTGTCCGCCAGGGCCGCCCGGACCTCTTCGGAAAACTCGATCAGGGAAGAAAAATCTTTCATCTTGGCCTTCAAATTCTATGAGCGTGCGGACAAAAAAACTTCGACTTCGGCGACGGCCGAATAAAGGACGCTCTCGAAGGAGCGGGATTCCTCGGACAGCCCCGTCGCGAGCATGGCGAGGAAATAATCGCCGGCGCCGGTGCTGTCCGGGAGGGAAAGGACTCGATGGGGCTTTATTTCCCTTTTTCCCTCGGCTCGATACCAAATCGAGCCCTGCTTCCCCAAGGTGACCACCAGGTTTTCGATGTTTCTTTCTTTCAGAAAGGAAAAAATATTTTCGTCCGTCGGGGACAGGGGCGCGAGCAGCGCTTCCATTTCCTCGAAGGTGGGGGTGACGAGCTTGAGATCGCGCAGGCAAGCCGAGGACCTCGCGGCCTTCTCGCAGGAGACCGTCTCGAAAAGAACGGGGACTTCCAGCAAGGACAGTCTTTCCAGGAGGTGGGACAAGGGGCCCGGCAAAATATTCGCTTCGAGCACGGCGAGATCGCCTTTTTTGACGGAAAGCAGGGCTTCGTCGAGGGTTTCTTCGTTCAGGCCGATCTCGAAGGCCCTGGTGCTGGCGGCCCCCAAAAGGAGATTTCCCTTTTCCATGAAAGCCAGATAGACACCGCAATCGATGCCCGGGACCTTTTTTAGGAAGGCGATATCTTCGCTCAGCTGACCTCGGACGAGGTCAGCCGCCATTCCTTCGCCCAGGGCGGTCACGAAGCGCTTTTCCCGGGTTCGAATGGCTCGATAGACGTTGAAGCCCACGCCCCCCAGCGAAAGGGATATTTCACTGGGAGTCGAGGTGTTGGGCGCAAAGCAATCGCTTTTTGCGATGAGATCGAGGTTGATGGCGCCGAAGACGTGGATCATTCTTTCATCATAGCAACCGAGAGGGATCGGGGCAATGAAAAGGCCGAGCCTCGAGAGGCTCGGCGAGAAGTCGATTGAGGGCTAGCCCTGGCTGGGATCGATGGGCTGGTCGTCGTTTGGAAGAGTGATGGTCGTTTTTTCACTTTCCCCGGACTTGGGATCGGTCACCGTGACATCGAGGGAAGGGCTGCCCTCCTCCTGGCTGACCTCGACCGCCACCCCGTCCAGGACCTTGGAAGTGGTCGTGCCGTCCACGGTCTTGGTGATCGTCACCTGAAGGGTCTTGCCGTCGAAACGAACGAGGGTTCCCACCGAGGAAACCTCACTGCCGTCGGCGTTTCCGGTACGCACCCAGTGGGCGGTCTTGGTTCTTCCGTCCTTGAGGGTGATCTTGGAATCGAAGGTGGAGACGTAGCTATCGTCAGTTTCGATCTTTTTGATCCGGGTGCTTTCCATCGTCATGCCGTTCTTGTGGGTGGCCCGGTAACTGGCGGTGACGAGGACCATTTTCCCGTCGACGAAGTGCCGGACCACCTGGCGCCAGATGGAGTTGGCGCCGGTTTTCTCCATGGTGACCGTTTTGTCGATGCTTCCGTCGGGGTTGGTGACTTCGGTCTTCTGGATGGTCATCCCGTGCTGTTTTTGCGTCAGCCGATCCCTGAAGTGTTCCTTCAAGTCCTTGAGGCGGCTTTCGGGACTGCGGAGGCCTTCCGTGGCAAACCCGGGAAGGGCCAGCGTGTTAATCGAGACATCGGAGATGAGCTCGGCGGCCGTGTGATCGTCCTCGACCTGAACCTGGGCGGCCAGGTCCTGCACGCTCTGGATGGCGAAAGTCTTCTGGGCGGCGGAAACCGGGAGGTTTTGGAGGAAAGTGCCGAGGTCCAGGCCGGGGAAAGTGGGGGCGAGCAATGAACAACCCCCGATCAAGCTGAAGGCCAGCGCAAGCGGAACAAAGCGAAAAACGCGAAAGCCCAAAAATTCCTTCTTCATCTTCTTTCCTTTCATTTCTGCGAGCACTCGGCCCACCTTTCTTTCAACAAGGCCAGATTAGCACCTTCAATCACCCCTCCGTCACGTGCGGATGGCGTATCTTCGCCTAGGTGATTTGGCGTAGGAAAAAAGAACGTGCTATAATGTAGGAAATAGATTTTCCCTAGCGGAACAACAGGAGTAAACGATACCTTTGCCAAACGAAACTACATTTGCCGATTTCTCCCTTCCAGCAGAAGTCCTGAAAGGGGTATTGTCGCTGGGCTTCACCCATCCCACACCCGTCCAGGAAGCCGCCATTCCGGCCGTTCTCAACGGCAAGGACCTGCTGGTTCAGGCCAAGACCGGCTCCGGTAAGACCCTGGCNNTCCCGACACCCAGGCCCTGGTCATCGTTCCCACCCGTGAATTGGCCATCCAGGTCGCCGATGAGATCAACAAGGTCGGAGGGCACCTGGGGGTCCTGGTTTCCGCCATCTACGGCGGCACCAAGATGGACAGCCAGATGACCGATCTGGCCTGGTCCTCGATCATCGTCGGGACGCCGGGCCGCCTTCGCGATCACCTGACACGGGGCAACCTTTATCTAGAGAAATGCCACACCGTGGTGCTGGACGAAGCGGACGAGATGCTGGACATGGGCTTCAAGGACGACCTCGAGTTCATCCTCGGAGGCCTGCCGAAACCTCGCCTGACCCTGCTTTTCTCGGCCACCTTCCCCAAGCAGATCGAAATGATCGCCCGCAAGTACATGGTCAACGCCGAGAAGATCGCGGTTTCCAGCGGACTGGTCACTCCGACCGACATCACCCATCGCTTCTTGAACATCCAGAGCGCCGGCAACTCCAGCGCCCTCGTCGACTTCATCCGCTCCGAAAAACCCGCCCTCGGACTGGTCTTCTGCGACCGAAAGAGCGAGACCACTTCGGTCGCCCGCAAGCTCAAGTCGGCCGGGATCCGCGCCGGTTTCCTCAACGGCGACATGGACCAGAGCCAGCGCATCGTGACCCTCGACCAGTTCAGAAAAGGGGCGATCGACATCCTGGTGGCGACCGACGTCGCCGCCCGCGGCCTGGACATCTCGGGAATCAGCCACGTCATCAACATCTCGGTGCCCCATGACACGGAGAGCTACGTTCATCGCTCGGGCCGCACCGGCCGGGCCGGCAACAAGGGCATCTGCGTCACCATGGTCGCCCCCGAGGACTATCGCTACTTCGCCAAGATCAAGCACGACCTGGGAGTGGAGATCTGTCACGAAGAAGGCGAGAAAAAAGAGATCACTCCCGAACAGGCCAAAGCCAACGAGGCGCTCAAACTGAGCCGCCGCCGGCCCGGATTCCGCACGAGGCGCCCGAACGCGGCCCCCAGCATCGCCAAGAAGTAAAAATAAAAGCAGTGGTCCCGGGTGAGCGAAAACTCAAAAAGCCCGGGGCCTTTCTGTTGGCGAAAAAAAACTATCCGTCCTCGGTTTTTCGAGCGATGTCCACTTCGGCCTTCAGTTCTTTTTGTTCGGTGATATCCAGCCAGTAACCCACGATCTCGATCGGTTTGCCGTTGTCCTTGATGAGGCTGGAGAAATCGCGGATCCAGCGATAGCTGCCGTTTCGATGAAGGAAGCGATATTCGAGGGTGAGTTCGCCCTTCTCGAAGATCTGCCGGCGCTTGAAGAAAACCTGGGGGGCGTCTTCGGGATGAATGGATGCGCTCCAGAGGGAAGGATCCACCAAGAACTCTTTGGGCAGGTATCCGAATTGGTTGACGTTCCCACTGAGGAAAGTCACGGCATAGTCGCCAAAAGGTTGGCAGTTGTAGGTGATGGCCGGGCTCGTGCTCTGTAGGTGCATCATCCTACGCTCGCTTCGAATCAACTTTTCCCTGAGTTCCCGTTTTTCCGTGATGTCCAGGAGGGCGCCGAGGATTTCGACGGGGTGATCGCCTTCCTTGATCAGCACCTGCTCGCTGCGGATCCAACGGTAGGTTCCGTCCTTTTGCCGGAAGCGGTATTCCTGGGAAAGGGCCCCCTCCTCGAAGAGTTCGTGCCGCTTGAAAAAGACCTGGGGAGCTTCCTCGGGATGAATGACCGAACTCCAAAGGCTCGGGTTTTCGAGAAATTCCCGCGGTTCATAGCCCAGTTGACGGATGTTTTGGCTGATGAAGGTGGTCGCGTAGTCGCCGAAGGGCTCGCTGGCGAAGAGGATGGCGGGGCTTACGCTCAAGAGAATCTCGAGCTTTTTCTGGGCCTTCCGCAGCTCGTCCTGCGTTTTCTGGGAGGCGTCGATATCGGTCTTAATTCCCCTCAGTCCGAGTAACCTACCCGCATCATCGAAGAAGGGGCCTCCGCTCGAGTGCAACCAGATGGCCTCGCCGTTCTTCTTGATCTCTTGCTTGTCGAGATTGCTGAAGGATTCCCTTTTTTCGATGATATCCCCGAGCTGGACCTTCAGCGCTTCCCGTTTTTCCTGAATGTAGAAGTCGTAACAATGCTTTCCGATGACTTCCTCCGGGGAATAACCGAGGATCCGCTCGATTCCTCGGCTGACGAAGGTATAGCGTCCCTCCGGATCGATCTCCCAGAACCAGACTCGACTCTTTTCATCGATATCCTGTAGGCGATTTTGGAAGACCTGCAGGCTCTCCCCATTTTTCTTTCGCAAGAGGAGACTGGCGAAAACATCGGCGACCAGCTTGAAGAGGGCNNCCCGATGGATTTTTTCTGGATCTCGAGGGGGATCATGATCAACGAGCGGATTCCCTTCAAGGCCAGCAATTCCTTTTGCCGAGAGGCCGTTCGAGGCAAGCTTACGACCGAGGGAATCTTGACGACCTCGAGGTTGCGAAGTTGCTCCGTCCACCAGCGGTTTTCGCTCGACGGAAGCGCCTGCATCTGCTCGATGAAGGGCTCGAGTCCGTCCTCGCACCACTCGTACATCATTCTGGAAAGCGAGAAATCTTCGGTAGATTGGTAGATGTGGACTCGATCGATTTCGAGGAAACGCCCGATGCGCGCCATCGCCCGGGATATTTCCTCGTCGATGTCTTTGAAAGTGGCCTTGATGAAGCGAGTGGAAATGTCCGAGATCAGTTCTTCCAGAGAGAGACGCCGACGCAGCTTCAACTCGCTTTCCCGCAACGCCTCATCGACCTTCCGATGCTCGGTGATATCGAACAACGTTCCATGGAGAGACAATCCGCCATCTTCGTTCGGTTCCACGGTGGCCTCGTCATGGAACCAGATCAGGCCGCCATCCCGTTTCACGATCCGGTAATCCATGACGAAGGCCTCATGGCAATCGATCGAGCGTTTCATGGCATGTTCCACCGCCGAACGATCCTCGGGATAGACGTGCTCGATGAAGAAGTCCGCCAAGCACCACTCCTCAACCGAAAATCCGGTCAATATTTCAATCTGCGGGCTGAAATAGAGGGGGTGGTCGCCCTCGAGATCGATGATATAGGTGACGAACCGCACCTTTTCGATGTGTTGGTGGAATCGATCCGTACCGCCCGGGCTCTTTTGGCTTTGCAGTTCGCGTCGATTCTGATAAGCGAGCAGGTCCTCGAGACGGACTCTGCGATGGCTGCCGACCATGACGTGGGGGATCTTTTCCCCATCGAGCAGCTTCACGAGAAAAGGGCGCGAGACGTTCAGAAGCTCCGCCGCCTCCTGGGTGGACAGCTCCTGCTGATGGGGAAGGATGTGAAGCAGTTGTCCCGAGGAGAGCCACTGGGTCATTTGTCCGAAGACTTGGAGAAGGGGAGCGGGGATCTCGAGGGGTTGCCCGTCATGCCCGAGAATGGTGGGATTCGTACCGAGCAAGCGGCGGAAGCGCAGGACCTCTTTGAGCTCCTGAGGCGGAAGGGATATCGAGATCGACGAGCGGCGCTTCATCGGCATTAGAGCTCCCT
>DOBT01000164.1 GCA_003503675.1 Cyanobacteria bacterium UBA8530 | reverse complement strand
CAGTTTCTCTTCCGGAGTCAGCTGGGTCTCGCCCTTCGGGGTGACCTTGCCGACCAGGATGTCGTCCGGTTCGACCTCGGCGCCGATGCGGATGATGCCGCGTTCGTCCAGGTCCTTGAGGGCGTCCTCGCCGACGTTGGGGATCTCGCGGGTGATTTCCTCGTTGCCGAGCTTGGTGGCGCGGGCCTCCATCTCGTACTTCTCGATGTGGATCGAGGTGAAGACGTCGTCGCGAATCAGCCGCTGGTTGAGCAGGATGGCGTCTTCGTAGTTGTAGCCTTCCCAGGGCATGTAAGCGACCAGGACGTTTCTACCCAAGGCCAGTTCGCCCTGATCGGTGGCGGCTCCGTCAGCGAGGACGTCGCCCTTCTCCACCCTTTGCCCCTTGGATACGATGGGGTGCTGGTTGATGCAGGTGTCCTGGTTGGAGCGTAGGAACTTCAGGAGGGTGTGGCGATGGGTGTTGCCGGAATCTCCCTTGAGGGTGATCTCGCTGGCCGTGACGCGGGCGATTGAGCCCCCTTCCAGCGCGGTGACCACCATTCCCGAGTCGGATGCACAGCGCAATTCGACCCCGGTTCCGATTCTGGGCCGCTCGGCCTTGAGAAGGGGAACCGCCTGACGTTGCATGTTCGATCCCATGAGGGCTCGGTTGGCATCGTCGTGCTCGAGGAAGGGAATGAGGGCCGCGGCAATCGAGATGATCTGGATGGGCGACAAGCCCATGAGGTCCACCTGTTCCGGTTCGGCGACGATAAACTCGCTCTTGAAACGAACGGGAACCTGCTTGTCGATGAAGTGGTTGTCACTGTCGAGGGGCACGTCGCCAGGGGCGACGCGGGACTGGTCCTCGTCGTCGGCGGTCAGGTAGACGATCTCGTCCGTCACCGTCCCGTTGATGACCCGACGGTAGGGGGTCTCGATGAAGCCGTAGTCGTTGACCCGGGCGTAGGCGGAGAGGCTGGCGATGAGGCCGGCGTTCGGTCCTTCGGGGGTCTCGATGGGGCAGATGCGTCCGTAATGGGAAGGGTGGATGTCGCGGACCGCGAAACCGGCCCTTTCCCGTGAAAGGCCGCCCGGGCCCAAGGCGCTCAAGCGGCGCTTGTGGGTCAATTCGGCCAGCGGATTGGTTTGGTCCATGAACTGGGAAAGCTGGCTGCTTCCGAAGAACTCCTTGATGGCGGCGACCAGGGGCTTGGCGTTTACGAGGTTCTGGGGGGTCAGGGTGTCCGCTTCCTGAATGGTCATGCGGTCACGGATGATCCGCTCGAGGCGGGTGAGGCCGACCCGGAACTGGTTCTGCAACAGCTCGCCGACCGAGCGGATGCGACGGTTGCCCAGATGGTCGATGTCGTCGATGCCGCCGACGTCGTAGTTCAAGTTGATGAGGTAGTCGATGACCCCGACGATGTCTTCCTTGGTAAGCACGCGTTCGGCGTTGGGGATGTCGAGGTCGAGTTTCTTGTTGACCTTGTAGCGGCCGACTCTACCGAGGTCGTAGCGCTTGGGGTCGAAGAAGCGGGTATGGAGAACGGACCTGCCGCCCTCTATGGAAGGCATGTCACCGGGACGGAGCTTCTTGTAGACTTCGATGAGGGCGTCTTCGACGGTGCTGGTCTTGTCCGCATCGATGGTCTTCTGGAGGTATTCGCGGTGGCGGAAGAGGTCCAGGATCTCGCCGGTTTGGTAGCCCAGGGCTCTGAGGAGCACCGAGACCAGAAGCTTGCGGGTCTTGTCGATTCGAACGAAGATCAGGTCGTTGACGTCGGTCTCGAACTTCAACCAGGCGCCACGGTTGGGAATGATGGTGGCGGAATAGGTCTTTTTACCGGAGGGATCGATCTCTCGTTTGAAGTAGACCCCCGGAGAACGCACGATCTGACTGACGATGACCCGTTCGGCACCGTTGATGATGAAGGTCCCCTGTTCGGTCATGACGGGGAGCTCTCCGATGAAGATGTCCTGTTCCTTGACTTCGCCGGTCTCCTTGATGATGAGGCGAACCGGAATGCGCAGGGGGCGGGAATAGGTGGCGTCCCGGGCGCGGCACTCGGCAACGGAATATTTCGGCTTCCCGAGGGTATAATCTGTGAGGAAGTGGAGTTCCAACCGATTGCTGTAGTCCTGAATGGGAGAGAAGGAAACCAGCTCTTCTTTCAACCCGTCTTCGAGAAACCATTCAAAAGACTTTTTTTGGATCTCGATGAGATCCGGTAGTCCGGCTGCAATCGAGGGAGAACCCGGATAAGCGTTGACCCTTGCACCAGCAGTCTGAGGCATTTGCACCACCCTTAGATCGATATGGGATCCATAGCCCACCGGACGTTTTACGAAGATCTCTCAACACTGATAAAACGCCTGGATAAAGCGATCTAAAATTTTATCGCCTGCACTGCCCTTTCGTCAACCGTCATGAGCGGGGAATGGCCGCTTTTTCTGCCTTGATCGCCCTTTTCGAAGTGAATCTATCGTGAGGCTTTTGCAAGGCTTCGTTCGGAGGCCGGGCTGTCCCCCGTGAAAGACTTCAATATATAGCGGATGAAACCCCTCGAGATCGCCGCTCGTTGCTTTTTCCTTTTCCATTGGAACGGGGTCTCCCCTTTTGCCGAACCTTTCGGCTGAAATTCTTTTCCAAACTCCCCCCGAAAGGGATTGACAGGCTTTTGTTAAAGCGATATTATGGTTTTCTTGTCGCCGGAGAGACCGCCAAGCCAGGTGAAAACAGGGTCTTGACAGAAGGTTGAAGCGGAGATAAGATTGAAAGTCCGCGGTGCCGAGAGGCGCCGAGGAAAAAGGACCTTGACAACTAG
>DOBT01000183.1 GCA_003503675.1 Cyanobacteria bacterium UBA8530 | reverse complement strand
CCGAGACCCACCCCCATGCCGATGGTCACCTCGGCTCCCCAGGTCTACGAGACCCCGGCCGTCGTTGTCGTCGCCCCCAGCCCCGAACCCATGTTCGCCGTCATGGCCGGCTACTGGGCCGCCAACAACGAACTCGCCAAGAACGTCCTCGATAACAACACCGGAATGATCACCGGCAACCTCGAGTTGATGCCCATGGGCGCCAACCAGGCTATCGGCCTCTCCATCGCCTCCATGACCTACCCCCGCAACATGTCCTCCAACTTCTGGGACGCCTACGTTCGCTTCGCCGGCCTCAAGCTCGGCTATCGCAACGAAGAGCTTCTCCGCCACAACATCTTCTTCACCCCCGCCGTCAACAAGCAGGACATCCACGCCGAATCCCTCTTCGCCGGTCTCCTCTTCGGGATTCCCATGTCCGACATGTTCTCCCTCGACTTCGACCTCAACGGCGGCTCCACCGTCCGTAACGTCCCCGTCGGAGCCTCCGAGCGCGTCTTCACCGACTTCGGCGCCATGCTCACCTCCCACGCCGCCGGCGACTGGATGAACATCCAGCTCGGCTACCGTTCCTACGTCTTCGGAACGATGAACGACGTGACCAACGTCTACACCATGAAGGGCGAGCGCAGCCCCTTCTTCGGAAGCTACCAGGGTCCCATCGCCAACGTCGGCTTCCGCTTCTAAAAACCCTTCCATCGGTTACACTGAAAGGAGCCTCGATAGCGAGGCTCCTTTTGGTTTGAGCATGAAAGAAAAAAACAGCGAAAACGCCCTCTTTTTGGATGATTGCCTCTTCGATTTCCTGAAAGAACCCCGTCAAGGAAGGATCCACGGGATCCATCGCAGGGCGCTCAGTCTGGATTGCGGAGAACTGATCACCTTTTTTTCGGAAAACGAATTCACCCCCTATTCCCTCGTGGTACCGGTGGCGGACTTCCGCCGCCTTCCCCTTTCCCCCTCCTTTGAAGTCAATCTGGACTCGAAAGAGATCCGCTTCGAAAAAATAGCTTTCGATCTCTCGCGGGCCGAGAAGATTTCCCCGCCTTTCCCCGAAATCGTTTTTCACCCCCGGCGGCTGCTGCGAAACCTCGACTATTTCGAACGCTACGTCGAAGGATTCGGCCGCTTCGACGGCTATCGCCTCCTCCAACCGAGAATAATGGAAATACAGGAAAGCGAAGACTACTCTTCCCTGATGGGAGTCGGCCTGGGACTCACCCCCAGCGGCGACGATTTCCTCATGGGGCTGTTTCTGGCTCTCTACGGCTTTTCCTGCGCCGGCTTCGAGCTCCCCTTGAGGAAAAAAATGCAGCAAACCCTTCTTTTCGAGGGGACCACCCGTGAGAGCCTTCATCTGCTTTCCATGGCGAGAACCGATCGCTTTTCCCATGCCTGGATCAGGTTGATCGGTTCCCTGTTTTGCCAAGAAAGCCTTACAATAGAGAGTGAGGCCTGGAAGCGATCGAATGTTTCTCAGCTCCTCAAAAGGGGAGCGACCTCGGGAACCGATACCGCCATGGGATTGATCCATGGTCTGAGGCGAGGGTTCGCAGAAATGACAGGGAGAAGATTGTGATTCTTCGCAACGTGATCAAGAAAAACCGCTATGTCGACTCGATCTTTTTGATGCTCTTGGCCAACCGGCTCAAGTCGCTGGAAGGCATCGACCGGATATCCGCCATGATGGGCGCCGAAGGAAACAAGGGAATTTTGGAAGAAAGCGGACTGCTCGACCAGGCCGGAAGAGAAGCCGCCCCGAACGACCTCATCATCGCCATCCTGGCCGAATCGGACGAAGTCGTCGATCGGGCCGTCTCCGAAGTCGATGACGCCCTCGACCAGAAGGACTCCGGCCGGTCCGAAGACGACTACTCGCCGAAGTCCCTGGACAGCGCCAAAAACGGTAAAACGAACCTGATCTTTTGTTCCTTGCCCGGTCCCTATGTCCGCTGGGAAGCCAAGAAGGCCCTCGATGCCGGAATCAATTGCATGATCTTTTCCGACAACGTTCCCGTCGAGACCGAACTCGAACTGAAGGAGTTGGCAAAGGAAAAGAAGCTGATCGTCATGGGACCGGATTGTGGCACCGCCATCATCAACGGCACCGCCCTCGGCTTCGCCAACGTGGTCTCCCGCGGTCGGATCGGGATCGTGGGCGCCTCCGGAACCGGTATCCAGGAAGTGACGGTCCAGCTCCACCACCTCGGCGAGGGGATTTCCCACGCCATCGGAACGGGCGGACGCGACCTCACCGAAAAGATCGGGGGCATCTCGATGCTCTCGGGCATCGAAATGCTGGAGAACGATCCCGCCACCGAACTGCTCTTGCTCATCTCCAAGCCGCCCGCCCCCAGGATCGAAAAGATGATCCTCGATCGGATGGCGAAATCTAAAAAGCCTGCCGTCATCTGCTTCATCGGCGGAAAAACCGAGGAAGCAGAGAAAAGAGGGCTGCCTGCCGCACGGACCCTGGAAGAAGCGGCCCGATTGGCGATCGCCACCCTCCTCAAAAAGAAATTCGAACCGAAGAACTTCGATATGTCCCCCACCGAAGCCTTCGCCGCCGCCGCCGCCGAATCGCTCAAGTTGGCGCCGGGCGCCCGCTACCTGCGTGGCCTTTATTCCGGCGGCACCCTGGCCGACGAAGCCCTGGTGCTCCTCGAAAAATTCCTGCCCTTCCATTCGAACCTCTCTCACGGCCAAAAGCTCTCCGACAACGCCGTGAGCCAGGGGAACACCATCATCGACCTCGGCGACGACGAGTTCACCGTCGGAGTGCCCCACCCCATGATCGACTACACCAACCGGATGGAACGCCTCCTCCAGGAAGCCGAAGACCCCGAGGTGGCCGTCATCCTCTTCGATGTGGTGATCGGCTACGGCTCCCACCTCAACCCGACCGAACCGCTCATTCCGGCAATCTTGGCCGCCCGTGAAAGAAGCAAAAGACACCTTTCCTTCGTGGCCACCATTTGCGGCACGAACGAGGACCCCCAGAATCTGGAAAAGACCCGCGAAGCCCTGGAAGAAATCGGGGTGATCGTGATGCCTTCCAATGCCCAGGCGGCACGCCTGGCCGCGATGATCGCCTCCCGGGGAAAGATCGATTTCATGAATAGCGAGAAGAACTGCCATGCCGAAAAACTTTGATCTGCTGCAGCAACCTCTGTCCGTCGTGACCTTCGGGCTGGAATCCTTCAGCCTGGCCCTGAAGGAACAGGGAATCGAGGCGGTCCATGTCGACTGGCGCCCGCCCGCCGACGGTGATCAGCGCTTGCTCGGAATCCTTGAGAACTTGAGGTGAAAGAAATGGGAAAATACGGAGACAGAATCGATAAAGCCAACGCCGAAGCCGTCGAGATCCTGAAGAGCGCCCAGCCCGTTCTGGTGGACGTCCGTCCCGCCAGCGAAGTCTTGCCCGGCATGACCAAAAAGACTTTCCTGCACGCCGGCCCCCCCATTTCCTGGGAGCGGATGTGCGGTCCGGTGAAGGGCGCGATCCTGGGTGCCGTCCTCTACGAAGGATTGGCTTCTTCCCTCGAGAAAGCCGAGAAAATGGCCGAGAGCGGCGAATTGATTTTCGATTCCTGCCACCACCACGCCGCCGTCGGCCCCATGGCCGGAGTCCTCTCATCCTCGATGTTCGTTTTCTGCGTCAAGAACGAGACCCAGGGCAACACCGGCTTCTGCTCCCTCAACGAAGGTCTGGGAAAAGTCCTGCGCTTCGGCGCCAACGGTCCCGAAGTGATCGAACGCCTGCACTGGATGGAGAAGGTCCTGGGCCCGGCCCTGCATGACGCCGTGAAGCTCTCGGGCGGGATCAACGTCAAGAGCTTGACGGCGCAAGCCCTCCANNTGCTCTCGGACGCGCTGGCGCGGCTCGATCAGCCGATCGATCTCAGGGCGATGACCTCGCAGGCGCTGCAGATGGGGGACGAGTGCCACAACCGCAACGTGGCCGCCACCACCACCTTCATCAAGGAAATCATCCCCTTCCTGCTTCAAACCGACCTGGACAAAAAGACCATCGGCGAAGTGATCGCCTTCATCTCGGGCAACGTCCACTTTTTCTTGAACTTGTCGATGGCGGCCTGCAAGGCCACCACCGATCCCATCGTCGGCTTCAAGGACTGCTCCCTGCTCTCCACCATGGGGCGCAACGGAACCGAGATCGGCATTCGCGTGGCGGGCCTGGGCAATCGCTGGTTCACCGCCCCCGCCGGACAGCCCAAGGGCCTCTACTTCCCTCCTTACACCGAGGAAGACGCCAACCTGGATCTGGGGGACTCGACCGTTTCCGAAGTGGCGGGCATCGGCGGCTTCGCCATGGCCTCCGCGCCGGCCATCGTCAAGTTCGTCGGAGGCGTCCCCGCGGACGCCATCCGCTACACCAAGGAAATGTACGAGATTTCCGTCGATCGCCATCGCGACTTCCAGATCCCCAACCTCAACTTCATGGGCAGTCCGGTCGGAGTCGACATCCGCAAGGTCGTCGAGACCGGCATCACCCCGGTCATCAATACCGGCATCGCCCACAAGAATCCTGGCGTGGGTCAGATCGGCGCCGGCCTCCTCTACGCCCCCAAGAAGGGCTTCGAGGACGCGCTGATCGCCTTCGAAAAAGAAATCATGGCAGGGGTCTGAAACTTGGACCGAGATCGCCTGGAAACCCTCCTGAATGAAGTGAAGAACGGGGAGCGCACGGTCGAAGAGGCCGTCGCCTCCCTTTCCCAACTGCCCTACTGCGACCTCGGCTTCGCGCGGGTCGACTCCCACCGCCAGTTGCGCACGGGATTCGCCGAAGTCATCTTCGCTCAGGGCAAGACCATCGAGCAAACAAGCGCGATCTTCGCCCACCTCAGCTGCCTCCACGAAAAGGTGCTGGTCACGCGCATCTCCCCCGAAGCCGCCGAGGTCCTGGTGGAACGATTCCCCGGAGTGCGGCACCATCCCCTCTCGCGCCTGGTCACCTTCGGTTACCAGGAACCCGTGGGAGAAACTCGGATCGCCATCTTGTGCGCAGGCACGGCGGACCTCGGAGTAGCCGAGGAGGCCGCCATCACCGCCGAGATGAGGGGGATCAAGGTCGCGCGCGTCTACGACGTCGGAGTGGCCGGCATCCACCGCATCTTCAACGAACTGGAAATGCTCCAGAAGATGGAGGTCCTGGTCGTGGTGGCCGGAATGGAAGGCGCGCTCGCCTCAGTGGTGGCGGGACTGGTTTCCCGTCCCATCGTGGCCGTCCCGACCAGCGTCGGCTACGGCGCTTCTTTCGGAGGCCTCGCGCCCTTGCTCGCCATGCTCAATAGCTGCGCGGCCGGCATCACGGTGGTCAACATCGACAACGGCTTCGGCGCCGGCACCTTCGCGAGCATGGTCGTCGAAAACAAAGGAAAAAAATAATCCATGAAAATCGCCCACTTCGACTGTTTCAACGGGGCCTCCGGCGACATGATCCTCGGCGCCCTGGTCCACGCCGGGGCCGATCCGCTTGAAATCCTCCGCGCCCTCGCGACCCTTCCCGTCCAGGGCTTCGACGTCCGGTTCGAAAAAACGGAAAGGGGAGGAATTTCGGCCCTCCACGCCGTCGTCGAGACCGAAGAAGGCCATCACCACCGGGGACTGGGCAAAATCATCGAGATCATCGAGGGGGGGAACCTCTCCGAACGAGTGAAAAACCGGGCCATCCAGGTCTTCAAAAGGCTGGCCCAGGCCGAGGCCTCCGTCCACGATTGCGCCATCGAAACGATTCACTTCCACGAAGTGGGGGCGCTCGATGCCATCGTCGACATCGTCGGCTCCTGCCAGGCCCTCGAGGAACTGGGAATCGAAGAAATCACCTTCTCTCCCTTGCCCCTGGGGAGCGGGACCGTCCGCTGCGCCCACGGCTTGTTGCCCGTTCCGGCGCCGGCCGTCCTCGAACTCGTCAAAGGCTTTCCCGTCTTCGACAACGGAGAAAAGGGAGAACTCGTCACCCCCACCGGAGCCGCCATCCTGACCGCCCTCGGCAAATCGAACAACCTTTCGAACCTGGTCCCTTCGAGCACCGGCTACGGTTCCGGCACCCGGGCCGACCAAAACCTGCCCAACCTCCTACGCGTCATCATCGGCAATGCCTCCGAAAGGCTTTCGGAGATTTCCGAGAGACTTTCGGAGGCATTGGAGGCATCGAAGGTTTTTTTGGTCGAGACCAACCTCGATGATATGAACCCGCAGTTCTTCGAGCGGGTCATGGAGCGGCTTTTCGAGGTAGGGGCGCTCGACGTGACTTTGGTGCAGGCCGGGATGAAGAACAATCGGCCGGGGGTGATCCTGACGGCCGTCTCCCCCCCGGAATTCAAGGAGCAGTGTGCCGCGGTCATCCTCGAGGAAACCACGGCCATAGGGGTGCGCCTGATCTTCGCCGAGCGCCGGGTGATGGAAAGAAAGATAGAGACCGTCGAGACGGCCTTCGGTCCCATTCGGGTGAAGGAAGCCTCCCTGGGGGCGGCTCGCAACCGGATGCCGGAATACCGGGACTGCCTGGAAGCGGCCAAGAAGTTCGAGAAGCCCGTCAAGGAGGTCTGGGCCGCGGTTATCGCCGCGTTGCCCGTCGGTCCTTAATTCTCGTACTTTCCGTCACCGAAAATCGCTCTTTTTTGGGGCATCATGGGGGAATGCAAAGCCGATTCAACAGAGAATTAAACTGGCCTTGGTTTCTTTCCCCGCTTCAGCGCCGTATCATGCCGAAGATGGACGATCGCGTATCGAGCCGCAACCCGCTGGCCCACAGCCGGAAGTCCAAACTGAGGGAATGGGCCGAAACCTTCTTCGGGGTACTGATGGTGGCCCTGTTTTTGCGTGCCACCGTGGTCGAGGCCCTGTGGATTCCCAGCCCCTCCATGGCGCCCACCCTGGAAATCGGCGATCGCCTGGTGGTCGAGAAGATCTCCTACCACTTCCATTCCCCGCAACGGGGCGACATCGTGGTTTTCCAGCCGCCGGAGCGATTGTCCGAATACGGCTACAACATCCGGTATTCCTGGGTGAAGCGGGTCATCGGGCTGCCCGGGGAGCGGATCGCCGTCAAAAAAGGCCAAGTCCTGGTCAATGGCCAGCCCCTCTCGGAGTCTTACCTTGCCACCCCGCCGGTCTACTCCATGCCCGAGAAAGAGATCCCGTCGGGGGAAGTCTTCGTCATGGGGGACAACCGCAACAACAGCGCCGACAGCCACGTATGGGGAGCGCTTCCCGTCAACAACATCATCGGGCGAGCCAGGATCTGCTTCTGGCCCCCCTACAGAACGGGCTTCCTCTAAGATTTTTTATTCCAGGACGAGCCCCATCGAGAGCAGGGAGAAATTTTCCCCGCCGATGCGGACCTCGTGGGGATGCAGGCCCTCCACCTCGAAGCCCTTCTTCTTGTAGAGGGCGATCGCCGCCTGGTTGCTGGCCAGCACCCTCAAGCGAAGCTTGCGGATGATGCCGCCCTTGTAAGCCCAGTCGATCAGGCTGTCGAGGAGGACGCTGCCGATTCCCGCGTTCCAGTATTCCTGAGCCACCGAGATCCCGAATTCTCCGGAATGGCGGATTCTCGACCAGGTCCCCCCCACGAAATCCAGCATGCCCACGACTCGATCCCCGTGAACGGCGACCAGGATCAGGGCGTTTTCCTGTTTCAAAAGGGAGTCGATCCAGCCGCGTTCCTCATCGACCGTGAGGTCCATCTCCCCCGGTTCGCGGGAAAGAAAACGGCTCTCGCTGTCGATATTGCGGTTGTATTCCAGAAGCGCCACCGCGTCCCTGACATGGGCGTCGCGCACCCGGATCTTCCGCCCGGCAAGGTCGAGGAACTCTCGCCTTGTCCGGTTCTGACTCAGGTCAAAGAAGGGGAAGTTTGACAGTGTCTCTTCTCCTGAAAAAAGGGGGGATCCTAGGATCCCCCCTGGTCGGAAACCGCTCGACTCTAGCCGCCGAAGTTCTTGAGCATCTTCGAGAACATCCCTTCGATGAAGCGTTTGAGGAAGAAGGCGCGGCCCTGCTCGTCACCGGCCAGGCGGTTTTTGAGCTGTTTCTCGGAGGCGTCGGAAAGGTGGCCATCGCTATCGGCGAACTTGTCGCCGACCTTCTTGAGGTGCTCGACGGCGGCGGGGGAGAGGCCCAGGCGATCGGCGATCTGCTGGGTGTTGGCTCTTCCGGACTTGAGATCCTTGATGGCTTCGATCTCCGCAGCCGCGTTGCTCGCGGCGGTCTCTTCGATCTTGGCCTTGGTGCTCAGGTAACCGCGATTGACGAGGGGCTTGGTGCTGCCGATATCGCTAGTGCCCATCGGATTCCTCCTTTTTCCCGAAAGCTTGCGCTGTTGTTTCCTCTCCTGTTATCCCCCCTTTCCTCCGAAAAGTGACGTCGAAACACGAACTTTTAACAGAGCGTTCAAGGACGGCGAAAAAAGAAAAAGGCGAAAAAGCGAGAAACCTCTCCGGGGTCGACGGCCTTGCAACTGTCGCTTTCTTCGAAGACGTCGGGACGAAGCCCGCTCTTCGAGGAAGCGGTGGATCCCTGATTTGCCTCATTTTATCTCCCGACTGCGCCGAGTTGGATATGCCCAGTTTAAGGTTGGGAGTCGATCGGGTTAAAGCGATCGACTGGTTCTAAGGTCAGAGAAACGAAAAAAGCCCCGAAAACTGCTAAGATGTTCATTGCGCGCTATGCAACAAAGGAAAGGAGCATCATGGCAACGACGCCTTCCACCGTCCAGGAAAAACCAACCTTCCTGCAGACGATGACGACCTTCACTCGACCTTTCTGGTTCGCGAACTTCATCGAACTGATGGAGCGCTGGGCCTACTACGGTCTCCGGGGTGGCTTCCTATCGGTTTACATGGTCACGGCGGTCGGTCTGGGCGGCCTGGGCTTCAACCATCTCGAAAAGGGTGACATCTACATGTGGTGGGCCCTCATCCAGTCCCTGCTCCCCATGTTCACGGGCGGTTACGCCGATCGCTACGGCTACAAGAAGACCGTGGGGATCGCCGTCAGCATCAGTTGCCTCGGCTACCTGGTCATGGGAACCCAGAGCAGCTTTTGGGGCTTTTTCTGCGGCGCCATGCTGGTCGCGACCGGGACGGCCATCTTCAAGCCGGGTATCCAGGCGGTCCTCGCCCACTCCACCAATGATAAGAACGCGCCCCTGGGCTGGAGCGTCTTCTACATGGTGGTCAATATCGGCGGCACGATCGGTCCCCTCATCCAGGGCTTCATGGGAGCCTTGCCCTGGAGCTACGTCTTCTTTCTCTCCGCGGCGGTGCATGCCCTCAACTTCCTTTTCCTCTTCTGTTTCACCGAACCGAAGGGCGACAATGTCCGCGAGTCGAAGCAGAGTGTCTCTTTCGTGGCAACGGCCAAGGACATGGCAGCCGAATTCGCCCACATCTTCCTGACCTCGATCAAGAACCTCTTCGAGCCCCGCCTCATCACCTTCCTGGTCGTGTTCTCGGGCTTCTGGCTCATGTTCATGCAGCTCTTCGACCTGCTTCCGAACTTCATCACGGACTGGGTCGATTCCTCGGATAACTACCTCTTGCTCGGCAAGATCTTCAACAACGCGCACCTACTCGAACTCGGCAGGACGGGCGTCCAGATGCCGCCCAGTTGGCTCATTCTCGTCGATTCCTTCTCCATCATGGCCTTGATGCTCGTCGTCGGCTGGACTTTCGGCAAGATGAAGCCGGTGCCCGCGATGATCATCGGGATGCTCATCGCCTCGGTCGGCATCGTCGTCGCCGGCAACTCGATGAGCGGCTTGCTGTGCATCGGGGGCATCTTCATCTTCGCCATCGGCGAGATGATCGCGAGCCCCCGCAAGAGCGAATATCTTTCCCTGATCGCTCCTCCCGGCAAGAAGGGTCTCTACATGGGCTACGTCTCCTTCCCGCAGGCCATCGGCTGGGTGATCGGCTCCAAGATCGGCGGCATCATCTACCAGGGCCATGGCGACAAGATGACCCTGGCCAAGCAATATTTGACCGAGCAACTTCACGTGGGCAAGGACGTGGTCAATGCGATCCCCCCCGAGAAGCTCATGGATCGACTGACGGAGCTGGCTCACCTGGCTTCGACCAAGGAAGCGACCCAGTTGCTCTTCAACACCTACCACCCCGAGCGCATCTGGTACATCTTCGCCGCCATCGGGGCCGCTTCGACCATCGGCATGGTGATCTACTACCTGGTGGTGGAAAGACACCGGATCGGCACTTTGTCCTCGATGGAGAAGCCGATGGAAGCCGTCATGGGAGGAAAGAAATAAATGAACGCCTTGGCGAAACGCATCGAATCCCTTTCCGGTGATCCGAAAAACCTTCCTGCGCTCTAAGACCGCATCGGGGACCTCAACGACTGCCTGGTCCGGGAGCACTTCAAGATTCTCTCCGAGGCCGTCAAGGTTTACCGGGCTCTCCTCAAAACTTAGCGCTTCCTCTCGTCCACCGGCGGCATGCTCCAGGAGCGGCTCGCAGCAACCCTACCCAGGGTGTTGCGTAGCCGCTTCCCTATTTCCGAGATGCCGTTGGCCAGACGATGGTAGTCATCGAAGGAGAAATAAAGCAGCCTGACCGCTTCCACCGCGGCCACGTCGGCGGTTCTGTGGGCCTGCTTGTAGACCAGGGCCATTTCTCCGAAGACTTGGGACGAGCCCAGGCGGGCGAGCGCCTGTCCCTTGATGCGGACCTCGGCGAAGCCCTCGATGATGAGAAAGAAGCCGTCGGCGGGATCGCCTTCGTGAACGATGACCTCACCGGCTTCGGCGGAGAGGGGGGTGGCGATCGCCTCCAGCCTTTCCAGGTGTTCTTCCTTGAGGCCCTCGAAGATACTCGCCTTCTTCATGACCTCCCTGGCGGAGGGACCGGATTTCACTTCGACCTCCTGGATTTTCTTGAGCGGGGCCGTGTCGTTCGACATGGTGCTCCAGATGCGTCCGGAAACGATCTTCGACAGGTTCGACTTGAATTTCTTGGCGAGTTCCTTGGATTGGACGGCCAGTTTCTCGTAGTCGGCATAGTCGAAGCGGAAAAGCAGGGAAGGCTCCAGGGCGACGACCGAGGCCTGGCGGATCAGTTGGCTGTAGAGAAGGGGCATCTCCCCGATGAGGTTGCCGGTGTTCACCTGGGCGATGGGCATTTCCTGTTCGGAGCGGATCTCGAGCCAGCCGTTCGCCACGATGTAGAAGCAATCGGCCTGGTCCCCTGCCCGGATGACCATGTCCCCGGCCTGGAAGGACTGTTGTTTGGCGATGCGGAAGAACTGGAGCAAATCCTCCTGGGTGAAGCCATGGAGGGCAGGCAGTTTGGCAATATTCTCGAACATTTCTTTCATCCTCCAGCGGGTTTCGTGGACAAGGCCATCGTACAATCGCGCCGGGGAAAAAGGAAGAGCGATCGAGCGTCGAAGGGGAAAGGCCAAAATGAATGGGATCCGAAAATGGTTTCCCATCTCCAGATCCCAAGCCATAACCAGTTGGTGGGTGTATTACCCTCTCGGCGCTTTAGGCGGTCGAGAAATTACACCTCGTGGTGACTGGTCAGTCTGCACCACAGCTGGATACTGGCTGTCGAGCCCCTCAGGATGCAACCCTGAAGTATTATTGTTCAAGCCCTCCAGTGAGTCAGAGGCTAAACCAGAACCTGGCTTTTGAAGTTATCTCAGAGCCCTCGGGGATCTAAACCCCAAGTATTACCGGCTGACGGCTTCTGGCGATTCCGAGCCGCTTCTCATCGAAGACAAAGACAGTATAGGATCTCCTTCTCATTTTGTCAATAAGAAATGTGAAGGAGGTTTCTTTTTTTAGGAACTAGCGGAGGATGGCCTCGACGACGGCTTCGCAAGGGGTGAAATCCGCGAAGAGGTGGTCGGGGGAATGGAGCAGCAGCTCTTCCAGGGAGTGGCCGCCGGTGGCCACGGCGATCGCCTTCACCCCTTTGTGTCGCCCGCAGCCGATGTCGAGCGGGGTGTCTCCGATCACCGCGATCTCCTTCTCCCGGAAAAGGTGGCCGGAGTGCCGGAAGGCCCGCTCGATGGCGATGTCCACAAGCTCACTCCTTTTGGCCGCATCGCTGCCGAAGGCCCCGAAAAGGAAAAAATCCTCGATCCCGTGGCGCGAGAGCTTGAGCCTCGCCCCCTCTTCGATGTTTCCCGTCAGGATCGCCAAAACGAGATCCGACTTCTGCGAGAGCGCCTTCAAAAGCTCCGGTACCCCCGGCTTGAGATCCAAGGGCGTTTGAGACATCTCCTCGGTGAGATAACCGACATAGTGATCGAGCGCCGGGCGCAGCTTCTCTTCGATGGCTTCCCAAGGTAGTCCCGCCTGGGAAAGCAGCTCGTGGCAGAGCTGGGGATCGGTCTTACCCCCGAACGGCCAGTCCTCTATGGGGCCGGCGGTCCCGTAGGTCTCGATCAGGGCCTTCCGNNCAGGGTTCCGTCGATGTCGAAAAGGGCAAGTCTCATTTCCCCATCATAACAAAAAAGGGAGCAAACCTGCTCCCTGGCTAAGCGATTGGCGATGGTATCCGCGACTTTCCAGGCGGATTGCCCCTGGATTCCCGCCTACTCGGGGTTCGTGTTTGCGAATCGATCTATTCGCTATCTTCCGGTGCCGCTGCCGCCGCCCCTGCCGGAAAAATCATCCTCCAGCGCATCGTTCGCTTGCCTGACGAGGCCCTCGGCGAACTGGTCGGGCAGAACCACCATCTTCGCCCGAGTCTTGAACTCGTCGACGGGCATCTTGAGGGTACGGCGATCCACCGAGTCGCAATAGGTCACGTCTTTTCCATCGAAGCCCATGATCGTGATGGCGTGACCGCGCCCATCGAAATTCAAGCCCGCCGGGACGAAGACCCCGGCCTCCAGGGCCTGGCCCAGCTTCGAAACCACCTTGTCGCTGTTTCCCTGGTTGACCTGAACGGTGGTGGGGACGTTTCCGATCACGTAGCGATACATCTCGTTGATCTGGTTGGCCGTGAGGCCGCCCGATGCGGTGTTGCCCCGGAAGGACCCGCTGCCGCCGCCCCTGCCGCCGTACTCTTCCCCGTCCTCGTCGAACTGGGAGGCGAAATCCTTGAGGGACCCCTGGATCACCCGGCTGAAATAGCTGCGCCCGTTGTCTTGCTTGCCGATCTCGCCGAGAGAGAGGTCGATGGTTTGACGACCGATTTCGTCGTCCCCCACCTCGGCTTTCCCCTTGAAGAGAAGCTCGGTGGCGATGCGGGCGTATTCCCCGGGCATGGTGGAGGCCATGATGGTCTGCACCGAAGAAGGAGCACAGGTATCGGTACCCTCGCCCTGATAGATGGCGGAAGGGTAGGCGAGCTGTTTGAGCAGTTGCTGGAGCTGGCCGTTCTTGTCGAGCTTGGCGGCCTTGAGCTCCGGGACGAGTTGCTGGTCGCAGGCCTCTCCCAGGGTGGTGATCAGCTTCTTCCCTTTCGAATCCACGTTGTCCAGGCTGCCGTTCTCGAGAAGAAGGCGCAGGGAATGGGCCGCTGCCTGGGTGTGCTCGTTCTGCTCGGACCAGTCGCCGCCCACGGTCGAATAAACCTTGCAGAAGCTGTCCCGTTCGTCGGAAGAAAGGGCGCGAAAGGCCTTCTGCTGGGTTTCGCTCAGGCCCTTCTGGTAGATGTACTCGTGTTTCTCGGAAACGGGAGCTTCGGAATTCACGGGGGCGAGCCTGGCCGAAGCCTCCGCCGCGGCGCCCCTGCCCGTCCGCAGGGTTTGTTCCCGCAACTCGCGGCGAGGGACCACTTCCGCTTTCCTCGAAGGCTCTTTGGCCTCGGGAAGATCGTAAGCGGCGAACTGGCCGGAGGCCCCCGATGACAGCTCGCTCCTGTCTTTGGTCGGAGGCGAAGCGGGTTTGGGCAAAAGCTTCGGAACTTCGAACTCGGGCACCTTCGCGGGAACGGGAAGTTTTCCGGTGGGAGCCTTGGGCCCCAGCAGTTTATTGTCAAGCCATCCCATCTCTCAACCCTCCTCGCCCTTCTCGATGACATCCCTCCTCATTCTATCGTTCCCAGGGGAAGAAAGGCTGCGCTTTTTATCGGAGATTTCACCTTATAGAAACTCGAAAGGGAAAAATTAAACGCTTCTTAGAAGCAGTTTTACCCATTCTTTACTCAGTTTCGCGCCCTTTCCCCCGATAAAGCAAAGACAGCTTGGAAAGGAGCGAACGATGAGCAAGAAATTGGAAACCATCCTGGCCCTGAGCATGGCGGTCATTTCCCTGGCAGGCTGCGCCAATTCCGGATTCAACCAACCGCTCCGCTCCGACAGCCTTTCCTCGAATTCCGGCTACCATGATTCCTTCGACGCCAAGGGAATCTCGACCAAATACGTCACCGTCTCCTTCAAAAAAGATCTCGATCAGGCCGGACGCGACCGCTTCGCCGAGCGCTACGGGACCAAATTTCAGCGCTACATCGCTCCCATCAAGGCGGCGCAAATATTGGTTCCCTCGGGCAGCAGCGCCGATTCCTTCGTAAAGGAGCTTTCCAAGGGCGCCGAGATCCGCAGCGCCGAGTTGAGCTCCAAGGCCTACATCGATATGAAGATCAACGACCCCAAGGCCAAGGATCAATGGTCCCTCGAGAAGATCTCGCTGCCCCAGGCCTGGGACGTCACCATGGGCGAGGCCTCGGTCAAGATCGCCATCTGCGATTCCGGAGTCGACCTGGACCACCCCGACCTCAAGGACAAGATCGTTCCCGGTTACAACGTCCTCGACCCGAAGGCCCTGCCCCGCGATGACGGCGGACACGGCACCCACGTCGCCGGCATCGTCGCCGCCTCGACCAACAACGGGGTCGGGGTAGCCGGAATCGCCGCCAAGTGCTCGATCATGCCGGTCAAGGTCCTGGGCGAGAAGGGCGGCTCCGAGGCCACTATCGCCGAAGGCATCGTCTGGGCCGCCGACCACGGAGCCGACGTCATCAACACCTCCCTCGGCATCCACCAGGAAAGCAAGGTGGTCGAGGACGCCGTGAAATACGCCCTTTCAAAGAACGTGGTCTTCGTCGCCTCCGCCGGCAACAACAACCAGAACGAAAAAGTCCACCTCCCCTCCACGGTGGAAGGGGTGATCGAGGTCGCCGCCTCCACCTCGAGCGACGAAAAAGCCAAGTTCTCCAACTGGGGCCAGCAGCTCTCCGTGGCCGCCCCCGGCCAGAAGATCCTTTCCACCTTCCCCACCTACAAGGTCTCCCTCAACGACTCCGGCTACACCAAGAACTACGCCGTCCTGGACGGAACCTCCATGGCCTCCCCCCTCGTGGCCGGATTGGCGGCGCTCATCCGCTCCAAGCACCCCGGAATGAAGCCTGCCGAGGTCAAGAAGATCATCGAGAACTCCGCCGACGACCTCGGAGGCAAGGGTTATGACAAGTACTTCGGCTGGGGCCGCGTCAACGCCGCCAAGGCCCTGGCGAAATAAAAGAGGCTTTTCCGGCCGCCCGAAAGGGCGGCTTTTTTTACCCTATCCTTAGTTGAGCCTTAAGGGCGGCATAAGAATCTTTCTCGCTTTCCCCCCGATAAGAAAAGTATGAAAAGCGCGGGTCGAGAGAAAGAGACGGTAGAGATATGAACAAGATGCAATTCGCCTGCTTCAGCCTCGTCGGCTTCATGTTTCTGACCGGTTGCGGCGCCACCGCCCCCAACCGCACCGCCACCCTCAACGACGTCTATGCCAGCGATGCTCAGAACCTCTACGGCAAACTGCGGATCGCCTTCTCGGCGGCCGATTACTCCACCCAGGCCACCACCTCCGAAGTCAACTCCCTCAAGGTCACCGTTTCCGGCGAAAAGCTCGCCGCTCCCGTCATCAAGACCGTCGCCAAGGACGCCGCCTCTGCGATCGAATTCCCCGGCCTGCCCATCGGCACCATCGTCCTCAAGGTCCAGGCCCTCTCCGCCGCCGGCGTCGAGCTCGGCGTGGTCAACCAGGCCGACATCGCCGTCGCCGGCGGCAAGACCACCACCGTTTCCCTCAAGCTCAAGCTCAATCCCACCGTGGTCGCCCCCACGGACGGCGGCCTGAGCGTCGGCGTGGTCATCGAGGACGGCGACGAAGTCTCCGACCCCACCCCCGCCCCCTCTGCG
>DOBT01000072.1 GCA_003503675.1 Cyanobacteria bacterium UBA8530 | reverse complement strand
TCGCCATCGAACAGGGAGTCCGCTTCGCCATCCGCGAGGGTGGTCGTACCGTCGGTTCCGGCGTCGTCGCTTCCATCATCACCGAGTAGGAGAGAAATCATGCAGCAGAAGATCCGCATCCGCCTCAAGGCCTACGACCACAAGCTGATCGACGCCTCGACCGAGAAGATCGTCGAAACCGCCAAGCGCACCGGCGCCCAGGTGGTCGGCCCCATCCCCCTTCCCACCCGCAAGAACATCTATTGCGTCCTGCGTTCCCCCCACGTCGACAAGAAGTCCCGCGAGCACTTCGAGATCCGGACCCACAAGCGCCTGATCGACATTCTGGAACCCACTCCCAAGACGGTGGATGCCCTGATGCGCCTCGATCTGCCCGCCGGCGTTGACATCGAAGTCAAACTGTAAGATTATAAGTAAGTTATAGGCCCGATAAGCCTATATCAAAGAAAGCGCTGTAAAGGTGCCGCCCCCCCCTGGGGGCACGCTTGGAATTCGAAAAACGAAGCGAGCGGCGCGCACCGGAACGAAAGGAGAAAAAATGTTAGGTCTCATCGGACGAAAACTTGGGATGACCCAGGTCTTCGATCCTCAGGGGCAAGTCGTGCCCGTATCCGTGATTCAGGCCGGCCCCTGCACCGTCACCCAGATCAAGACCATGGCCTCCGAAGGCTATAACGCTCTACAGATCGGTTTCGGCGACAGCAAGACGAAGCACCTCACCAAGGGCCAGCAGGGCCATCTCGAAAAAGCCGGCAAGCTGCTGCGCACCCTTCGGGAATTCCGCTTCGAAGGCGTCGAAGGCTACCAGATCGGCCAGGAACTCAAGGCAGACCTCTTCACCGAAGGCCAGCTGGTCGACGTGATCGGCACCTCCATCGGCAAGGGCTTTGCCGGTATGATGAAGCGTCACCATTCGGGCCGCGGCCCCATGGCCCACGGTTCGAAATTCCACCGTCATCCCGGTTCGATCGGCGCCGGCACCACGCCCGGCCGAGTTTACAAGGGCGCTTCCATGCCCGGCCATCTGGGCAACGAGAGGACGACGGTCCGCCGTCTTCAGGTAATCCGGGTGGACGTCGAGAAGAACGTGATGCTGATCAAGGGAGCCATCCCCGGCGCCGAGGGCGGCCTGATTCTTATCCGCCCCGCCGTCAAGGTTGGCAAGTAAGGAGCGAGTAATGACCAATGTCTACGATTCGCAGGGGAACGCCTCGGGCGAAACCACCCTCAGCGAAAAACTTTTCGGAATCGAACCCAACACCCACGTCATGCATCTGCATCTCGTGCGCCAGTTGGCCAACCTCCGCGCCGGCACCGCATCGACCCTGACTCGTTCTGAGGTCTCCGGGGGCGGCAGGAAGCCCTGGAAGCAAAAAGGAACCGGTCGCGCCCGCGTCGGTTCCACCCGCAGTCCCCTCTGGAAGGGCGGCGGCGTGATCTTCGGGCCACAGCCCCACTCCTACGAGAAGGACATGCCCCGCAAGATGAGGCGTCTGGCCCTCCGTTCCGCCCTCTCCGCCAAGGCCGAAGCCGTCATGGTGATGGACGAGTGGAAGATCGACAAGCCCTCGACCAAGAACCTGCAGGCCCTTTTGAACAAGATGGGCGCCACCGGCAAGGTTTTGCTCCTCATTTCCGAGCATGATTCCAGCCTCGAGCTTTCCGCCAGCAACCTTCCCACCGTGAAATCGCTCTTGGCAACGAACCTTAACGTTAAGGACCTGCTAAATTGTGATAAAATAGTCGCCACGACTGCGGCCCTGCACAAGATGGAAGAGGTGTTTGCGCAATGAGCGATCTATACGGAGTCATCAAGCGTCCTCTCGTCACCGAGAAGAACGCCGTCCTCAACGAGCAAAACAAGTATTGCTTCGAAGTCGCCAAACAAGCGACCAAGATCGACATCGCCAGGGCCGCCGAACTGTTGTTCAAGGTCAAGGTAGTCGGAGTCAACACCACCGGAATGAAGGCCAAGAAGAAACGCGTGGGTGCGAGAATCGGAATGACGAAGTCTTCCAAAAAGGCGATCGTCACCCTGGCCGCGGGCCATCAGATCGACATCTACGGCAGCTAAGGAGCGATTTCGAAAATGACCATCAAGAAATTCAACCCGACCACGCCCGGTACCAGGGGCATGATGGTTTCCGGCTTCGACGAGATCACGACGGACAAACCCGAGCGCTCGCTCTTGGCCAAGAACCATAATCCCGCCGGTCGCAACAACCAGGGACGCATCACTTCCCGCTTCAAGGGTGGCGGCCACAAGCAGGCCTACCGGTTGATCGATTTCAAGCGGAACAAGGACAACATCCCCGCCCGCGTCATGGAGATCGAGTACGATCCCAACCGCAATGCCCGCATCGCCCTGCTCTTCTACGCCGACGGCGAGAAGCGCTACATGCTCGCCCCCCTCGGTCTCAAGATCGGCCAAGAAGTCTTCTCCGGGCCCGAGGCCGACATCCGGGTAGGAAACTGCCTTCCCATTCGCAACATCCCCCTCGGTACCGCCGTCCACAACGTGGAGTTGAAGGCGGGCAAGGGCGGCCAGATCGTTCGTTCGGCCGGTGCCAGCGCCCAGATCATGGCCAAAGAAGGCGACTATTCCCAGCTCAAGCTTCCTTCCGGGGAAGTTCGAATGGTCCATCTCGACTGCCGGGCCACCATCGGCCAGATCGGCAACATCGAGGCCAAGAACATTTCGATCGGCAAGGCCGGCCGCACCCGCTGGCTCGGCAAGCGTCCCCACAACCGCGGCGTCGTGATGAATCCCTGTGACCATCCGCACGGCGGAGGGGAAGGCAAGTCCCCCATCGGCGGCAAGCCGCAGACCCCTTGGGGCAAGCCGGCCATGGGCTTCAAGACCCGTACCGCCAGGCCTTCGGATCGTTTCATCGTCAAACCGCGGAAAAAATAGGAGGATTCGCCTTGTCTAGGTCAGTAAAGAAGGGCCCCTTTATCCAGGTAAGCCTTCTCAAGCGCATCGAGGAAATGAACACCAGGAACGACAAGAAGGTCGTCAAGACCTGGTCGCGCGCCTCCACCATCATGCCCCAGATGATCGGCCACACCGTCGCCGTCTACAACGGGCGCAAGCACGTTCCGGTTTACGTCACCGAGAACATGATCGGTCACAAGTTGGGCGAATTCGCCCCCACCCGGCTCTTCCGAGGCCACGCCGGCTCGGAAAAGTCCCGTTAGGAGAGTCTAGAATGGAAACGAAGGCAGTAGCGAGACACGTCCACATGTCGCCGCGCAAGGTCCGCCGGGTCATCGACACCATCCGCGGCAAACGCATCGGCGAGGCCCTCACCATCCTGCAATTTTTACCGCACTCGGCCGCCAAGGTGGTCAACAAGGTTCTGCGTTCCGCCATCGCCAACGCCGAGCACAACCACCAAGCCGATCCTCGTGAACTTTTCGTCCGCGAGGCGATCGTGAACGAAGGCCCGACCCTCAAGCGCTTCCAGCCTCATGCCCAGGGCCGCGCCTTCCCGATCAAGAAACGCACCAGCCACGTCACCGTGGTCGTATCCAACCAAGTGGGGGGGAAATAAATGGGTCAGAAGATACATCCCATCGGGCTGCGCCTGGGTATCACGCGCACCTGGAGCAGCCGCTGGTTCGCAACCAAGGATTACCCAAAGCTCCTCAAGGAAGACAGCAAGATCCGCGCCTTCATCAAGAAGAAGCTGTTCAATGCCGGCATTTCGCGCACCGATATCGAGCGCAAGGCCGCCCAGGTCGAAGTGACGATCTTCTCCGCCAAGCCCGGCGTAGTGGTCGGCCGCGGCGGCCAGGGGATCGATGCCCTGAGGCGCGATCTTTCCGCTCTCATCGGCAAGAAGGTCCAGATCAACATCCAGGAAGTCCAGAGGGTCGAGGCGGACGCCCAGTTGGTCGCCGAGAACATCGCCGCCCAGCTCGAAAAGCGCATCGCCTTCCGCCGCGCCATGAAGCAATCCATGATGCGGGCCATGAAGGCCAACGCCAAGGGAATCAAGATCATGGTGGCCGGCCGTCTCGGCGGCGCCGAGATCGCCCGTTCCGAATGGTCCCGCGAAGGCCGGATCCCCCTGCACACCCTGCGCGCCGACATCGACTACGGATTGGCCGAAGCCAAGACCGTCTACGGAATCATCGGCGTCAAGGTCTGGGTCTACAAGGGCGAAGTCCTGCCCACCAAGAAGGAGGCCGTCGCCCATGTTAATGCCTAAGCGCACCAAGTACCGCAAACAGCAGCGCGGCAGGATGTCCGGGACCGAAACCCGCGGCGCCAAGCTCGACTTCGGTTCCTTCGGCCTGCAGGCTCTCGAGCCGGCATGGATCACCAGCCGTCAGATCGAAGCCGCCCGTCGTGCCATGACCCGCGCCATCAAGCGTGGTGGCAAGGTGTGGATCAACATCTTCCNNACCCGCATGGGTTCCGGCAAGGGCTCGCCCGAATACTGGGCTGCCGTCGTCAAGCCGGGCCGCGTCCTTTTCGAGATCGACGGCGTCCCCCTCGATGCCGCCCAGGAAGCCATGAGACTCGCCGCCCACAAGCTCCCCATCAAGACCAAATTCATCAGCAAAGAGGTCCTCGGAGGTGTCCCCAGTGAAGTACAGTGAAATTCAAGGGCTCGGCCTCACCGAACTGAACGAGAAGCTCCGTTCCGCGAAGGGTGAACTCTTCAACCTACGGTTCCAACTCGCCGTTCGCCAGCTTGAAAATACCGCCAAGTTGCGGGACGTCAAGCACGAACTCGCCCAGATCCAGACCGCCATCCGCGAAAAAGAATTAGCCGGAGGAAATTAGAATTGCCTAAGAAGGAGCTGATCGGTCGGGTGGTCTCCGACAAGATGGAAAAGACCATCGTCGTGGCCGTAGAAACCAAGTATCCCCATCCCAAGTACGGGAAGATCATCAAGAAGACCAACCGGTTTAAAGCGCACGACGAGGAAAACACCTCACATACCGGCGACACGGTCCGCATCCGGGAGTCCCGGCCCCTGAGCCGCGACAAACGCTGGGAGCTGACCGAGATCGTCCACAAAACCCTGTAGGAGGAATCCATGATTCAAGTACAAACCCGCCTGCAGGTGGCGGACAACACCGGAGCCAAAGAAATCATGTGCATCCGGGTTCTGGGCGGCTCGAACAGGCGCTATGCCGGCATCGGCGACGTGATCGTCGCCGTCGTCAAGGAAGCCTCCCCGAACATGCCCGTCAAGAAGAGCGACATCGTCAAGGCGGTCGTCGTTCGCACCAAGCACGCCCTCAGGCGCCAGGACGGCTCCGTCATCCGCTTCGACGAGAACGCCGCCGTCATCATCACCAAGGACAACAACCCCCGGGGGACCCGCGTTTTCGGGCCGATTGCCAGGGAATTGAGAGACAAGAACTTCATGAAGATCATCTCCCTCGCCCCCGAAGTGCTTTAGAGAGGGACCGTAATGTCGACACACGTCAAAAAAGGCGACACCGTCGTCATCCTGACAGGCAAGGATCGCGGCAAGAGCGGCGAAGTAATCAGAGTGTTCCCCAAGAAGGGTGACGCCATCGTCAAGGGTATCAACGTGGTGACTCGTCACCTGAAGCCCTCCATGGTCAACCCCCAGGGCGGCCGCATCCAAAAGGAAGCCCCCATCGACGTTTCTAAGCTGATGGTGCAGTGTCCTTCTTGCCAGAAACCCGCCCGGATGTCCCATGTTCGCAGCATGGACGGCCGGGGCTTGAGGGTCTGCAAGAAGTGCCACGAGCAGTTGGACAAGTAGGTAATAAACCATGCGAATGAAAGAAAAATACCTCACCGAAGTCGTTCCCGCCCTTCAGAAGGAATTCAGCTACCAGAACCTGCTGGCCGTTCCCAAGATCGAGAAGGTCGTGATCAACATGGGTCTGGGCGAAGCCATCCAGAACCCCAAGGCCCTGGATGCCGCCATCGGCGACCTGCGCGCCATCGCCGGCCAGAAGCCGATCGTCACCAAGGCCAAGAAATCCATCGCCGTATTCAAACTGCGGCAGGGGATGAGCATCGGGACCTGCGTTACCCTGCGCGGTCGCCGGATGTACGAGTTCCTTGATCGCCTCCTGAACCTCTCCCTGCCTCGCATCCGCGACTTCAGGGGGATCTCCGCCAAGTCCTTCGACGGCCGCGGCAACTATTCCCTCGGCCTGAAGGAACAGCTCATCTTCCCCGAAATCGACTACGAAAAGGTCGACAAGATCCGGGGGATGAACATCACCATCGTCACCACGGCCAATACCGACGAAGAGGGCCGCGCCTTGCTCAAATTCATGGGCATGCCCTTCCGCGAGAATTAAGGAGAGAACCCTTGGCAAAGACATCGCTGATCATCAAGTCACAGCGCAAGTCCAAGTTCGAAGTTCGGCAGCACAACCGCTGCCAGCGCTGCGGCCGCCCTCGCGGCTACTATCGCCAGTTCGGCATCTGCCGACTCTGCCTGCGTCAGCTCGCCCATAAAGGCGAACTGCCCGGCGTAGTCAAGTCGAGCTGGTAAGGAGGAAAAAGAATGCCAGTAACCGATCCCATCGCGGATATGCTCACCCGCATCCGCAACGCCAATACCGCCAACCTGCCCACCGTGAACGTTCCCCAATCGAAGGTCAAGGCCGAGATCGCCCGCGTCCTGAAGGAAGAAGGATTCATCTCCGACTTCGAGGACATCGCCGACGGAACCACCCCCTTCCGGAACATCCACATCACCATGAAGTATGCACAGAACCGTCAACGCACCATCACCGGGATCAAGAGAATCTCCAAGCCCGGCCTGCGAGTCTACGCTGGCAAGCAAGAGCTTCCCAGAGTGCTCGGCGGCCTCGGCATCGCCATCATCTCCACCCCCAAGGGGATCATGACGGACCGGTCGGCCAGGCGTTCCAATCTCGGCGGCGAGATACTCGCCTTCGTCTGGTAAGGAGGAAAAATGTCGAGGATCGGCAAACGCCCGGTGGTCGTCCCGTCGAGCGTTCAAGTTGAAATCAAGGACCATCACGTGGTCGTCAAGGGCCCCAAGGGCGTTCTGAGCCGGGAATTCCGTCCCGAGGTCACCATCGAGCGCGACGGCGACCAGCTTTTGGTCACCCGCATCAACGACGAGAAGGCCTCCTGCTCCCTGCACGGCCTATCCCGCACCCTGCTCTTCAACATGGTGGAAGGCGTCACCAACGGCTTCAGCAAGCAGCTAGAGCTGATCGGCGTCGGCTACCGCGCCCAAATGCAGGGCCGCAAGCTCGTCCTGGCGATGGGCTACTCCCACCCCGTCGAGATGGATCCCCCCGAAGGGATCGACATCGCCGTGGAAGGGACCACCAAGGTCAAGGTCATGGGCATGGACAAGCAACTTGTCGGCGACATCGCCGCCGACATCCGCGCGGTTCGCCCCCCCGAGCCCTACAAGGGCAAGGGNNAGAAGATCCGCCGCAAAGCCGGTAAAGCCGGCGGCAAGAAGAAGTAAGGAGGCGGCATGATCATCAAGAAGGTTCGCAAAACCGAAACCGCCCGGCGTCACGAGCGGGCTCGCAAAAAGATAAGCGGTACCCCGGAGCAGCCCAGACTGGCCGTCTTCCGCTCCTCCAAGCACATCTACGCGCAGATCATCGACGACGTCGCCGGCGCCACCCTGGTCGCCGCTTCCTCCCTCGATCCGAAGATCCGCGAGGAACTCAAGAGTGGGGCCAATGTTCCGGCCGCTTCCGCGGTTGGAAAAGCCCTGGCCGAAAAGGCCGTCGAAAAAGGGATCACCACGGTCACCTACGACCGCGGCGGAAACCTCTACCATGGCCGGGTGGCCGCTCTCGCAGACGCGGCCCGCGAAGCCGGATTGACCTTCTAAGGAGGAATCAGTGGATAAGGATAAAAGGGATATGCGCGGAAAAGGTCCGCGCAGCAATCGCCGCGACGAGATCGAGTCGGAGTGGAAAGAAAAGGTCGTCCAGATCCGGCGCGTCACCAAGGTCGTCAAGGGCGGCAAGAAGCTTTCCTTCCGGGCCGTCGTCGTGGTCGGTAACGAAAAAGGCCAAGTCGGCGTAGGCGTCGGCAAGGCTTCCGAAGTCGTTTCCGCCATCCAGAAAGCGGTCGCCGACGCCAAGAAGAGCCTGATCACCGTGAAAATGCTCGGAACCTCCGTTCCCCACATGATCATCGGGAAGGCCGGAGCCGCCGAGGTTCTGCTCAAGCCCGCTTCCAAGGGAACCGGAGTCATCGCGGGCGGCTCCATCCGCACCGTCCTCGAGTTGGCCGGCATCCACGACATCCTCTCGAAGAGAATGGGTTCGGACGCCCCCCTCAACAACGCCAGGGCGACCATCGATGGTCTCCTTCGCCTGAAGAAAGCCGAAGACGTCGCCAAGGCCCGTGGCCTCGATGTGAGCGAACTCGTCCCGGCCGCCCACTAGGAGAAGAAAATGGAAAACAAGAAAATCCTCGTCACCCTCTATAAATCACCCATCGGCTACACCCAGAAACAGCGCGACACCGTCACGTCTCTCGGGCTGAAGCGGATGAACCAGACCGTCGAGCACTTCGCCAACCCCGAGATCCTCGGGATGACCCGCAAGGTCCCTCATCTGGTCTCGGTGAAGGAAATTTAAGGAGGAAAAATGCTACTTACCGATCTGAGGCCCGCACCCGGGTCCCAGAAAAAGTCCAAAAGAGTCGGTCGTGGCCACGGATCCGGGCACGGCAAGACCTCTACTCGCGGCAACAACGGCCAGGGTCAGCGGTCGGGCGAATCCACCCGCCAGGGCTTCGAAGGGGGTCAGATGCCCCTCTTCCGCCGTACCCCCAAGATGCACCACTTCCCCATGGTCCACCGCACCTCCTACGCCGAAGTCAACATCGAGAGCCTGGCCATCTTCGAGGCCAACTCCATCGTGACTCCCGAGCTGATGATGGAAGCCGGACTGTTCAAGAAACTCGGGGACGGCCTGAGGGTCCTGGGCCGCGGCGAACTCGGCGTTGCTCTCACCGTGCGCGCTGACCACTTCACCAAGGGCGCCAAGCTGAAAATCGAAGCGGCCGGCGGCCAGGCCGAGGTCATCGGGGCATGATCCAAGCCCAGGTGAAACAGGCTTTTCTCAACCTGTGGCAAGCGACCGGAATCAAGGAGAAGCTGCTCTTCACCTTCGCCATGATCGCCCTCTTCCGCTTCGGGGTTCACGTCCCGATCGGAGGGGTCGATCACGGCGTTCTCGAAAAGCTCTTCGGCGGCGGCAACATGCTGGCCGGCTTCCTCGACCTCTTCTCGGGCGGCGCCCTCGCGAAGTTCTCGGTCTTCGCCCTGGGCATCACCCCCTACATCAACGCCTCCATCATCATGCAGCTGATGACGGCGGTCTCGCCGCACCTGGAGGCGCTGCGCAAGGAAGGCCAGTCAGGACAGCGCAAGATCACGCAGTACACCCGCNNCCTACATCAACGCCTCCATCATCATCCAGCTCATGACCTCGGTCATCCCGAAGCTGGAGGAAATGCAGAAGGAGGGGGGAGAAGCCGGCAGGAAGCAGCTCCAGCAGATCACCCGTTACCTCACCCTGATTCTCGCCTCCATTCAGGCCTTCGGCCTCTCCACCTGGCTATGGAGAGCCAACGCCGTGCTAGATCACCCGGCCACGGGCGGCTTTCCCATCTTCTTCGTTTTCGGCAACATGGCCGTTCTCATTGCCGGAACGGTCTTCATCATGTGGATCGGCGAACTCATCACCGAGAACGGAATCGGAAACGGCGCCTCCCTGCTGATCATGATCGGCATCCTGTCCAGCATTCCCCACTACTTCAACCAGACGGCCGAGTCGGTCTCGGTAGGGGCCACCACCTGGTGGGGCGTCTCCTTGCTGCTCACCGCCTTCCTGTTCATCCTGGTCGCCATCGTGGTGGTCCAGGAGGGTGCCAGAAGGATCCCGGTCCAGGCCGCCCGCAAGCAAGTCGCGGGTAAGACCGTCCAGGGAAGGGCTTCCTACATTCCCCTCAAGGTCAACCAGGGCGGAGTCATGCCCATCATCTTCGCTTCCTCCCTGTTGCTCTTCCCCGTCACCATCGCCCAGTGGCTCGGCAAGCCCACCATGAAGCGCGTGTCCTGGGAGTTCTGGACCCAAAACTTCTGGAACTGGGACAACATCAGGAA
>DOBT01000214.1 GCA_003503675.1 Cyanobacteria bacterium UBA8530 | reverse complement strand
ACCTGGTCGAAAAAAACGGCTACCGTAACTACAAGGCCAAGATCGCGATGGAGTTCGGGGACATGGTGAATTTCTGGACCCACCACCTTGAGAGCGATCTCCCTTACCTGAAAATCGGTTTCCTGGCCGCCGTCGAAACCGGCGACTTGAGCTATGCCTGCTTTTGCTCCGCCCACATCGCGACTTTATTGCTCGTTCTGGGACGTCCCCTGGAAGAGGTCTGGCAAGAATCACGGAAGAAACTCGATTTCGTACGCAAGTTCCGCTACCAGGCGGCTGCCGACGTCATCGTCAGCATTCAGCGATTCATTCAGAACATGCGGGGGCTGACTTCGAATTTTTCCACCTTCAGCGGCGAGGGGTTCGAACAGGATTCTTTCGAGATGCANNTGTGATGAGTTCCACCAAGAGTCTTTCGAGATTCAAATAAGGGAAAGGGGCCCCACCTTTATCATCTGCTGGTACTACACCCTCAAGCTCCAGGCCCGCTTCATTTCGGGGGACTACGAGGAGGCGATCGCCGCTGGCCTGCAGGCGAAGGCGGTGATCTGGTCGACCGTCGCCCATGTCCAGTTCCCGGAATTCCACTTCTATTTCGCCTTGACGCTGGCCGCGCGAAGCGAAATAGGCGACAATCTCGATTCCCTGCTCGAACAACAGGCGCTTTACCGTGAATGGGCCGAGAACTCNNAACTACTCCAACCGCTATTCCCTGATTTCGGCCGAGATCGCCCGTCTCAGGGGGGAAGAATTGGCGGCCGAACGACTTTACGAGCAGGCTATCCACTCGGCCCGCGAGAACGGTTTCGTCCAGAACGAGGGGATCGCCAACGAACTCGCCGCCAGGTTCCACCTGAAACGCGGCTTCGAGACCATCGCCAGGGCTTACCTTCAGGAGGCTCGCTATTGCTATCTGAAATGGGGCGCCGTAGGCAAGGTCGGACAATTGGAGCGTTTGTATCCCCAGTTGCTGGGAAGGAAAACCGGCATCCCTGCGGAATTGCTAGGCACTCGCGCAGATCAGCTGGACATGCTGGCGGTGATCAAGGCATCCCAAGCCATTTCAGGAGAAATGATCCTCTCAAAGCTGGTGGACACCCTCCTCCGCATTGCGATCGAACAGGCTGGAGCTCAGAAGGGCCTCTTGCTCTTCCCGCAGGCCATCGAGGCGGAAACCAGGGCTTTTCCTCGCTCCATCGTCAACTACGTCCTGCGGACCAAAGAAAAGGTGCTCATAGAGGACGCTTCCTCGCCCAGCATGTTTTCGAAGGACCCTTACCTGCTCGAAAACCGCCCCAAATCCATCCTGTGCCTTCCGATCATGCGGCAAGCCGAGATAATCGGGCTCCTCTATCTCGAAAACAACCTCCTGGCGGGAGCCTTCACTCCGGATCGAATCGACTTTCTGGGGCTGGTGAGTGCCCAGTCCGCCATATCCCTGGAAAATGCCAAATTGTACCAGGACCTTCAGGGAAGCGAAAAGCAATTCCGGCAGCTTGTCGAATACTCCCCCGTAGCGATCGTCCTGTCCCGTCTCGATGGTCGCATCGTCTACCTGAACAGGGCCTTCGTCGAGACCTTCGGCTATACCATCGAAGACATCCCCGACATCCGAGCATGGTGGCCCAGAGCCTATCCGGAGGAGGGCTATCGCCGGATCGTCAAGGAAAGATGGAATCGGGAGGTCGAGTCGGCGAGGCTAAAAACGGGAAAAATAGCGCCTTCCTCCTTCAACGTGACCTGCAAGGACGGAAGGGTTCGCGTTGCCGAGATAAGCGCGGTCCAGATCGGCGACAGGCTCCTGGTGCTACTCAACGACATCACCGAACGCAAGCAGGCCGAAGACGAGCTCAAACGATTGAATGAGACGCTGGAACAAAAAGTGCGCGAGCGCACGACTCAACTGGAAAAGGCCAACGCCTCCCTGGAGCGAGCCGATCGCCTGAAGGACGAGTTCCTGTCCGCCGTCACCCACGAACTGAGATCGCCGCTCAACGCCATCACCGGCTTCGGTTCCATCCTGGACGACGAAGTGTTGGGGCCGCTCAACGACCGACAGCATGAATCCCTCGCCAAACTCCTCAAAAGTTCCGATCGGATGACCTCCCTCATCGACGACCTGCTCGATTTCGCCAAGATCCGGGCGGGAAGATTCGAGGTTTCCCCTCGGGAAACGGATTATGGCCCCCTGGTGGACGAGGTGCTGGCGGGAATGGGCGGCTTGGCAAAAGGGAAAAGGATCGACCTCGACGCCACGATCGAGGTTCCCCTCAAGGTCAGGGTAGATCCGCGGCGCATCGTCCAGGTGCTGACCAACCTGGTGTCGAACTCCCTCAAGTTCACCCCGCCCGGGGGCAGGATCCGGATCAATGCCTTCGTCGAAGGGAATCAGTTGGTGACCGAGGTTCGGGACACCGGGATCGGCATCGATCCCGCGGATCTTTCCCAACTCTTCACCCCCTTCAAGCAGTTGGCAGCGGGGTTGGCAATGAAAGCGGGGACGGGCCTCGGCCTGAGCATCTGCAAAGGGATCGTCGAGGCGCATGGGGGGGCGATCTCTGGCGAGAGCCCCGGCTCGGGGAAGGGGGCGACTTTCAGGTTTACCCTGCCGCTGAACTGAATGATATCGTTGGTCTACAAAAAAAGCCGTTCCATTACGGAACGGCTCGGTGAGGACGGCTCAGTGGAGGGCCGGGGACAGGGCGAGCCCCAAGACCAACGCCGTGAAAGCGGCGCAAATCAAGGTAGGGATCGTCCAACGGGCTGGATCATCGATCGCCAGGACGATCGCCCTCGGTTCACGCTCAATCCTTCTCATGGACACTCCTCGCTGTCTCGCTGTCTTTTTTTCTTCTCGGCAAGATCACTATACCCGCAGAGTGGCAAATTTACCGCAAACGCCTGTAAACAGTTCGATAACAACGCGTAAAACCGTTAATCTTTCTTAGCGCTCGCTCCCCTTTTCCAGTGGCTCCCTTCCTCGTCGTCCTTTTATTTTTTTTTAGATCCGATATAATTTTGGAGGCCCTACTTTTCAAGGGACTCGATGAGGAGAAAAAGATGAGCACCGTCGCCACGGAAACCACTCAAAAAACGCAAAGAACCTCCCTCTACTCCGAGCACGTTCGACTGGGCGGAAAAATCGTTCCCTTCGCCGGTTTCGAACTCCCCATCCAATACACCTCCATCCTCGACGAGCACCAGACCGTCCGCAAGGAGGTCGGCGTCTTCGACATCACCCACATGGCCCAGTTCTTCTTGACGGGCGATTCCCCCCTCGAGTACCTTTCAACGCTGGTTCCGGCCGATCTCTCCAGCCTGGCCGAAGGCCGGGCGGTCTACACCCAGCTCACCAACGAGCGCGGAGGAGTGATCGACGACCTGATCATCTACCGTCTGCCCGATTGCATCATGCTGGTCGTCAACGCCGCCAACCACCAAAAGGACTTCAATTGGATCAAGAGCCACCTCAAGCCCGGCATCGAGCTGCGCGACGATTCCGAAAAAATGACCAAGATCGCCGTCCAAGGCCCCAAGGCTGAAAAGTTGCTCTTTCCCATGGCCGAAGCCGATCTGACCCAGATCCCCTTCTTCGGAGTGGTCCAAACCAAACTTTTGGGGCATCCCGTGGTCATGGCCCGCACCGGCTACACCGGCGAGGACGGCTTCGAGATCTTCTTCGAGCACGCTTACGCCATCGAGATCTGGCGGGCCGTGGTCGAGGGTGGCGCCAGGCCCTGTGGCCTGGGAGCCCGCGACACCCTCCGCCTGGAAGCCGGCCTTCCCCTCTATGGCCATGAGCTGAACGACGACACCACCCCCATCGAATCCTCCCTCGCCTGGACCGTCAAAAACAAGGGCGATTACCTCGGCAAGAACATCATCGAGAAGCAGAAGGCCGAAGGGGTCTCGAAGAAGCTCGTCGGCTTGAAGGTTCTGGGCAAGAACATCCCCCGCGACGGTTTCGAGGTCTTCTTCGAAGGCAAGAAAATCGGTCAGGTGGCTTCCGGGTCCATCGGTCCCTTCGTCGGCTATCCCATCGCCTCCGCCTTTCTCGACGCCGCCCAGGCCACCATGGGAAAGATCGTCGACATCAAGATCCGCGAAAAGATGATCCCTGCGGAAATCACCAGAGTCGCCTTCTACCGGAGACCGAAATAATGACGATGTAAACATTGAAACAAGGGCATTCTCGTTTTTTCGTTGGAATCACTTTTACAGGAGGTCAAAGAAATGCAAATTCCCACCGATCGCCGCTACACCCCTTCCCATGAATACGTCCGCCTCAACGGCACGGAAGCCACCATCGGCGTCACCGCCTATGCGGCCGAGCAGTTGGGCGACATCGTCTTCGTCGAATTGCCCATCATCGGCAAGGAACTGAAGAAGGGCGAAGGCCTGGGGGTCGTCGAATCCGTGAAGGCCGTCTCGGACATCTTTTCCCCCCTCAGCGGCAAGGTCGTCGCCATCAACGACAAGCTCGAGAGCGAGCCCTCCCTCATCAACGACGATCCCTTCGGAGAGGGCTGGATCATCAAGATGGAAGCAAGCAACCCTGCCGAACTCGACCAGGTGTTGACCCCGGACAAGTACGAAGAGCTGGTCGCGGCTTCCCACTGAAACCCCAGGGATAAGGTTTGACCTTATCCCTTTTCTCTTTTAGGAGAGTCGAAAGATGAATTATCTGCCCCATACCGAGGGAGATCGGCGAGCCATGCTCGACTCGATCGGCCTGAAAAAAAGCGAAGAACTTTATTCGAACATCCCCTCGGAACTGAAGATCGAAAAACTGGACCTGCCTGCCCCCAAGAGCGAATGGGAAGTCACCAAAGAGCTTTCCGCCCTGGCTGCGAAGAACCGCTCGGCGAGCCAGATGGCTCATTTCATCGGGGCCGGCTCTTGTCACCGCTTCATTCCAAGCGCGGTGGACGCCATTCTCTCCCGCTCCGAGTTCTACACCGCCTATACCCCTTACCAGCCCGAGATCTCGCAGGGAACCCTGCAGGGAATCTACGAGTTCCAGTCCATGATGTGCCTTCTGACCGGCATGGACGTCTCCAACGCCTCCATGTACGACGGCGCCTCCGCCGCCGCCGAAGCCGCCTTGATGGCCACCCGCGCCACCAACAAGAAGAAGATCCTGGTCTCGACCACCCTCCATCCCGAATGGCGCCAGGTCATTTCGACCTATGCCGAGGGAATGGCCATCCAGATCGAAGAAAGCGGCTACGAGAACGGCCTTCTTTCCGCCGGGATCGTCGAGAAGATTTTCACCGATGAATTCGCCGGCCTGGTCCTTTCTTGCCCCAACTTCTTCGGGGGAATCGAGGAGATCCGGGCGATCGCCGAAATCGTCCATGCCAGGGGCGGCCTCCTGATCGTCGCTGCCGACCCCATTTCCCTCGCCCTGCTCGAGGCCCCCGGCAACTGCGGAGCGGACATCGTGGTGGGGGACGGCCAATCCCTCGGTAGCCCCATGTCCTTCGGCGGACCTTCCTTCGGCTTCATGACCACCAAGGACAAGCTCGCTCGCCAACTGCCCGGCCGCATCGTCGGCGCCACCGTGGATGCCCGCGGCGACAAGGTCTATACCCTCACCCTTCAGACCCGCGAGCAGCACATCCNNATCGCCGGGATTCCCGGCTTGAAAAGGAAGTTCGATTCGCCTTTCTTCCAGGAGTTCGTGGTCGAATCGAACCTTCCCCTGGAGGAGGTCTTCTCCGAACTCGAGAAATTCGACGTCCTTCCCGGTGTGCGCCTGGAGACCTGGTATCCCGAGCTGAAAAACTGTTTCCTCACCTGCGTGACCGAAACCAACAGCGAAGCCGAGATCGAGCGCTTCATCGAGGTTCTCGAACGCATTCACCAGAGGAAGGAGTTCAAGCAGAACCTCTGCTTGCAATGATATGGAAAAAAAGATGGAAAAGAAATTGGAAAAACTGATCTTCGAAAAAAGCGTTCCCGGCAGAAAAGGAGTCAAGGTTCCCTCTTCCTTCCTGCCTGAAAAAAAGAACCTCCTTCCCGAGAGCTTCCTCCGGAAGGAAGCGCCCGCCCTTCCCGAGTGCTCCGAACTCGACGTGGTGCGTCACTACACCCNNTGAAGTACAACCCCAAGGTCAACGAAGTCGTGGCTCGACTGGACGGCTTCGCCAACCTCCATCCCTACCAGGAAGAGAAATACGCCCAGGGCGCCCTCGAATTGATGTACAACCTGCAGGAAGACCTGGCCAAAATATCCGGAATGGACTGCTTCACCCTCCAGCCCGCCGCGGGGGCCCACGGGGAATTGACCGGCATCCTCATGGTGAAGGCCTACCATGAATCCAGGGGCGAGAAGCGGACCAAGGTCCTGGTTCCCGATTCCGCCCACGGCACCAACCCCGCC